>JBJEVB010000071.1:0-25522 GCA_051884155.1 Candidatus Coproplasma sp. | reverse complement strand
TTGAAATATTAACTTCTTCTTTTTTGATAGAACTTACTTTTTCAATTAAAGAATTTTTTAAAATAATTTGCGACGTAGCCGCTAATTATGATATAATTAAACTGAAAAAATCGGGGTAAGGAAGAGATTATGCCTGAAAAGCTGAGCGTAAATAACGTCGAATATGAAATCGTCAAACTCTTGGGACGGGGCAAGGGGGGATATTCCTACCTTGCCGAGCGAGACGGAAAACAGTACGTTCTCAAACAGATACACCACGAGCCCTGCGACTATTACGCTTTCGGTGATAAAATTCAGGCAGAGCTGTACGACTATAAAAGGCTGAAAGGCGCCTGCGTAAGAATTCCCGAAATGCTCGACGCTGATATTAAGAACGAAAGAATACTAAAAGAGTATATCTGTGGGGCTACGGTTTACGAGCTTGTCAAATCCGACGAGATGAAGGAAGAATATCTCGTTCAGATGCGCGAAATTGCGCATAAAGTTTACGCCGCAGGACTCAATCTTGACTACTTTCCCACGAATTTCGTCGTTCGAGACGGATTGCTTTACTATATAGATTATGAGTGCAATCTCTATTCCGATGAGTGGAACTTTGAAAACTGGGGAATCAAATATTGGTCAAAGACAAAGGAATTTACCGATTATATGAACTCACACTGAAAAAGACAGCCGCAGGATATTCCCGAAGGCTGTCTTTCGCTTTAAGTAATTAATTGGTTATAAACAAAACGCCCAGCGTATTTCTTCCGCAGTGCGAAGTTATAATACTGCCTGCAACCGTTTCAATCATCTCGTCGAACTCGAAATTTTCCTTAACGAGCTGCTTTGCCATCTCTACAAGTTCTCTATCCGCCGTGCTGTGAGTTATAAAAACTCTCGACTTGTCGTAGACAGGGTACTGCGCCTTTAAATCGGCAATATAGGTGCGGATACACCTTTCCATATTGCCCATATACTTCTTTTTGGCAATCAACTGACCGTCTGTATTTTCGCAAATCATAGGGTGCAGTTTTAAGACCTTTGCCCCTAACATAGCCGCAAGCGAGCACCTGCCGCCCTTGTGCAGATATTCCAAGCTGTCGGGAACGAAAGATGTGTTCACCTTTGCCCTTAAAGAGATTATCTCGCTTTCAATCTCTTCCGCGCTCTTGCCTTCTTGAGCCAAGTCGCACGCCTTAAGCACCAAAAGCCCCTGACCCGTTGAAAGGGCTCTGCTGTCGATAACCCTGACCTTGCCGCCGAAACCTTCCGCCGCCTTGCTTGCCGCGTTAAAGCTTGACGATGCGAGAGATGAAATATTAAAGTGAATTAAAGCGTCGTATCCCTTTAAGCTCTCTTCAAAATACTCGGTATAGCCTTCAAGCGAGCCTGCCGCAGTCTTGGGCAAGGTGTTCGTCTTTGCGACGAAATCGAAGATATCTTCAGGGGCAATTTCGCCGTCCTTATAGCTTTTATCGCCTAAAATAACGGTAAGGGGGAAAATGCCGATATCGTATTTTTCAATGAGCTTTTGCCCTAAATCGCAGGTTGAATCAGAAGTAATTTTAATCTTCATAAATATTATACCCTGTTAATATTAATCAATTTACAAAGATATAATACCATTTTGTTTAATATTTTTCAATAATTGAAGAGTAAAAATTCGGTGAAAACTTTTATTGCTTTTTATAGTTAGTAAGCGTACCTATAACGCCGCAGATGCCTGCACCGATTATAAACACTATCCAGGTGGGGTGCCAGATGCCGCAGATAAAGCCGATTGAAAGGAAGATTATAAGCGCACTGACCATAACCGTTCCGCACGCAAGACCGCCGATTTTTTCTTTTAAGGGCTTATTGCTCTCGTCTTCTAATAGTCCGCCCGTCCAGATACAGACGAGTATACCGCCTAAAAATACCAGCCAGGTCGGGTGCCAAAGGTTTAACGCAAACCCTAAGCATAGATATATTACCGCACAAAGTACCATAGTTGCAGAAGATATTGCGGCACCGATTGCCGTCCTTTTGCTGTGTATTTCGCCATTGCCTTTTTCGCAAGCGCCGCAAGATGAGCAGGCGGTTTGCTTTTCACACTCGCTCTCGCTCTTGACCGCTTCCGTCTTTTCTTCCTGCTCGCTCGTAATCTCTTCCGTCTCTTTGGTTACGTCGCCCCTTAAAAGCTCGTCTAAGGTCACGCCGAACTTATCGCATAAAATTATAAGCTTGTCCGTTTCGGGGTAAGCTTCGCCCGTTTCCCATTTAGACACCGACTGACGGGAAACGTTTAAGCTTTCCGCCAAATCTTCCTGAGTAATCTTATTCTTTTTGCGCAAATACTGTAAATTGTCTGCAAACGACATATTTCTCTCCTTATACGGCAGGTTGCCGCACCGTTTTTATGCTTCTATTATACGGTAGCATTTTAAAAATAACAACCGCTTTTCGCGTGCTTATTCAAAAATAAAGCGCAACTCACGGTTGCGCTTTGCTAAATTTAACAAAAATATTTAGTTTTGTTCCCTGTCAAGCGTAAAGGTGGGTAGCGGTTTACGTTTAGTAAAATAAACGGCTGCGCAGACGGCGAGTGAAAAAGCGCAAATCGTTAAGCCGCCGAATAGAATATCCTGAAAGTAGTTAGTAATTTCCGTTCTCGTAACCGTCACCACGCCGTTCTCTTCTTTGAAATCGAACGAGCGCTCTACGTTGACGTAATTAGCATATTCAACCGCACCGCATCCGTAGCGCACGTTGTAGACCTTACCGCCGATTGAAGAAACCTGCTCCACCGTGGCAAACATTTTAGGAGAAACCGCTTCCACGCCCTGCGGATAGGATAGGTCGGGTTCGGCTAAGTATAAGTCTATACTGTCGCCCATATTTACAGCATAAAAATAATCGTGCACACGAATGAATTTATCCTCTTTATTTTCTTCCGTCACGGCGGACAAATCGAGAACGTATTCGCCGTAAGGCAGATTACCGCTGTAATTTTCATTTGAAAGAATTGCGGTATGCATATAATCGACAAAGCCGTCGGCGTCGCCTTTATAGTCGACCTTGACGTCAACCTGCCGCCAGAATGCGAAAAACAAGATTAAGCCAACCGCTAAGGCTATGGGTATAGCCGTGAACGCAAGGCACTTTAAAAGCAGTCTGCCGTTTGCTCTAAACACGGTTAATTGAGCCATATTGCCGTACTTATTGATATTAATCGCTCTCATAAGCGCCGCAACGGCAAGGATTATTATGCCGATAATCAACGGTATCACCCACGCAAGGAGATGTATAGCGATAAAAACTAGCGTTAATACAAACCAACAGCACCCCCAGATTAATAGCGCACGGGCGTTTATCTTACCTATATCAAGCAAGCACTGCCTTTGAATTTCGGTTAAACCGCCGACCCCTTCAAAATTTAAACCGACAGTCTTTTTCGCCCTGTCCGAAAACGCAAAGAAAACTGCGGTCGCCACGATAACGGCACATACGCCGAGTACCGCCAAGAGGATACCTAACCATAATATAAAGTTTGCCGCCACTATACCGCCGAAGAGCAAAACCGAACCACAGCATTGAACGGCTATACATACTCTGCCGCGAAAAGCAAGGTTATCGACTGCGGTACGGCAATTGCTCGTTGCGGTTACGCTTTCCCCGTTTACTGCCGAAGGGGGTATATTTTCGCCGTTCGATTGAGTACAATCGGCAGTTGACGCCCTATTATCCGCCTGCGAATTACTACTTTTTACGGGTTCGGCGGAACTTGCCTTTTCACCCTTTAAAATCTCGTCCGCAGTCACGCCTAAAATTTCCGCAAGTTGGGAAAGCGAAAGTATATCGGGGTAAGCCCTGCCCTGTTCCCATGCGGAAACCGTGCGGTTCGATATGCCGAGAATATCCGCTATCTCTCGCTGGGTCAACCCCTTTTCCCTTCGCGCTTTGGCGATAAATTCGCCAATCGGTAATTTTGTCATATCCGTTTCTCCTATATACGCCATTATAGCAGACGGCGCTCGTTAGGGCAAATATCCTGCGTAGAATAAGTCTATCCACGATAGACTCCTTTATTTTTTGGCTTATTACGTGAAAGCAGACCCGACTTTTTATCGGGTCTGCAAAAATTTATTATAAAATCTAAATTACTTTACGCAGTCTGCATAAAGGGGGAACGCCTGACACAGCTTTGCCACTTCTGCGGTGACGTGCTCGAAAGACTCTTCCTTCTTTTCGATAACTTCTGCAATAAGGCAGGCAATCTTGCGTGCTTCGGCTTCCTTCATACCCCTTGTGGTCATTGCGGGCGTACCTATTCTTATACCGCTGGTAACGAAGGGCTTTTGAGTATCGAAGGGTATTGCATTCTTGTTTACGGTGATATGCACTTCGTCCAGCATATGCTCAAGCTCTTTACCCGTCATACCCTTATCGGTAAGGTCTAAAAGTATTAAGTGGTTATCCGTACCGCCTGAAACCATATTTATGCCGAGCTTGTTGAACTCGTCTGCCATAGCGGCTGCGTTCTTGACGATTTGCGCCTGATATTCCTTAAATTCGGGGGTCAACGCTTCCTTGAAAGCGACTGCCTTAGCCGCAATTATATGCATTAAAGGTCCGCCCTGTATGCCAGGGAAGATGGCTTTGTCGATTGCCTTACCGTACTCTTCCTTGCACATTATAACGCCGCCGCGTGGACCGCGTAAGGTCTTGTGGGTAGTGGTCGTTACGAAGTCCGCATAGGGCACGGGGGAAGGGTGAAGTCCTGCCGCAACCAAGCCTGCTATGTGGGCGATATCCACCATCATATACGCGCCGACCTTGTCGCAGATTTCACGAATGCGCTTAAAGTCGATTACTCTCGGGTATGCGCTTGCGCCCGATACGATGAGCTTGGGCTTGCACTCTAAGGCAATCTTTTCCATCTCGTCGTAGTCAATTCTCTGGTCGTCCTTGCTTACGCCGTAGGGAACGATGTTGAAATACTTACCTGAAATATTGACGGGCGAGCCGTGAGAAAGATGTCCGCCGTGAGCAAGGTTCATACCCATAACGGTATCGCCGGGCTGTAACATTGCGAAGAACACCGCAAGGTTTGCGCTTGCGCCCGAGTGGGGCTGAACGTTGCAGTATTCGCAGCCGAAAATCTCTTTAAGACGGTTGCGAGCTAAATCTTCGGCAATGTCCACGAACTGACAACCGCCGTAATAGCGGTGTGCAGGATAGCCTTCTGCATACTTATTCGTCAAATGGCTGCCTGCTGCGGCAAGCACTGCGGGGGAAACGAAGTTTTCGCTTGCGATAAGCTCGATATTTCCCTGCTGACGGGAAAGTTCAAGCTTTAACGCTTCAGCTACTTCGGGGTCGGTCTGCTCAATCAATGAAATATCTATCATTTTAAACTCCGTAAAACTAATAATTATGCAATTATTGTACCATATAAATGAATATTATACAAGCGTTTAACAGAAGAATTAAGGCGGCAGTACAAAAAAATTGCACTAACCGCCTTTGATTTAACCGTTTTAAATTTTAAAGGTTTTTACCTATAAAGCCGTCTGCTTCGCTCTTGGGCATAAAGCCTATGGACTTATCCACCATTTCGCCCTTCTTGAACACGCCGACGAAGGGAATGCTCATAATGCCGTAGCGCATAGAGAGTTCCATATTTTCGTCCACGTTCACCTTGACGAAATTTGCCTTGCCTGCGTACACGTCCGAAAGCTCGTCCAAAACGGGCGCAAGCATTTTGCAGGGACCGCACCAATCTGCGTAGAAATCGCATACGACGGGCGTTTCGCCTGAAATAAGCTCGTCAAACTTCTTTGCGTCAATCTTTTCAATCATAGTTATTTCTCCTTATTAATTATTTTTCCCGATATATTCGCATATATCCGCAAGGGCGATATTTTCCCTTGTGCCGTCCGCCATCTTCTTTATATCGACCCTGCCGCTTTCAAGCTCGGTTTCGCCGATTATTGCAACGTACTTCGCACCGCATTTATCGGCGTATTTAAGCTGCGCCTTGACCGAACGGTTCATTAAATCGCACTCCGCCGCAACGCCCTTTGAGCGAAGAGAGCAGGTGAGCGCAAACGCCTTTTTGCGGCTGTTATCGTCCATACCGCCGATATAGATTGTAGGCACGGGCTTTTCGGGGAAGGGTACGGACGTGTTGTCCATTAATAAAATCAACCTTTCAAGCCCTGCCGCAAAGCCGATTGCAGGTACTTCGCCGCCGCCTAATTCGGAGATTAATTTATCGTATCTGCCGCCGCCGCAGACCGTGCCCTGTGCGCCGATATCGGTGGAGACGAATTCGAATACGGTACGGGTGTAATAGTCTAAACCCCTTACTATGTCGGGATTAACGGTATATTCAACGCCTAAACCCGTTAAAAGCGACTTGACCTTTTCAAAGTGATTCTTGCAGTCGTCGCACAGATAGTCCAAAATCTTAGGCGCGTTCGCAGTAATCTTTTTGCACCCTTCTTCCTTGCAGTCAATCATACGAAGGGGGTTCTTATCAAACCTGTCCCTGCAGGTGGGACACATACTTTCAAGGTGGGGGCGGAAATAATCTTTAAGCGCCTTGTTGTATTCGGCACGGCAGCTCTTACAGCCGATTGAGTTAAGCTCTAATCTCGTGCTCTTTACGCCTATTTTATTTAAAAATGTAGACGCGGCGAAGATAACTTCTGCGTCGCACTCGGGCTGAGCCGAGCCGAACGCTTCTATACCAAACTGATGAAACTCACGAAGTCTTCCTGCCTGTGGGCGTTCGTAGCGGTAACAGGGGGTGATATAGAACGCCTTTAAGGGCAACGGCTGGTTTGCAAGTCCGTTTTCTATAAACATTCTCGCCGTGCCGGCGGTACCTTCGGGCTTTAAGGTTATAGACCTGCCGCCCTTATCTTCAAAGGTGTACATCTCTTTGGTAACGACGTCCGTCGTCTCGCCCACGCCCCTTAAAAACAGCTCGGTATGTTCGAACACGGGGGTTCGGATTTCACGGATATTGAACGACTTGGCAGTCTGCCTTGCGCACTCTTCGATAAACTGCCATTTATATGAATCTTCGGGCAATACGTCTTTCGTGCCCTTAGGTACGGAAATATTCATTTTAAGCCTCTTTAAATTAAAGTACGTACTTCTTTAAGTCGCGGTTTTTGGAGATGTTGGCAAGGTGGTCTTCAACGTACTTTGCGTTTACTTCCACCGTGATTACGGGGTAATCGTTTCCGCCTGCATTAAAGGAAATATCTTCTAAAAGGTGTTCCATAACGGTGTGCAGACGCCTTGCGCCTATATCTTCGCTGGTGGCGTTGATGTCTACCGAAATTTCCGCAATCTTTTCGATAGCGTCGGGCGCAAACTGCAAGTCGATATTATCCACCTTAAGCAGCTCGGCATACTGCCTTGTGATTGCGTTCTGGGGCTGGGTCAAGATGGAGATAAAATCTTCCTTAGTTAAGCTCTTTAACTCTACCTGAATGGGGAACCTGCCCTGAAGCTCGGGGATTAAATCTTCCACCTTGCTGACGTGGAACGCACCTGCCGCAATGAATAAAATGTAGTCGGTGCGGACGGGACCGTACTTGGTCATAACCGTACTGCCTTCGACTATGGGCAGAATGTCGCGCTGAACGCCTTCACGGGAGACGTCTGCGCCTTGATTGCCCTTGCCTGCGATTTTATCGATTTCGTCGATGAAGATTATACCGTCGTTTTCGGCACGGCGGATAGCTTCTTCGGTGACTGCGTCCTTATCGATGAGCTTATCGGCTTCTTCTGCCATGAGCAGGTTTTTAGCTTCTTTAACGGTTATACGGCGTTTCTTCTTTTTGTCCATGCCTAAACCGCTGAATATTGAGCCTAAGTCGATTGCCGCGCCTTGACCGGGCGAAAGCTCTAACGGCTTGGGGTTGTCGGCAACTTCAATCTCGATTACGTTGGTGTCGTACTTGCCTGCGTGAATGCCGTCTATAAGGTTTTGAACAAACACGTCCTTAGACGTTTCTCCGCGCTCTGCCTTCATAGATTCCGCCAAGACGTTGGCTATTCTTCTTTCGGCAATGGCGGTCGCCTTATAGCTAACTTCCTGAGTCTTTTCTTCCTTAACAAGACGGATAGCGCATTCGGCTAAGTCCCTTACCATACTCTCCACGTCGCGACCGACGTAGCCTACTTCGGTATATTTGGTGGCTTCTACCTTTAAAAAAGGCGCCTTAACGAGCTTTGCAAGCCTACGCGCAATCTCGGTTTTACCAACGCCCGTAGGACCTTTTAAGATTATGTTCTTAGGCGTAACTTCTTCCTGAAGTTCAGCCGAAAGCTGAGAGCGGCGGTAACGGTTTCTTAATGCGATTGCAACCGCCTTTTTAGCTTCGTCCTGACCGATGATATATTTATTTAATTCGTGTACGATTTGTTTGGGTGTTAAATCCATTTTTGTACTCCCGTTTTTTCTAAATTCTTTTCACCATATCTGGGTATGTTGCTCTGGAAAGATGCGAGTAGTTCAAGGCGTGTGAGCACCGACCGCAAGGAGTGTACACGGACGTACACGACTAAGGCGGCGCGGAGCACAACGCAGAAATACGACGCATATTTACAGAGCACAAATTATATGACTTCTACCTTTATGTTGTCGTTGGTAAACACACAGATTTCGCTTGCAATCTTAAGCGACTTTTGGGCGATTTCTGCAGCGGTGTAATTCGTGTTTTGAATTAAGGCACGACCTGCCGCAAGCGCGTAGTTGCCGCCGCTTCCTATTGCGGCTATTCCGCCGTCGGGTTCAATCACTTCGCCCGTACCGGAAACGATTAGCATTGTGTCCTTATCGGCGACAATCATCAAAGCTTCTAACTTTCTGCCCAGCTTATCGCCGCGCCAAAGCTCGGCAAGCTCAACCGCAGAGCGCATAAGATTGCCAGAGAATTTGTTTAACATACCTTCGAACTTTTCCGAAAGGGAAAAGGCGTCGGATACCGAACCTGCAAAGCCTAAGATGACCTTGCCGCCGTAAATTCTGCGAACCTTGACCGCACTGTTTTTAAAGATTACGCTTTCTCCCATCGTAACCTGACCGTCGCCGGCAATCGCCGTTTGACCGTCCTTTTTTACGCCGCAAATAGTCGTTGCGTGAAATTCTACCATAAAAAATCTCCTATTGAAACGGGTTAAAAAACTTACCCGTTTTTATATGCAAGTAAAATACTAACGCTTTATATGCATAGTATCTAATTATATTTAAACTTATTACGCCGACAAAAAACACAAACGGGCAAATTTATTTTATGAGAGCAAAAGCGTTACTCGCCCAACGCCTTTATATACCCTTCCATCGACGCAAGCGCCCTTTCGGATAAAAGTCTGTATCTTAACTTTTTATCTCTCGGCGGATTTTCAATTGCAGGCAGTACGCCGTAGTTGGCATTCATGGGCTGAAAATTTTCGTTTGCACCGCTTATATGTGCCGATAAAGCACCGCTGACCGTATCCAAAGGGGGAATAATTACTTGCTTTCCTGCAAGCTTGCGCGACGCATGCACGGCGGCTAAAAGACCGCTTGCCGCGCTTTCCACGTAGCCTTCTACGCCCGTAATCTGCCCTGCAAAAAAGATAAGGGGCGAATTTTTACAGGAAAAATCTGCGTTTAAAATTTCGGGTGAATTTAAATAGGTGTTCCTGTGCATAACGCCGTAGCGCAAAAATTCCGCATTCTTCAAGGCGGGAATGAGCGAGAAAACTCTCTTTTGCTCGCCAAATTTTAAGTTGGTCTGGCACCCGACGAGATTATACATATCCCCGTTTAAATTTTCCTTTCTAAGCTGCAAAACTGCGTAAAAGCGGTTGCCGTCCTTATCCCACAAGCCGACGGGCTTGAACGGACCGAACCTGAGCGTTTCCGCACCCCTTGCCGCCATAACTTCCACGGGCATACAGCCTTCGAAAATCTCTCTCTTTTCAAAGGAATGCAAAGTCGCCCTTTCTGCGTTCAACAGCTCGGCGACGAAATTTAAATACTCTTCCTTATTCATCGGGCAGTTTAAATAGTCGTCGCCGCCCTTGCCGTACCTGTCTCCGAAGAAGGCGCAATTCATATCCACGCTATCTTTTGAAACTATGGGCGCGGACGCGTCGTAGAAGTGCAGACTGCCGCCAAAACGAGACATTATATCGCTTGCCAACGCTTGACAGGTCAAGGGACCCGTTGCTATTATACACGGCTCTTCGGGAAGGTTTTTAATCTCTTCGCATATGCAGGTAATATTCTCTTCCGACTTAATTGCCTGAGTTATATACGCCGCAAACTTATCCCTATCCACTGCAAGCGCGCCGCCTGCAGGAATTTTAGCGTACTCTGCCGCCTGCATCGTTATAGAGCCTATAAGGCGCATTTCCTGCTTTAAAAGCCCGCACGCGTTGGAATAGGCGTCCGCCCCCTTTAACGAGTTAGAGCAGACGAGCTCGCCGAAGTCTGTATTTGAATGGGCAGGCGTAAAGCCGTGCGGTTTGATATCGTACAGCTCGACCTTAAAGCCCTGTTTTGCAAGATAGTAAGCCGCTTCACAGCCTGCAAGCCCTGCGCCTATTACCTTAATCGTTTTCATCTTCTTGGGGTGCGGGTGTGGAATAGTCGCAACTTTTATCCGAGCATTTAATCTCTTTGCCGCGCCTGATTAAGAACTTACCGCACTTGGGGCATTTGTCGCCCGTGGGGATATCCCAACTTAAGAATTTGCAGGTAGGATAGCCCGTGCAGCCGTAGTAGATTTTGCCGTTCTTGCTCTTCATTCTTCTCATCGGCTTGCCGCAGTCGGGGCATTTGCCTTCGGTCTTTTCGCCTTCTCTCGCCTTGCCGTCGGGCTTTACTAAAGGCTGTTTAGATTGGCACTTACCGCACTCTAAATAGGCGCCGTACTTGCCCTTTTTAACGAACATAAAGCTGCCGCATTGGGGGCACTTCTCTTCTGAAATCTTTACGTCGATGGGCAAAATCAAGGAACATTCGGGGTAGTTGGGGCAAGCTAAGAATTTGCCGAACTTACCGCTTTTAACAATCATATTCGCGCCGCACTTAGGGCAACGCACGTCGGAAATTTCCGTTTCGCTCTCGCTTACTATGTTAGAGCATTTGGGATAATTTGAGCAAGCAAGGTACTTGCCGTACTTGCCTATCCTTCTAATCATAGGGCTTCCGCACTTTTCGCAAATCTGGTCGGTGAGCTCGTCGCCGTCGCAAGCGGCAGTCTTTAAATTCTCTGCAAACGAAGGGTAGAAATCGCTTATAATCTTGTGCCAATCTACGCCGCCGTCTTCGATTTTATCGAGCTCTTCTTCCATTTTAGCGGTAAATCCGACGTCCATAATATCGGTAAAGTACTGTACGAGCAAATCGGTAATTTTATACGCAATCTCGGTGGGTACCATATATTTGCCGTCCTTTTCAACGTAGCGGCGCTTGGTCAAGACCGAAATAATCGACGCATAAGTAGAAGGTCTGCCTATGCCCTTTTCGTCCATAGCCTTGACGAGCGACGCGTCCGTATACCTTAACGGGGGACGGGTGAACTTCTGCTCTTTTACAAGCTGTTCAAGATTTAACTGCTCGCCCTGCTTTAACGGGGGTAAAAGCTTTGAAACTTCTTCTTCGTCTTCGCCCTTGGCAACCGCCTGCTGATATGCCGCTGTAAAGCCTGCAAACTGCAACGCCTTGCCACTCGCCTTAAAGGTGTAGCCTGCGCTCTCCGCTTCTATCTGCATAGAGTTGTACTGCGCTTCCGCCATCTGCGACGCAACGAAGCGGTCGTAGACGAGCTTGTAGATATTGTAGTGCTTTTTATCTAACGAAGCTTTAACGCTTGCAGGGGTGACCTCTAAGTTAATGGGACGAATAGCTTCGTGCGCGTCCTGCGCGCCCTTTTTAGTTGCGTAGTAGTTGGGCTTTGCAGGGGCGTATTCTTCGCCGTAGTTCTTTTTAATAAACTCAAGCGCGCTCTGCTGAGCTTCGGTCGCAATACGGGTTGAGTCCGTTCTTATATAGGTGATAAGCGCGATATGGTCGCCGCCGACGTCCATACCTTCGTACAAGTGCTGAGCAATCAGCATAGTTTCGGGAGACGACATACCGAATTTTATTGACGCGTCCTGTTGCAAAGACGAAGTGGTAAAAGGTGCAGGGGCGTGCTGTTTAGTCACGCCGCTTTTGACCTTAGTAACGGTAAAGGAACCGCCCTTTATCGCCTTTTCGGCTTCTTCCGCCATATCAAGCGTAATCTGCTTACCTGCCTTTTTCAACTGATAGGTAGCTTTAAAAGGGGCATATTCCTTAGGCAAATCGCGCAAGGTTGCAGAGAAGGTGTAGTACTCTTCGGGCTTAAAGTCCGTAATTTCCCTTTCTCTATCCACTATTAAACGGAGCGCAACCGACTGCACGCGTCCTGCCGAAAGCCCGTCTTGAATACGGTTGTTTAAAAGGGGCGAGAGCTTGTAGCCCACGAGTCTGTCCAAAACCCTTCTCGCCTGTTGAGCGTCTACTAAGTTGTAGTCAATCTTTCTCGGCTTCTCTAAAGCAGCCGCAACGGCTTTGGGCGAAATTTCGTTAAACTCTACCCTGTTAAACCCGTCGGGGTCTAAGCCCAAAACGGTCTGCAAATGCCAACTGATTGCTTCGCCTTCGCGGTCGGGGTCGGTTGCAAGGTAGACCTTGCCAGCCTTCTTCGCTTCGGCAGAAAGGCGTTTTATAATATCCTTTTTGCTAGGCGTAATCTCGTAGTGAGGTTCGAAATTTTCGTTTATTTTAATGCCCAGAGTCTTTTCGGGCAAATCCCTAACGTGACCTGTAGACGCGTCTACTTTGTACTTACCCTTTAAATACTTGGTAATGGTTTTTGCCTTGGAAGGCGACTCTACTATGATTAAATCCATAATGCTTTACTTCCTTTTTTTACAGTGCGGAATACTTGTTGCCGCCCGTCTTTACTATAAGCCCTTTTATCTCAAGCATAGCGCAGACGGCGCTGACTTCAAACAGCTGTTTGCCGATTTTTTCCGCGATTATTTCAAGGTGCGTTTCCCCTTCTTCTTTTAAAAGGGTAAGCACCGCCCTTTCGTCCTTATCAAGGCTCTGCGCCCCTTCTTCTGTTGCTTCGTACCCGAAAACCGAAAAGACGTCGTTTGCTCGGTCGCAAAGGTACGCACCGTTCTTTATTAGATTATTGCACCCTTCACCCGAAGTTATGCCCGGACTGTAGGGGAATGCGAATACTTCTCTTGAATAGTCTGCCGCGTACGACGCCGTGTTCAAAGCACCGCTCTTTTGCGCCGCGGAGACGACTAACACGCCTTTACACAGACCTGCGATTATGCGGTTGCGCAGAAAGTAGGTATACTTCCTTGCAGGCTGACCGAACGGAAATTCGGATATGGTCAATCCCTTTTCTTCTACGTCCTTTAACATTTTTACGTTGGTCGAACAGTTTGAATCGTGTCCGCCCGGCAAAACGCAGACGACGTTGCCGCACTCGAGCGCGCCGTATGCGGCGGCACTGTCCGCCCCGTCCGCAACGCCCGTTACTATTACGAACTTTTCCGAAAGCTCCCTGCTAATCTTTTTACACTCTTCGTAAGCCGAAGCCGTCGTCTTGCGCGAGCCTACTATTGCAAAAAGCTCGCCTTCAAGCAGTTTAAGATTGCCCCTTGCATACAAAACTAAGGGCGGCGTAGGCGTGTTTTTTAAAAGCTCGGGATAGTTCGTGCTTTTATAGGTTACGCACACAATCTCTCTTTTGTCAAGCTCTTGCAGCGTCTTTTTGCGGTAAGTTTCGTCTAAAAAAGTTTCGAGCGCCTTGTTAAAAGTGTTTTCGCCGCAATTCTTTTTCAAGGCGTTTGCGTACTTCTCACGGTCAAAAATATCGTCGTTTTGCGAAGCAAGAAACAACTTTTTATTCGTATAATTCAGCTCGGTTATGCTGTTTGCGACTATTAAGTCGACTTCCTTTTTAGTATAAATCATCTCTCTTTTATACTGTCGAAATTCCTATACGAAGTAGCTTCCAAAACGTGCTTGGGCAAAATCTTTTCGGATAAATCCAAGTCGGCAATAGTCCTTGCCACCTTTATTATCCTTGAGCGCGCCCTTGCCGAAAGCGACAGCCTTTCAAACGCCGAACGAAGGATTTTTTCACTGTCGGGGGAAAGGGCGCAGAACGCCTTAATCTGCTTTTCGCCCATATCTGCGTTTACGGTTACGCCGTCTTCGCCCAAAAAGCGTTCACGTTGAATAGCCCTTGCTCTCTCCACTCTCTTTTTAACGATTGCGCTGCACTCTTCTTCCCTGTCAGAAGCAAGCTCTTCATACTTGACCGAATCGACTTCCACCTGCAAATCTATCCTGTCTAAAAGCGGACCTGAAATCTTAGCCCTGTACCTTCTTATCTGCATAGGCGTGCAGGTGCAGTGCCTTTCCACCGAGCCTAAATTTCCGCACGGGCAGGGGTTCATACTCGCGCAGAGTATGAAGTCGGCAGGGAAGGTTATCGCGCCGCCTACTCTCGTTACGGTTATCTTGCCGTCTTCTAAAGGCTGCCTGAGCGCTTCCAACGCAGAGCGAGAGTATTCGGGCAGCTCGTCTAAAAACAGTACGCCCCTGTGCGCTTTGGAAATTTCGCCCGCCCTTATCTTATTAGTGCCGCCGCCGCACAGCGACACGGTGGTCGCCGTATGATGGGGCGTACGGAAGGGACGCAGAGCCGCTATTCCGTCTTCGTTCAGCTCGCCCGAAACGGATAATATATTCGTCACTTCCAACGCTTCGTCAAAGGTCATATCGGGCATAATGGTGGGAATACACCGCGCGAGCATAGTCTTGCCTGTTCCCGGGGGACCCGACAAAAGAATGTTGTGTCCGCCTGCTACGGCAATCTCAAGCGCCCTTTTCGCCACCGCCTGACCGCGCACGTACTTTAAGTCGCAATCGTAATTTGCTTTGCTTTTCGCCGCGTCAAAGCTACGCATTTTAACGGGCTGGAAGGTTTCCGTACCCGATAAAAGACCGAACGTTTCCTTTAACGATTTTAACGCGTAGACTTCTATTCCTTCTATATAGCTCGCTTCGTTTGCGTTGCCGAATGGTACGATAAACTTGTTAAAGCCCTTGCCCTTAGCCGCGATGATTATGGGAAGTATACCCGTCACGGGGCGGAGAGCGCCGTCGAGCGCAAGCTCGCCTAAAAGTACCGTGCCGTCTACGTCTGCTACAAGCTGTCCGCTTGCAATAAGCAGAGATACGGCGATGGGCAAATCGTACTGACTGCCTTCTTTTTTGATATCCGCAGGGGCGAGATTGACCGTTATTTTATTTACGGGGAAGCGCAGAGAGCTGTTTTTAATGGCGGAATACACCCTTTCTCTGCTTTCCTTTACGGCTGTATCGGGCAGACCAACAAGCTCGTACTTGACTGCACCCTTATTAATATCCGTTTCCACTTCTACGGGGACGCCTTCAAGCCCCACGAGAGCATAGCTTGTAACCTTAGATAACATTTTTCTTCCCTTAATAGTAGCGACGGGTGTGGGTTGATTGCCCGTCAGCTTAAAGCTTATAATGAAAAAAGCCCGCGCAATGCGAGCTTTTTTTAAATTACTTTCTAACTTCAGTAATCTTTGCAGCCTTACCGGTTAAGCCTCTTAAGTAGTAGAGCTTAGCCCTTCTTACTTTACCCTTCTTAACTACCTGAATGGATGCAATCTTGGGGGAATGAAGGGGGAACGTTCTTTCTACGCCTACGCCGAAAGATAAACGGCGAACCGTAAAGCTCTCTCTTATACCACCGTGCTTTTTAGCGATTACTACGCCTTCAAAGTTCTGAATTCTTTCCTTCGTACCTTCGATAACCTTGAAACCAACCTTAACGGTATCGCCAACGTTAAATGCGGGTACGTTTTCCTTCATACCTTCTTTTTCAATTGCTTCAACCAACTTGCTCATGACTTGTCCTCCATTTACTAAGTATTCTTGCGTTTTCTTCTCGTAGCGGAATACCCGAAGTCTGTTATTTTTTTAATTGCCTAACTATCTTAACAAACGCAAAAATAAATTGCAACTCTTTTTAGGGGGTGTATCGAAATTTTCACAAAAGAATTTTGTGGTGCGACCACTGCGAAGTATCTTAATTCCCCGAACGCTTGCCCGGCTTATCGCTAATCAAACAGATAGCGCTATCACGGCGAAGTTCTAAAATTCTTTCACCTTATTCGGGTAAACGGCTTTGCGGAGAAGCGAGTAAGAGCAGGAACCTGCGGCTTTGGCGACGGGAGTTTACAATGAAGTAAATGACCGAGCCAAAACGTAAAGGTGACGATACTCACGCGACGCTTATACGCAAAGCGCCCATAAAGGCGTATTATATATAATATGTATATATAATCGCCGAAAAATTAATACCTTTCTACCACTCGAATGCGCTTTCGATATGATTAATTTCGCCCTTTGCAATTTCTATTATATCGAACCTTAAAATAAACTCGTCGGGGCGAATTCCGTTTATATACAAAAACTGTCCTGCCGCGTTGATATACCTGCGGCGGCGAGAGAAGTCAACCGCTTCGTTGGGCTCGCCAAAGCGGTCGGAAGTGCGCGTTTTAACTTCCGTAAACGCAATGACGTCTCCCCTTTTAGCGATAATATCTATCTCGCCCAGCTTGCATTTAAAGTTGCGGCATAAAATTTTATAGCCGTTCTTTTTTAAAAACCTTGCCGCCTTGCGCTCGCCCCAAAAGCCAAGCTTACGCCTTTGCCCCTTTATTGCCATTTGGTCGTAAAACTCCTGCGGTGAATGGGCGTAAGCCCGTACTTTTCAATCGCCTTTATGTGTGCGGCAGAGCCGTAGCCCACGTTGCTTTCAAATCCGTATTCGGGGTACTTCTCGGCGTACTCTTTCATAACGTTATCCCTGTACACCTTTGCGATTATCGACGCCGCGCCTATCGTATAGCTCTGTGCGTCGCCCTTTATAATCGACCTTTGGGGAATGGCTATATCGAGCGTCATATTGCCGTCGGTAATGCAGAAATCGGGTGTAACCGAAAGCCCTTCGACGGCGTTTTTCATACAAAGCCTTGTGGCTTGAAGTATGTTTATTTCGTCTATAATTTGCGGTTCAACGCGGCATATGCGGTAGGCAATCGCGTTTTCGCATATCCTTTTTGCCAGCTCTTCACGCTTTTTTGCGGACAGCTTTTTACTGTCGTCTACGCCTTCTATAATGCTGTCCGTAGGCATAATAACCGCCGCGCAAACTACGGGACCTGCCAACGGTCCCCTGCCCACTTCGTCCGCACCGCATACAAGCTTATACCCTTGAGAAAACAGCTCTCTTTCAATCTTTAATTTTTCTTCCGCATCGTAAATCTTCATAAGCGTTCCGCCTTAAAAATCAAAGACCTTGCAGTCGTCTACGCTGTCTAACGTAATTTTGCCCAATCTGCCCTTCCTGAAATCGTCTATAACCGCCTTTTCGGCGCGTTCGTAGTCGAACTCGTTGCCGCGAAGAATAAACCCACGACGAATACACACCCTTTCAAGCATTTCAAGCGGAGTCTCTTCGCTTTCTATTCCGTAGCGCTCCTTTAGATTCGATGGATACTTTTCCTTAAGCTCTGCAAGCAGGGCAAGGGCGATATCGTCCATATCTAAAATATCGTCGTTTAAACTGCCGACGTACGCAAGGTGCAAAGCCAATTTCTGGTTTTCAAACGCAGGGGGCGTCGTGCCGGGTGTATCCAACAGCTCCCAACCGTCCAACCTTACCCACTGCTTGCCGCGTGTAATGCCTGCCTTGTCGCCCGTCTGCGTTCTTGCCGCGCCTGCAATAAGGTTTATAACCGTGCTCTTGCCCGTGTTAGGCACGCCGCACACCATAAATCGGAAGGTTTTTGAATAGCCCTTTTGCTCGTTTGCGGCACGCTTTTCGGCAATAAGTTTTTCAATTGCTACGCATATATCCCTTTTCGAACGGTTATCCGCCGCATTGACTTTAACGCAGGCGGCGCCGCTACTTCGCAGTGCAGCCGCAATGCTCTCCGCACGCCCGTCTGCCAAGTCGCTCTTGTTTAAAACGTAGAGTACGGGCTTTGAGCCGAACATTTTTTTTAGTTTAGGGTTAAAGGAAGATGCAGGGCAACGGGCGTCGAGCACGTAGATTATGCCGTCGCACAGCTTTACGTTGTCCTCCATCATTCTCATTGCTTTGGTCATATGACCGGGGAACCATTGCAAAAGTTTCACTAAAATACCCTTCCTTTTAACTGAGCCTTAAAGCTTTTTATCCTTTAATAAATCGGGTCTGCGCTCGGAAGTTATAGCCAAGCTCTGCTCCCTGCGCCATTTATCTATTGCGGCGTGATTACCCGAGAGCAAAACTTCGGGTACGCTTACGCCGTTGAATACGGCGGGACGGGTGTACTGCGGATATTCAAGTAGCCCGTCCGAAAAGCTTTCGTCGATTAGCGACGCGCAAGAAATTACGCCGTCGACGTAGCGGGCAACGCTGTCGCAAATGACCATTGCAGGCAATTCGCCGCCCGTTAAAACGTAGTCGCCGATTGATATTTCTTCGTCGATATATTCGTCGAGCACCCTTTGGTCAACCCCTTCGTAATGTCCGCACAAGATTAGCAGATTTTCGCATGAAGAGAGCTGAGCAACCTTGCTTTGACACAGCGTTTGACCCTTAGGAGAAGTGTAAATTCTAAGCGCCTTGTGGTCGGGGTCTACCGCTTCGATACAGCTTGCAATGGGCTGGGGCATCATTACCATACCTGCACCGCCGCCGAATGGATAGTCGTCGCACTTTAAGTGCTTATCCTTTGAGTAGTCGCGGATATTGACGACTTCTATAGCAAGCTTGCCTTCTTCCACGGCGCGCCCGATAATGCTCTCTTTAAGGGGGTTGAACATATCGGGGAAAAGGGTTAGGACTGTAATTTTCATTTACTCTCCAACCCCACCTCGGCAAGGCGCTTTTTGTTAAGCGTTACTACGCCGCCTTCCACGTCGATATTCTCTATTACCCCTTCCGCCGCAGGGAAGGTAAGGTGAGTGCCGTCTGCCTTTTCAACGTCGTAAATATCCGTCCTTGCAGGGGTGATAGAAACGACCTTACCGACTTCTACGCCGCCTTCTATAACAACCTTACAGCCGATAACGTCGGCGATATAAAATCTGCCGTCGGGCAAGGGGGGCGCGTCGTCACGCTTGGCTTCTAAGTTGTAACCCCTTAAAAGCTCCGCCGCGTTCCTGTCGCAAACGCCGCCTAAAGCGACGATTGCACAATCGCCGCCGCAGGGGCGCACGTTGAGCACTTTATAGGGATTACCCCCTATATATACCTTAGTGAATTCGGTTAAATCTTCGACGCTGTCCGTCATAGAGATAACCTTTATTTCACCCCTGATGCCCTGGGGCTTAACTATTTTTGCTACCGTTAAAAATTCTTCCATTATAAAATAGCCCTTAATGGTTAAGTTTACAAACAGGGGGAGCCAAAGACTCCCCCGTAAAATTTGTTTTTTCGCACCTTAGATTACAGTGCATAATTCAGGTTTAATTTGCCGTGTTAAGCAAAAAGCTTACGCTTCTTTTTCCTTGATTTCGATGACGTATTTTTTGCTTTCACGAGGGGTATATGCGTTTACCAACGTGCGAAGCGCTTTGGCAATTTTGCCCTGTTTGCCGATTACTTTGCCCATATCGGAAGGCGCTAAAAGCACGTCAACTTCGATTGCGTTGTCCTTCTCTTCAACCTTATATTCAATCTCTTCGGTCTTTTCGGCAAACCTTTCGACAATATATTTTATTAACTGTAAAGTATCCATTCCTACTCCTGAATAAAGGACTTAATTAATTACTTCTTCTTTTTCTTGTTGTTGGTCTTGGGTGCGGAGAGCTTAGCGCTCTGTTCCATTGCGCCAACCTTTACAAGGTAGCTTTTAACGGTTTCGGTGGGCTGAACGCCTTTTGCAAGCCAAGCCTTTGCCTTTTCAACGTCGATGTTGATTTCAGCAGGGGTCTTAAGGGGGTCAACATAGCCGATTTTGTCGATGTATTCGCCACTCTGTGCCTTTCTGGAATCGATTACAACCACTCTGTAGAAAGGGCTCTTCTTGTCGCCCATTCTGGTAAGTCTCATTTTAACTGCCATTTTTTATTCTCCTGTTTATATATAAAAATTTAAATTTGTTTTGATTTTGTTGTTTTTAAGGTGATGATTTGGAAATATCAAACTCTATCGGCTCGCACTTGGGGTGCGACCCACTTTCCCTGTTCTTCAGGGAAAGCGAGATTAGTCCGCCCATACCCGCTGGGATTGCCACACTTCGTTCGCAATGACGGGGTTACCCTTATTCGGGTATGTTCCTTTCTCACCTTATTTGGGTATGTATCTCTTCATAGATGCGAGCAAGAGCAGGAGCCTGCGGCTTTGGCGACAGGAGTTTACTTAAGCGTAAATGACTGAGCCAAAACGTAAAGGCGACGAACTATTGCGAAGTATATATGAAGAGAAGTATTTAGAAAGGCAAACGCCTTTTGCCGCCTTTAAGTTGCTTCATAAGCTGCTTAGTCTGCTCAAACTGCTTTAGAAGTTGGTTAACTTCCTGAACGGAAGTGCCGCTACCTGCGGCGATACGCTTTTTTCGGTTTGCGTTTATGATTGCAGGTTCCCTGCGCTCTTGCGGGGTCATTGAAAGGATAATTGCCTTAATCCTGTCAAACTTGCTCTCGTCCACGTCGCCGTCTTTAATCTTACCCGAAAGACCGGGCATCATAGAGATTAACGCCTGCGCGCCGCCCATCTTTTTCATGCTTTCAAACTGAACAAGATAATCTTCCAAAGTGAAGGAATTTTCCATCATCTTCTTCTGCATCTTTCTCGCTTCTTCGGCAGAGACGGCTTCCTGCGCCTTTTCGATAAGGGTGAGTACGTCGCCCATACCCAAAATTCGGGACGCCATTCTGTCGGGATAGAAGTATTCCAAATCGGTCGACTTTTCGCCTACGCCGATAAATTTGATGGGCTTTCCCGTAACCGCCTTAATGGAAAGGCACGCGCCGCCCCTCGTATCGCCGTCGAGCTTGGTCAAGACGATACCCGTTACTTCTAACCTTTCGTTAAAGGTCTTTGCGACGTTGACTGCCACCTGACCCATCATTGAATCGACGGTTAAGAGTATTTCGTCTACCCTAATTGCTTTTTTGATGTTTTCAAGCTCCTGCATAAGCTCTTCGTCTATCTCAAGCCTACCTGCAGTATCTATTATCACGGTGTCGTAGCCCATCGACTTGGCGTAATCTATTGCCTGCGGTGCGGTCTTAACGGGGCTTTGAGTGCCCTTTTCAAACACTTCTACGCCGACGTTTTTGCCGACGACCTTAAGCTGCTCGATTGCCGCAGGACGGTACACGTCGCAGCCCACCAAAAGGGGCTTTTTGCCGCCCTTCTTTAAAAGAAGCGCAAGCTTGCCGCACAGCGTCGTCTTGCCTGCGCCCTGCAGACCGCACATCATAATGACCGTGGGGGGATTGGAAGCTACGGTGAGCTTTGCATTTGCAGGACCCATTAAGTTAATGAGCTCTTCATTGACGATTTTTATAACCTGCTGAGCAGGGTTAAGACTTTCTAAAATCTTCTGCCCTACCGCCTTTTCGGACACGGTTGCACAGAATTCCTTTGCAACCTTAATGTTTACGTCCGCTTCCAAAAGCGCCACGCGCACTTCGCGCATAGCCGTTTTTATTTCAAGCTCGGTAAGCCTGCCGCGCTTAGTAAGCTTTGAAAATATATGGTTTAATCTATCCGATAAAGATGAAAATAGCGCCATTTACTTACCTAACTTTTTTAAATCTTCGGCGATTTCTTCGCCGTAATCTCTTTCTAAAATTCCCCGCAAATCGGCAATCTCTGCCGCATATTCGGGGTGCAATTGTAAGAATTGAGCCGCCCAGCGACCGACGTCGGTCAAAAGACAAGACGTGTAATCGTCGCCCCAGGAAAGCAGTTTGTCGTGCCCGAGCTTTTCTTCGTAAATCTCAAGTTCCCTTTTACAGATATTAAGGCAATCGGAAACGCCCTGCCTGGATATCCCCTTTTGTTCGGCTATTTCGGAAATAGTCAAATCAAGGTTAAAATACATATCGGTAATTTCGCGCTGAGTGGGCGTAAGCAAACCGCCGTACAAGTCCCATAAGCGCATAAATCTTAACTTATCCATAGCGTCTAATTGAAAAATACTTATAAAGTATAATACACGTCTGCCATTATGTCAAGCAATTTTACTTGACAATTTTTTTAAAACACTTCTTTCGTACAAGGCGATAAAGTTATAAAATTACAAATTTTGTAAATATTTATTCATTTAAGGGGTGTATTTTTGGGTTTTGCAGCCGTTCGTTGACTAAACCCGAATAATATGTTAATATAGCGTAAGACAGCTATTTGAGAGGGCTACAATGAAAAAGATTATTAACGGCGTTGAATACGATACGCTGAAGGCTTGCATAGACAAAAAGTTTACGTTCGGCGCACCCGGCGACCCGAAAGGATTTGAAGAGACGCTGTACATAACCGACGACGGCAGATATTTCATATATACAAACGGCGGCGCAAAGTCTAAATACGTTAAAGAAAATATCGTGCCCATAGAGCGCGAGAGCGTTAAAGACTGGATTATGAGCCATTAATCGCCGTTATAAGCCGTTAATTTCCCACACTATTTTTATAGTTTTACCAAACGATTAAAGCCAATCGCCTTCCTTGACGTAAGGAAGGCTGTTTTTTTGCCAAAAAAGCGCAACGGCGGAAATTTTTTTAGTCATAAATTATCGATAAATTGTTGCTATGAGTGTAATAAAGTTCTATAATAAAAATATATTAAAATTTACGAAAAGGAGAAAATGATATGTTATTTAACTTATTATCAGGCGACCGCCCTTGGTATGAAGACTTTTTAGACACTTCTACCACGCTTGGAAGAATTACGATGGTAGCGATTAAAGTTATTATCGCAATCGTAATACTTTTAATCGCGTTTGCAATTATCAACAAAGTGTGCAAGGTTATTTATAGCCGCCTTGAAAAGAAACACGCAGACGAAACGCTTTCGAAGGTAGGCACGGCAACCGCAAGAGTAGCCCTTAAGCTTTTAGTGGTAGTCTGCCTTATCGGTTTCGTCGGAATAGAGACGGCTTCCATTTCCGCACTTATCGCCGCATTAGGCGTCGGCTTTTCTATGGCGCTGCAGGGCACCTTATCCAACTTTGCAGGCGGCGTGATTATAATCGTTATGCGCCCCTTCAAGCTCGGCGACTATATCGTAACCAACGGTCAGGAAGGCACGGTCGAAGATATAAAGCTTTTCTATACCACTCTCGTTACCCCCGACAACAGAGAGATTTCCGTACCCAACGGCTCGCTTGCAAATAACGTTATCGTAAACAATTCCGCAAAGGATACCCGTAGGGTTGATTTGGTCGTACAGGTTGCATACGGCTCTGACGTAGACCTTGTTAAACAGCTCGTCTCACAGGTCTGCCTTGAAAATCAACTCGTATTCAAAAATCCCGCACCATTTATCGAGCTTGCTGAGATGAACGAAAGCTCGCTTGACTTTACGGTGAGAAGTTGGTGCAACAGGGGCGACTATTGGACGGTTAAGTTTGCGCTTATCGACAGCATTAAAAAGGCGCTCGACGCTAACGGCATAGAAATTCCCTTCAAGCAGATTGACGTTCATATCAATCCAGAACAGCTTAAGCTTGCTCAACCCGCAGAAGAGCCCGTAAGCGAATAATTGAATTTATAAAAGTTAAAACAGGTGCATACGCTTTGCCGTTTGCACCTGTTTTTATTACGTTTAATTAGTAATATTTGCCTTTTTTATTCTTTATTCTTTATTATTCAACTACCGCCATTAGTCGTCCGGGTCGATAAGGTCGGGTTCGGGTTCTTTAACGCCCTTATAGAGTACTTTCAAAAGTATGGGCGTTAAGATAGACGAGACGAGAATTAAAAGCACCGTCATAATCATAAATTCCGAGCCGAGCGCGTTCACTCCGAGCGTGGTTGCCGTTACCGCTTGGGTTACGATTAACGCAACTTCGCCCCTTGCCATCATTCCGACGCCGCCGATTGCACTCTCGCGCCAGGTGTACTTAAACGCCTTGCACACGGCGCCGCAGCCGATGATTTTACCAAGCATACCCAGCACGACCGCAAGGAACGCAAACAGCAAAATTTCCGCACGCATACCTATAAAGCTTATAGCGCTTATGCCGATATTTGCGAAGAACACGGGCGAGAAAAACGAACGGGAAGATACGTCTATCTTCGAATCGATATAGACGCTCGCCCTATGGTCGGTGGAAAGGACTATGCCTGCAAGGAACGCACCCGTTATATCCGCCACACCGAAAATCTTTTCCGCAAGCCAGCTATAGCCGAAGCACACGACCATAGAGTAGATAGAAAGCCTTATCTTGGACGGCCAGTGCTTATCCAACCATTTAAACACCTTAGAGATTACCCAGCCGAGCGCGACCGCAACTATAAAGAAGGCAACAATCATAATGACCGTGCCGTACGGGGTTGCCTTGAACGCGTCAAAGGCGTTCATATTCGGGTCAGACGCACCCGTCTTTGCAAAGCCCGTGACGATTGATAAAAGCACTATGCCGATAACGTCGTCGATGATTGCCGCAGACACTATAGTCGTACCGAGTTTGGTATTTATCTTGCCCAACTCTTTTAAAACCGAAACGGTGACGGCAACCGAAGTTGCGGTAAGTATTGTGCCGATAAAGATACAGCGGTAGATATTTTCAACCCCAAGCCCTATACTTGAGAAGGGCAGTGAGATTAAAAAGCCGAAGAGAAGGGGCACGGCAACGCCTGCACAGGCAACGAGTGCGCTTGCAAGCCCCGTGTGCTTTAATTCCTGCAAGTTCGTCTCAAGCCCGACGGCAAACATTAACAAAAGTACACCGATTTTAGAGAACGTTTCAAGTAAAATATTCTTGCCGTTTGCTTCAACGGGCAGCGAGAACAGCGCAAAATAATCGTGCCCTTCAAAGCCGATTAACGTAAAGCCGCAAAAATCGCCGAAGATTGCAGGACCAACTAAAATACCGGCAATGATAAATCCCAGCACCTGCGGCAGACCGAAGTGGCGGAATAAAAGCCCCAGAGATTTAGTCGCAAACAAAATAATTGCAAGTACTGCAACAAAACCCAAACCGTCGTTTACTACAAACATTTTTTCGCCTTCTCTTTAAGTGTTCCGCATTATTATAGCAAATAATATTTGAAATGTTTAACGTTTTAAAGTAAATTACACATAAAATATACTAATTATTAAATTAATTTTATATTATTTTTTTAACCTGAAAACGCACCCAAAAGCCTTATTATATAAGGCTTTCACCGCTTCATAAGCACAGCTTATATTTGCCATTAATATAAATTTTTAAAAAATTTTTAAAAAA
>JBJEVB010000070.1:0-25723 GCA_051884155.1 Candidatus Coproplasma sp. | reverse complement strand
AAAATAAATTGGTTTTCGGCTTTTTTATTAGTAAGCTTTAATGTAACTAATTATAGATATTCTATTAAAAAACGGCTCAAACCTACTTAATACGAAATAAAACGGGGAACAATTATGAATATCAATTGGAACGGCGATAAATACGATAAAAGCTTTAACTTCGTGTACGGCTACGGCGAAGGCGTTGCCGACCTTATAACCGAACCGAAGGGCTCGCTCGTCTGCGACTTAGGTTGCGGTACGGGCGTTTTAACGAATAAGCTTGCTCAAAGGGGATATAAGGTAATGGGGGTAGACGCTTCCAAGCAAATGCTTAGTAGGGCAAAGGAAGAGTATCCCGATATCGAGTGGGTTCAGTCGGACGCCCTTGACTTTAAGCTTGCGCAACAGGCAGACGTAATCTTTTCCAACGCCGTCTTTCACTGGATAGAGCGTGAAAAACAGCCTGCATTGCTTAAAAACATAGCCCAAAATCTCAAAAAGGGCGGTCGGCTCGTCTGCGAGTTCGGCGGCTACGGCTGTGCGCGAGCGGTGCATAACGCCTTAAAATCTGCCTTTGAACGCAGAAATTTAATCTATAAACATCCGCATTACTTCCCGACAATAGGCGAGTATGCGCCCCTTTTAGAAGATGCAGGCTTGCGTGTAACGTACGCCGCACTCTTCAATCGCCCTACAAGGCAGGGCGGCGAACACGGCGTTGCCGATTGGATAAATATGTTCCTGCCTGCTGTGTTTAAAGATATAGACGAGAAGGAAAAGCAGAGCATTATAGAAGAAGCGGAGAATACGGCTAAGCCGACTTTGTTTGACGAAAACGGCTGGTTCGTGGACTACGTCCGTATCCGTTTAACAGCCGTAAAGGTCTAAAATTTTCGGCGGTGAATTATAATTTTACTGCTTGACAACGGCAGATTTTTTAGATAAAATATAACGGTCGACCAGCCTAAAGAGCGTAGAATCACGACGGTTCTACGTTCTTTTTTTGTTCTTCGCAGTTTTCAGGTAGCTTTCTCTCCGATAAAGACTCCAAAAAAATTTATAGGGGTTTTTTATGGAAAAGACGGAAAACAGTCAAATTTTAGGCACGCAAAAAATCGGGAAATTAATGCTGAAATTTTCAATTCCATGCGTACTGTCGCTTTTAGTAAGCGCACTCTACAATATCGTCGACCAAATTTTTATCGGCAACAGCGAATTGAGTACTCTCGGCAATGCGGCAACGGGCGTAGTCTTTCCCATTTTCATTATTGCGCAAGCCTTCGCCTGGTGTTTTGGCGACGGCTGTGCCGCATACTTAAACATTTGTCAAGGGAAAAAGGATACGCAGTCGGCGCATAAGGCAATCGGTACGGGCATCTTAGTCACGCTGTTTGCAAGCGTCGTGCTTATGGCAGTATTCTTCCCGTTAAAGACGCAGATTTTAACGCTCTTCGGCGCGTCTGAAAACAGCATAGGAATGGCGATTGAGTATTTCAATTTAATCTTAGCCTTTTTCCCTGTTTATATGCTCTCTAATATGATGAACGCCGTAGTCCGTGCAGACGGAAGTCCTGCGTGGTCGATGGCTTCTATGGCGATAGGCGCAATCGTAAACATAATTTTGGACCCCGTATTTATCTTCGCTCTGCATTGGGGTATGAATGGTGCGGCTCTTGCAACCGTAATAGGTCAGGTAGTATCTTTTGTTATAAGCTTTATTTATTTCTTCAAAACTAAGACGTTTAAGCTTACAAAGAGAAGTTTTATTCCCGATTTCAAGGTTTTTTCAAACGTATTAAAGCTTGGTGTTTCTTCTTTTATAACGCAGATGACCATAGTTATAATCTCGTTGGTCTGCAATATTATGCTTGCGAAATACGGGGCAATGTCCGAATACGGCGTGGATATTCCCATTGCGGTTATAGGAATTGAAAGCAAGGTGTTTACTGTCGTAATCAATCTGGTTGTGGGGATTGTTCTCGGCTGCCAACCCATTATCGGGTATAATATAGGTGCGAAAAACTACTTAAGAGTAAAAAAGCTTTATAAATCAATTCTTCTCTGCACGGTTGTAATAGGCGTATTTTTCACACTTCTTTTCGAACTATTTCCGCGAGCGGTCGTGGGCATTTTCGGCAGTCCTACAAACATAGAAAACCCCGAAAACTATTGGATTTTTGCCGAAAAAACCTTCCGTATATTCCTTTCGCTCGTCACGTTTACCTGTATTATAAAAATGACGTCTATCTTCTTTCAGGCGGTTGGCAAGCCCGTACAGGCAGTCGTATCTTCAATGATAAGGGATATCGTATGCTTTATTCCGCTTATAATAGTGTTACCGATATTCTTCGGAATAGAAGGTATTTTATATGCCGCACCCATTGCGGACTTTATCGCCGTAATAGTGGCGGCGGCTTTGACGATTGCGTTTATCCGTTCTTTGAATAGGGAGCGAAACGAAAGCGTTGATTATTGCCTTGAAAAATAAGGGGTAAAGTAATGTAGAGCAAAAAAGCGCAAAAACCGACTTGGTTTTTGCGCTTTTTTGTGCACCGATTTTAAGCGTAAAAATTTTTCTTGCAATTTTTATAGAATAATGCTATACTTATATATCAAGGTTGGCGTTTAATAAATTTATTTAAAATAAGCCAAAATTCAGCGTTATTTATGAACGAGTTGGAAAGAATTAAAAGCATTTTAAATCCGCATAAAGAGGTGGATAAACAGTTCTATCTCGACCTGTTAGACGGCGATAAGCAGACTAAGTGGGAAAATACTCACGTCGCCGCCGTTCTTTCTATGCTCAAAATTTTATATTTAGCAAAGCTCACAAAGAAGATTAAGGATGCAGAAAGCGAAAAGTTTATTCTAACTCATTCGTCCGATTACGACGCGGAGAAGTACCAAAGGGTATTACAGCTCAACGCGCAGATTGCAAGCTGTAAACAAAGACGCGAAAGCTATAAGTGCTTTTTCGACGAGCCCTATTTTGCCCGTATGGACTTAATTGACGATAAGGACGGCTACAATTCCTACTATATCGGTAAGCACGGAGATGAAGGGTTGGAAATAGTCGATTGGCGCGCCCCTATGGCAAGGCGCTATTATCAAAAGAGCAAGCTTGAATTTTCCATCAACGAGTACAACTTCAAGCTCGTCTTACGCCGCGCAATCCGCACCTTAAAGGGCAGGGTGGAAGATTTTAAAAACGAGTATCTCTCCGTCGGCGATAATTTAACCAAAGAAGAAATTGACGGCAGAGACGCTTCCGTCATCTTCGACCCGTTTTTAAAGGAAATTCTCTCGTCCCGAAAGGACAAGCAGGAAATCTGCGACATTATCGAAACCATACAAGAAAAGCAGTACGAAATAATCACCGCCCCCGAGAACGCTCAATTTATCGTTCAGGGCGTGGCAGGCAGCGGCAAAACTATGATTTTATTGCACCGCCTTTCGTACCTATTGTACAACGACGAACGGTTAAAGCCTTCGTCCGTGCTCGTCATCACCCCGTCGGACAGCTTTAACGCCTTTATAGACGAGCTTGCTAAAATCCTTGAATTAGAGAGAGTTAAAACCGTCACGCTTGAAAATTACTTTCTACGTCTATTAAAGAGCGTGGGGATAGACCTTGACAATAAAATCGACTATTCAATCGACCCCACCGAAGGCTATCTTCAATATATCTATTCGCCTGCGTTCGTTGCGGACGTGCGTAAAAAACTCAAAAACGTCTACTCAAGCGTGCGCTCAATGCTTCCTAAAGAGCAGGACGACGAGTTTGTCGCGGCAATTTTAAAGGCGATTTCCACGCAAAAGACACACTACGACAGAATTAAAAACGCAGGGCTTAGGGTGCGCCGCTGTGTGCTCGGTGAAATTAAGGAAAAGCCAGACGGCGGCATAGCCTTTACAAAGCGTATGAGAGAGCTTTTCAATTGCGTAGAAGCGGTGGAAGAGTTTTTAAAGAGCAACCGCACCGACGCGCGTATGGACAACTATTATTATTTCTATAGCCAACTGCTCTCATTTTACAAGGCTCTGCGCTTCATTCAGTCATATGCGGGCAAAATTTGCGACGGTGCAATAACCGACTTGAACACCTTAAAAAACACCGTAGTTAAGGAAATAGACGACTTAAAACGGTATAAACAGCGCATAGACGATAGAATGGAATATACCTATCCCGACCGTATTTTAAAGCGAGAAGAGACGCTAAAAGAGATAGAAAAAACCATCAAATCGGTTGAAAAAATCTCTTCGCTTTTCGACGTTACCTGTGATTTTGCTCAGGTCGTGAGAAGTGAAAGTTATCTTGTAAAAATAGGAAAATGCGAAAACGACGTCCAACTTGCACGCCTTTTTTATAAGAAGATAGTGGGCGAAATAAAAAAGAAATTCGGCTTGGCTTCCAACAAGCTTATTAAAAGCGACGCATACGCACTCTGTAGGCTGCTTTCCGAGCTCGGATTTAAATTGACCCCCGCATATGCCTTTGTTTTCGTAGATGAAGCGCAGGATATATCCCCCTGCGAATACGAAGTTTTGCGCTCCGTAAACGACAATGCAAAGTTCAACGTGTTCGGCGATTTAAAGCAAAACGTAACGCCTTTCAGGGGCATAGGCGACTGGTCGGCGCTGCCGTTTGAAACTTACGAGTTGGACTTAAATTACCGCAACACCAACCAAATCGTCTCATACGTCCGCGATAATTTAAACGTGCAGATGCAGGCAATCGGACTTGGCGGCGAAGACGTGGTAAATATCACGGCAAGGCAGATATCTTCCTTCCTTGCGGATAAGGTGGGATTAAGGGCGGTAATAACGAGCGAAAAGAACCTTTCCGCTTACCTTAAAAAGAGCTATAACGTCGTAAGGGAAAGCGGTAAAATATCAAAGACGAAAATCAACCTATTAACCGTCTACGAGAGCAAGGGACTTGAGTTTACCGCAGTCGCCGTCGTCGATACGGATATGACGGATAATGAAAAGTATATCGCCTATACAAGGGCGTTGAAAAGGCTTGCCGTCGTGCGCGGTAAAAATTAATAGTAAATTCAAAATAAAAACGGCTTCTGGAAAAATTTTTTCGGAAGCTATTTTTTATAAAAAATAGAATTTTTCTGATATTATAGCAAAACGGCAAAAAAAGTGGGGTGTAAGGTATTTTTATTCGCTATCAATTAGTCAATAATAATTGAAAATTGCGCATAGGCGTGCTATAATAAATTTGGAAAATTATTTTCAATTTTGAAATATTTGTAAGGGTGTTGAGATGGCTGCAAATAAAAAGGCAAAGGAAACGTTTGAAGCGTTAAATTTAGATGCGGATTTATTGGATTGCGTTTCGTACGCAACCTATTATAACCGCATACCGCTGTTTACTTCCTTCCGTTTGATTAACGGCGGTGAAAGCGATATCGAAGGGTTATCAATTCAAATCACGGGCGGCAACAGGCTTATTATGCCTGCAAAGGTCACGGTGGACAATCTTGCGGCGCATAGCAGTATGGAAGTTAAGACGCCGTCGCTTTTAAACCCCAAGTTTCTCGCCGACTTAACCGAAGAGAGCGACTGTCCCGTAAATATCACGGTAGCCAGCGGAAAGGCGTTGGTCTGCTCTATCGACGCTCAAGTTAAAGCCATTTCAATGGAAAGCTGGTCGGGGCTTAACGGCAATGCGGAAATGCTTGCTTCCTTCGTCCGTCCCCGACTTTCGGACTGCCAGAAAATTTTGGCGGAAGCAGGCTTACAGCTTAAAACTTGGGGTTATTCTAAGGAATGGAGTGGTTACGCAGGCGGCGATAAAAACGCGGTAAACTTTGCGTTTGCCTCTATTTTCTCTGCGGTTAGAAATCTCAATATCGAAAGGGAAGAAGGCGGCGACGCTACCGATTTGGTAAAGGTTGGCAACGTAGCCGACGTCGTGACCGAAAAGAAGGCAAATCCCCTTTTAATGGCGGTATTCGTCGCGTCCTGTTTAGAAGCGGCAAAGCTCAATCCCGTAATAATGGTGGGCAAAAATAAAATCGGCGTAGGCGTGTGGCTCAACGAAAGCTGTTTCAATTCCCCCACGCAGGACGATTTATCGCTTATCGAGCGCTATGTGTCAACGGGCGTAAACAACCTTGCCGTGGTCGATTGCGACGACCTGTTTGCACATAAAAACGCAAGCTATTCAACTAGCGCTTCGCATTTCGTTTCCGCACTTCAAACCGAATGTTTCGAGCTGTGCATAGATATCCGCCGTTGCAGAATAGGCGGTATTTTCCCCATGCCCATAAAGGTGGTAAGCGGCGCATCGTACGAGATTTTGGGCGATAAAAACTATTCGTACGAAGCCAAGCCCGAAAAGCTTATAGACGCCGATAAACTGTCTTTATCACGCAAATCTTCTAAGGACAGAAATTGGGAGAGAAGGCTTTTAGATTTATCGCTTAAAAACAACCTTTTAAACTTTCACTATTCAAGGGACAGCGTACATCTTCTCGTGCCTGATTTAGAAGGCTTCGTCCAAAATATAAACGAGAAAAACTCGCTCACGATGTTTGCTGCGGCGGATAAATCGGATAAGGTTGCGCCCTTTGGAATAAACGCCACGCACGCAAATCTTGCCGAGCTCGTTAAAATAGAGCTCAATTCCAACACCGTCCGCGCCTGCTTAAGCGAAAACGCAATGGCGGAGTCGGTGCAAAATTTAATAAGAAAGGGCAGGGCGTCAAGTGAAGAAGTGGGCGCAAACACCCTGTTTTTAGCGCTCGGCTTTTTGAAGTGGAAGCACAACGACGAAAAGGAATTTAAGTACGCCCCCGTAGTGCTTCTGCCCGTAACCGTCAAGCGCACTAAAACGCAGGGCGTAACCATAGAGCTCGGCGAAGGCTATAGCCCTAACACCACGCTTTTAGAGTTTTTAAAACAGGAGTTCGGCATAGATATAAGGGGGGTAGAAGACCAAAAGCTTTCCCCTTCCGAAATTCTTGCCGTATTCCGTTCAAAGACGGCGAATATGAAGGGTTGGTTCGTCTACGAAGACGTCTATCTCGCCCAATTCACGTTTGCAGGATACGCCGTATGGAAGGACGTAAGGGATAATATGACCCTTTACAAGTCCAATCCGCTTATCGGCAGTCTGCTTGAAAATAAGAATAAGTTTGAAGATAATAAGCTGTGCGGTGTAGACGAAGACAGGGCGTCCCCCGACGAAGTGTTAACGCCCCTTCCTTGCGATTCGTCACAGTTTGCCGCCGTTGCGGAATCGGCTAAGGGTACGACCTTCGTTCTACACGGTCCCCCTGGTACGGGTAAGAGCCAGACGATTACCAACATAATCGCCAACGCGCTCGATAAGGGCAAAAGGGTGCTGTTCGTTGCGGAAAAGCAGGCGGCGTTGCAGGTCGTTAAAAAGCGACTTGACGAAGTGGGCATAGGCGATTTCTGCCTTGAACTCCACAGCGGTAAGGCGGATAAGGGCGAAGTCGTTCGCTCGATTGAAAACACGCTTTCCTTGAAATCTACCTACGACGACGCCCCTTTCAAGGGAGACTGCGAGAGCATAAAAGAGTATAAGGATACGCTTTCCCGTCCGTTAAAGGCGTTGCACAAAAAGCGCGGCTTAGGCGTTTCGGTCTATCAGGGAATTATAAACTACCTTGCCAACGCGTCCGCGCCCGAGCTTGTAAATATAGAGAGTACTTTCTACGACAATTTAACGGCTAAAAAGCTGAGCGAATACGAAAATATGCTGCTTACGGCTCAGGCGGCGGCAAAGGAATGCGGCGGTGCGTACCGTTCGCCCTTTACCAACGTAAATTTGACCGATTGCGACGAAAAGGTAAAACGCTGCGTGCAGTTTGCGGCGGAAGTAGTGCTTGCCGAATTAAAGCATTTAAAGAACTATCTTGCGCTATTCCTTGATACGTTCAATCAAAAAATTTCAACCTTTACTTCAAAGAAGCTGACTTCTTTAATCGAGATTGTCCGCATACTCTCCGACGGCGACTTAAAGGTGTTCTTTAGCTGTGACGAAAGGGAATTCCACCAATTCTACAACGCCAACCTTCGCTATGACGCAGGCGTTAAAAATTGGCTGACCAAGTTTAAGGACGTCGCGGATTTCTCTAAGACGGCAGACGAAATAGAGAGCGAACTCAACAAATGCAACGGTGACTGGCAGTCGTCGAAGCTGCTCGTAACAACCGTTAAAAAGCTTGCAAAGATTTCTCGCAATCCCATCAAAAACGCCGAAGTATGCGATTTTATAAAGTCGGCAATCGAAATTGAAAAGGATAGGCGTTCAATATTGACTTCGACGAAGCTAAGCTCTAACTTCGTCGGACTTATGGGCGCAATAAACGACAAGAAAAGGGCAGACTTTTTAAATCCCTTGCACACCTTCCACGAGCTGTGCTCAGGCGTGTTTATGGATTACAATGCCGACGCGTTCAACTCGGTGTGCATCAAGGCGAGCGACGGACATCTTCGCCCCCTGTTCAACGGTATTTTAGGTGCGGCAAAATCGTTCTCGGATAGCTGTAACTACTTCAATAAAGCCGTCAAAGCCAACGCGGACGCCATTTCGGATGCGGATATCTACGACTATTATAACGATAAATGCTCTGCACTCGTGGACAATATCGATATGCTGCCGGCATGGTGTATGTATAAGGCAACCGCAAAAAAACTCAACGACAACGGCTTGACCTTCATTACCGACGCGTTAGAGAGTGGACAGATTTCAAGCGAGAAAATTCTCTCTGCATTCAGGAAGAACGTCTATAGAAATTTCGTCGCAAAGAACATTCCTGCCGACCCTGCGTTATCGTGTTTCTCGGCAACGGTGTTAGACGATACTGCAAGCAGCTTCTCGCAGATAATGGAAGAGTACTACAAGCTCACCCGTGAAAAAATACGTTACGACTTGATTTCAAGGTTGCCCGGCGAAGGAACGGAAGGTCCTATCGCGTTAGAGCTTATGTCCTTCCGCCGCCAGACCAAGAACAACTTAAGGGGCGTAAATCTTCGCTCGCTCTTTGCAGAAATACCCGAAATGTTAAAGGTGTGCGCGCCCTGTATGCTTATGAGCCCGTTCACCGTATCGCAGTATCTGCAGCCTTCGCCCGATATGTTCGACATAGTCGTATTCGACGAAGCGTCGCAGATGCCCACTTGCGAAGCCGTACCGTCGCTTTCAAGGGCAAAGAGCGCGGTGATTGTCGGCGACCCCAAGCAGATGCCGCCCACGTCCTTCTTTATGTCGGTAGGCTACGACGAAGAAGAGCCCGAAACCGAAGATTTAGAGAGCGTGTTGGACGACTGCCTTGCGTTAGGTATGCCCGAAAAGCACCTGACCTGGCACTACCGTTCCAAGCACGAAAGCCTTATTGCGTTCAGCAATATTAACTACTATTCGTCAAAGCTCTGCACCTTCCCGTCGCCAGACGCGCTTGATTCAATGGTTAAGTTCAACTACGTTCAAGGCGGCGTGTATCAAAGGGGCGGTACGAAATGCAATAAGGAAGAAGCGGAAGCGCTCGTTGCGGAAGTTGTCCGCAGGTTATCCGACCCCGTGCTTCGCCGTTCATCAATCGGCGTGGTGACCTTCTCAACGCCTCAACAGGTATATATCGAAAAAATGCTGTCAAAAACCCTTGCAGATAAGGGGTTAGAGGGCGTTGCATACGACGGTGAAGAGCCGCTGTTCGTCAAGAATTTGGAAAACGTTCAGGGCGATGAAAGGGACGTAATACTCTTTTCCGTCTGCTACGGTCCCGACGCAATGGGTAAAATATCGTTAAACTTCGGTCCTTTGAACCAGCTCGGCGGTTGGCGCAGGCTCAACGTTGCCGTTTCAAGGGCAAGGGAAGAGATGGTGGTATTCTCTTCGATGCGCTACTCTATGATAGATTTATCACGCACAACGTCTAAGGGCGTTGCAGGCTTAAAGGCGTTCTTAGAGTTTGCAGAAAAGGGCAGAACGAGCATTGCCGCCCCCAGCGACGAAGTTATAATCAACCGCAGCGGCATAGGCAAATACGTCGCGGCAGAGCTATCTTCATACGGCTATGAATGCCGTTGCGATATAGGCGTTTCCGACTTCAAAATCGACGTCGGCGTACTCGACCCCAACAATAAGCACAACTTTATCCTTGCAATACTCTGCGACGGCAATTCGGACTTCTCTATAAAGGATAAGTACGTTATGCAGGCAAATATCTTAAAGCGCAACAATTGGAACGTCATAAGGCTGTATTCGGTCAACTTCTTCAACAACCCCAAGCGCGAGATTAAGAAGATTAAGGACTATTTGGATAAGCTTACGTCGTCATCGGGCGGCGTATCGGGCGGATATAAACGCCCCTATAGGGTTGCGAAGCCCAACGTAAGCCAAGCCGACGCGTCTGCGCTCGTCAGCGGAAATATGGATGCCGAGCTTATTAAGACTATAAAGGCGGTCGTAACCGCCGAAGAGCCCATTTCGGCAAAGCTCCTTGTAAAAAGGGTGCTTGCAATGTACGGTATACAGAAGTTTGGCGCAAGGTTAGAAAGCAAAATCAATTCCTTAGTACCCGCTTGCTCGTTTAAATCTAAGACGCTTTTAGGTACGACGCATTACTACAAGAGCGATAAAGCTTGTACTTTTGAAAGGTACAGGGTAGAAGACGAAGTGCAAATCCGTACGGCGGAAAGCGATTATTCGCCGTTCGACGTGCTCTCGCTCGTCAAGGCAATCTTAATGGAAAACGTTAGTATGTTCAGGGACGAGCTTATACTTGCGGTAGCCGCACACTTTAAGACAAGGCGTACGGAAAAGTTTGCTTCCTATATAAGCGCTTGCATAGACGAAGGCTGCACTATGGGTATGTTTATCCGCAGCGTTTCGGATAGAATTTCTTTAGGTTAACTTAATACTTTAAAATGCTTAAAGGCGGCGCAACTACGGTTGCGCCGTTTAAATTTTTTTAAGTAAAATTTCTTAATCGCTTAAAGAAAGTGCGTATTATTTTTATCTATTATCCCAAACTGATTGTATGAAAGCAACAGGAATTGTAAGAAGAATCGACGAACTCGGCAGAGTGGTAATCCCTAAGGAAATAAGGTCCACTCTGCGCCTAAAGTCAGGCGACCCGCTTGAAATTTTTACCGAGCGTGACGAGCTTATGCTAAAAAAATATTCGCCGATTGCTTCACTTGAAAAGTTTTCGGAAGGTACGGCAAAGAGTCTTTCAGATTTATCGGGGCATCTTGCTATCGTGTGCGACACGGACGAAGTTTTACACGCGTCCGGCAGCGGCAGAAGGGACGTTGCGGGCAAAACCATCTCGCAGAAGATGGATAAATTAATGCAGGATAGGCGCAGTTACATTGCCAACCTGTCCGAAGGTGGCGATATCGTGCCCATTTGCGAAGACACTCAAAACGATATTACAGCTGAAATTATCGTGCCCATCGTTGCTGGCGGCGATTGTCTTGGCGCAGTCGCGCTCGTTTCCTGCGAGCAGGGTGCAAAAATCGAGCCTGCCGCCTGCAAGCTTGCTCAGCTTTCCGCCACTATTTTAGCGGCACAATTCGAGTGAAAAAACAGGGTTATATAAAAGGTGCCTTAATAATTTCGGCAGGCGGACTTATATCCAAACTGCTCGGTGCAATATACCGTATTCCCCTTGTCGCCTATCTCGGCGGCGAGGGTATGGGCATTTACCAGCTCGTCTATCCGCTTTACTGCATACTTTTAACCGTATCTGCAAGCGGCATACCTACGGGTATTGCAAGGCTAATCTCTTCGGGCGGACAGCAGGGGGTAGAGCGTAAAGCCTTTTATCTGTACGGCGGAATAGGTTTAATCGGTTCGCTAATTATGTTTGCGCTGTCGGTTCCGCTTGCCGCAGCTCAAGGCGAAACGGGCGTTGCGCTATGCTGTAAGCTTTTATCGCCGTCCGTCTTTTTCGTCGCCGTAATTTCCGTCGTGCGCGGCTACTTTCAGGGCAAGTCGAATATGTATCCGACAGCCTTTACCGAAGTTTTAGAACAGCTCGTTAAAGTAACCGTCGGAATACTGCTTGCGAGTATGTATAAGGGCAACGCGCTTTACGCAACTGCGGCGGCAGTGTTTGCCGTAACGATAAGCGAAATAATTTCATGTATCTACGCCGTAATAATCTACGTTACGGGGCAAAGGGCGGTTAAACCGCTGTTTAAGGTCAAAACGCCGCCGATAAATAAGCTTTTGGCGTACACCGTACCACTCACCTTTTCGGCAATAGCCCTGCCCGTAGGGCAGCTTTTTGAGAGCATTGCCGTCGTCAACATTTTGAGAAAGACCGCCGAAAACGCCACTGCGCTATACGGTATATTTTCGGGTTGCGCAATCACGCTTATCAATCTGCCCGTGTCTGTAACCTACGGCTTAGCGGCGGCAAGCGTTCCGCAAATTTCACCCCTTGCGGCAAATGGCGATATGAAAGGCGCAATAAAAAAGGTGAAAAAGTCGCTTATGTATACGGCTTTAATCTCAATGCCGTTTGCAATAGGACTGTATCTCTTCGCACCGCTTGCGGTAAGGCTGTTTTTCCCGTCCTTGCAGGCGGCGGAAAAGGTACTTCTAATAAAACTCGTCCGCGTAATGAGTGTAAACGCCGTAACGTCGTCGCTCGTTCAAACGTCGTCGGCGTGTATAACGTCTTTAGGTAAGCCCGTGTGGGGAATGGTCACGCAGTGGACGTGCGCCGTCTTGCGCGTTCTGCTCTCGTCGGCTTTAGTCGCCTTTACGCCGCTGTCGATTACGGGTGCCGCCGTTTCGGCAAACGTATGCTATTTTGTTGCGATAATCTTAAATTTGTGTTATATTACTGCCGTAAGTAAATCAAACGATGGTAACTCAAATGTCAATAACGTTAATAGGATTAGGTATTCAAGAAGGCGACTTAACGCTTTCAGCAAAGGCGGCGCTTGACGGTGCGCAAAAGATTATTGCACGAACCAAAGAGTGTGCGGGCTTTGCCGCATTAAGCGCGTACGAAGTTGAAACGCTCGACGGCGTTTACGAACGTTCGAGAAATTTCGATACGCTCAATAAAAACCTTGCAAAAGCCGTTTTAGACGCGGCTAAAGAGCAGAGCGTGTGCTATTGCGTGGACGGCGCGGTAAGCGAAGACACCGCCTGCAAAATCATTCTTCAAAAGCAAAAGGGGGTAGCCGTATGCGAAGGCGTATCCCGAATTTCGCATATAAAAAATCTTGCAAATCTCAAGTGCGGGCAAATCACTTCCCTTTCCGCCTACGAAGTACGCTCGCTTAAAAGCTGCCGTGCCGCCGTTATATACGATATGGACGACTTTTACGCCGCAACCGAAGTTAAATTAGTTTTATCCGACCTTTTCGGCGAAGAAAGGGAGTGCGTCTTTATCAAGGGCAATATTAAAAAGGTAATGCCCGTCTATGAAATAGACAGGCAGAAGGAATACGACTTAACCTGCGCGGTTGCGATAGAAGAAGACGAGTTTTTGAAAAAAGACCGCTACGACTTTGCAGACCTTGTGCATTTAGTAGAGCTTTTGCGCGCACCCGGCGGTTGCCCTTGGGACAGGGTGCAGACCTGCGAGAGTATCAAGTCCAACGTCGTTGAAGAAGCGTACGAGCTTGAAGACGCCATAGAGCGCAAGGACGACGAAGGCATTTTGGAAGAGACGGGCGATATTTTATTGCAGGCGGCATTCCATTCCGTGTTAAAACAGGAAGAAGGTGTGTTTAATGCTAACGACGCAATAACGGGCAATGTTAAAAAACTCATTTTCAGACACTCTCACATATTCGGCGGCGATAAAGCCGCAGACGAGAGCGAAGCTTTAGGCGTATGGGATAAGAATAAGCTTAAAGAAAAGCATATGACCACGTTTGGCGAAAGCGTAGCGGCAGTACCCAACAAAATGCCTGCCTGTATGCGTGCGCAAAAGGTGGGTAAAAGGGCAGGCAAGAGCGGTATGGATTTTTTATCCCCCGTGTCTGCTTCCGAAAAGATTTGGGAAGAAGTCAAAGAGCTCGTTGCGGCAATGCAGGCAGAAGATAACGCCGCAGTATTCGACGAAGCCGGCGACGTGCTGTTTGCCGCAGTAAACACCTGCCGCCTTGCAGGGGTGGATTGCGAAGAAGCGTTGCGCTCTGCAACCGACAAGTTTGTAAAACGCTTCGTAGAGTGCGAAAGGCTTATTATAGCCGACGGCAAGAATATGACCGATTTAGACGGGTTGACTCTTGATTATTATTGGGTAAAGGCAAAAGATGCAGTTAAAAAGAATTAATATAGGCGCTATTCAAACGCCCAACAACGTATTCGTTGCACCCCTTGCAGGGTACACGAATTCGCCCTTCAGGGTGCTGTGTCAAGCGCTTGGCGCAGGGCTGACCTATACCGAAATGGTTTCGGCAAAAGGCTTATGCTACGGCAGCGAAAATACTTCCGAACTGCTTAAAATAACCGACGGCTACAGCGGAATAAAAGCCGTTCAGCTCTTCGGCAGCGAGCCCGATTTTATGCGCCGCGCCGCGACCGATAAAGAGATAGAACCCTTCGAGCTGATTGATATAAATATGGGTTGTCCCGTTCCTAAAATTTTCAAAAACGGCGAAGGCAGCGCGTTGCTTGCGGATATATCTAAGGCGCAAAGCCTTGTTAAAGCGGCAAAGGCAAGCGGAAAAGCGGTTACGGTTAAATTCCGTATAGGCATAACCGAAGAAAAGCTCGTCACCCGAAATTTTGCCGTTGCAATGGAAGACGCAGGCGCGGATTTAATAACCATTCACGGCAGAACCCGTGATAAAATCTATTCGGGTGACGTCAATTTTAACGAGATTGCAAAAGCTAAGGCGGCGGTAAAAATACCCGTAATTGCCAACGGCGGCGTGTTCAGTGTGCAGGACGCGGATAGGATAATAAACGAGACGGGCGCGGACGGCGTAATGGTTGCAAGGGGTGCGCTGTACAACCCCTTCTTAATAGCGGAATTGACAAACACCTCCGTTGATGATAAAAAACAACTTGTACTTAAGCAGATTGAAGACTGCTATAATAACTACGATTACCGTTACAGTACGGTGACCTTGCGCAAAATGCTCGCAATGTACGCAAAGGGCGCGAGAAATGCTACCAAGCTAAGGACTGCGCTTATCGCCTGCACTATAAAAGAGCAGATTGTAGACGTACTCTTTTCAAACGACTATACAATATAAAAGGCACAAAAAATCCCCGTACGCTTTCAAAGCGCACGGGGTTAATGTTTTTTAAGTTAAATAGTTTCAACGTTTACAAGGTTAGAGTTGCCGCTCTTGCCGTTGGGAGTTCCGCCCGTCAAGACGATTTTGTCTCCCTTTTGTACCAAGCCCGAATCGATTGCCGCACGCTTAGCGTAGTGGAAGAGAACGTCAACCGAATAGAACTCTTCGCTCATAACGGGCAACACGCCCCAGCTTAAGCCAAGCTTTCTGAACGCCTTTTCGTTGGTCGTCATACCGATAATATCAATCATAGGTCTGAAACGGGAAACGGTCCTTGCAGTGCCGCCCGTTCTCGTACAAACGACTATAACCTTTGCGCCTATGTCGCGTGCAAGGGTGCAAGCCGAGTGGGAAAGTGCAGATGCTGAAGAGCTAATGTGGAACTTACTGTCTTCTATATATGCGATATATTCGGTATTCTTTTCAGCTTCACAGGCAATTTTGGACATAGCCTTAACCGCTTCAACGGGGTATGCGCCTGCCGCCGTCTCGCCCGAGAGCATAATCGCGGAAGAGCCGTCGAACACGGCGTTAGCAACGTCGGAAATTTCTGCTCTGGTAGGGCGGGGGTTCTTAATCATAGATTCCAACATTTCCGTTGCGGTTATAGAACGCTTGCCCCTTATGCGGCACTTATTGATAATCGTCTTTTGGATTGCAGGCAATTCTTCAAAGGGTACTTCAACGCCCAAGTCTCCGCGCGCAACCATTATGCCGTTACTAACTTCGATAATGCTGTCAATGTTGTTTACGCCGGCTCTGCTTTCAATCTTTGCAATAAGCTCTATATCGTCGTTTACGTCGCCGCATTCTCTTAAGTAGTTTCTCACGTCGATTAAATCCTGCGCTTTTGATACGAACGAGCAAGCGATAAAGTCAACGCCCTGTTCAACGCCGAACTTCAAATCTGCCTTATCCTGCTCGGAAAGATATTCCATCTCAAGCTCTTTATCGGGGAAGAACATGGACTTCCTGTTCGAAAGCTCGCCGCCGACTAAAATCTTGCAGATAACGTTGGGCTTTTCAACCTTAACTACTTCGAAAATGATAAGACCGTTGTTGAGTAAAATCTTATCGCCCGGAACCATCTGTTCGCAAAGCCCTTTAAACGAAACGGAAACTTTAGTCTTATCGCCTTCGATTTCGTCCGTAGTGAAGGTAAAGGTGTCGCCTTCTTTTAAATTGACCTTGCCCTTTGTAAAGGTCTTAATTCTGAATTCAGGACCCTTCGTGTCCAAGAGAATGGGAATGGGTGCCTTTTTAGCTTCTCTGACTTTTTTAATCGTCTCAATCTTCTTTAAGTGTTCTTCGTGCGTCCCGTGCGAAAAGTTAAGTCTCGCAACGTTCATACCTGCGTCTATTAAAGCAGACAAAACTTCTTCGCTGTCACTTGCAGGACCGATTGTGCAAATAATTTTCGTTTTCTTCATATATTGTACCTCTTAGGAAAATTTCAAGTAGGAATTTCTTTCTATTATTGTAAAATAAATCGCAGTAAAAATCAATAAATAATGATAAAATAGTTTTGCAAAAACTTATAAAAGATGATAAACTTATGCTATCCGAGTCGGTTATACGGTTGCGGGCAAAGAAATTTGCGTGAGGAAAGTCCGGGCGTCATAGGACAGGGTGCCTGCTAACGGCAGGTGAAGGCGACTTTAAGGAAAGTGAACAGAAACATACCGCATTGCATTTTTGCAATGTAAGGTTGCAATGGCGAGGTAAGAGCTCACCGCTTGGGTGGTAACACACTTGGCTAGTCAAACCCCACCCGACGCAAGATTGGGATTAAGGCAGTATTAATTTACAGGGCTGTCCGTCCGTCTTAATCCGTTAACATCGCTTGAGCTTACAGGCGACTGTAAGATTAGATAGATAACCGTACACGACAGAACCCGGCTTACAGACCGAGCTCGGATATTTTTTTCTATTAAAAATCGGCAATGCAGTAAAACGCATAGCCGATTTTTTAACTTGGCAATTATTTAATTTCCGTCGGCATAGTGAATTATCACCTTACCGACGTTGCTCTGCAAGGACTGAATAAAGTCGTCTTTGTAGTAAGTCTTTGCCTTAATGGTCAAAATATCGTTTTCATAGATTACGGTAGAGCCGTTCGGCACAAACTTCTCGCCGTCTCTTTCAACCATAACGACGATAGCGCCGTCGGGCCACATAATGTTGCGTATCTGCCTTTGTATCGCGCCTGAGTTAAAGGTGATTTTAACGTTCAGCGTAAAGCTCTGTGCAGGGTGAGCATTCCTTTCGCTTTCCAAAAGCTCGTCGAATATCCTGTCGTACAGCGGTTGAGTGCGGAAAACGATTCCTATAATATAGCCAGTCGCAACGCCTATGATTAGCGGCAGAAGGAAGGTAAATTTCCAAGTAAGCTCTAAAACCAAAACGACGCTGGTAAGCGGCGAGCGCACTACTGTTGAAAAGAAGGTCGCCATACAGATGATAATCAACGCACACCTATAGCCTTCGTCCATACCTATCGTTTGACACAGGTAGGATATCAAATAACCCATACCCGCGCCGATAGCAAGGATAGGCACGAGTGCGCCGCTTGGCACGCCGCAGCTCACGTTGATAATAGTTGCAATAAACTTGACCACGACCGCAATCAATACGGTTATAACTATGGGGGAAGAAAATACGCCGACAATATCGCCCGAGCCCAACGCTTCGATAAAGTGTACGCCGCCACCCATAGAATAACTGCTTATAAGACCGAACGCACCTGCGAGCATAAAGGCGATTACAAAGCCGAATATACCCTTAAAGAACTTGAATTTAGCGACAACCCTTCTTAGCGCAAAGATAAGATAATAAAACCCGACGCCAGCCAAAGCCACTAAGGCGGCGGCAGGAATTGAATATAAAAGGAAGTAGAGAGAAGTGGTGTCCACCCCGTCAAAGGAAAAGCTTGCCAAAATGGGCGTCATCGAAAGCCCTAATAAAGGGCGAAGAATATTTCTTACGATAACCGCAATGCCGACCGACGAGAACGCACATATAAACAGCTCAGGCGAAAAGCGTTTGTGCGTATCTTCAAAGGCGTGGATAATGCCTGCAAGCGGCGCGTTAAACGCAACTGCAAGACCTGCGCAAGCACCGCCTGAAATGAGATAACGCCTGACTACCGCATTGCGCTTTAAGGCGTTACTCGTCAGCGCCCCACACGAACCGCCTATAAAAACGCTCGGACCTTCGCACCCTGCCGAAAGCCCCATAAGAACGGATATAAGGCTTGCGGCAAACATACCGGAAAGCGATTGAAACCATTTAAAATGGAAAACGCCCCTTGCCGCGCCTTCAATCTGCGGTATGCCGCTGCCGTTTATAAACGGCAACGCCTTTCTTATGCCGCCTGCGATTACCGCGCCTAAAAACAGTGCAACAAAGAGCAGTGGGATAAAGGCAGGGTGGGTGAAAAAGAAATTATAGTAGCTACGCGAAAATTCTTCTATAATGCTTGCAAGGGCGTTGTAAAGGGTTACAATAACACCGCAAAACAGCCCTGTAAACATACTGATAAAAAATAAATGTAAGGACAAATTGTATCTGTTAGCTTCATTATCCATACTATATATTTTATATTTTTTTGCAAAAAAATAAAGCAAATATACGCCTGATTAATAATTGTTTTAAGAACGATATTTTATCCTGAATATAAGTTTTTCTAATACTTTAAAATAAAACCGCACGGTCGTAAAAACCGTACGGTTTAATTTTACGCGTATGCGTGTTCAACCTTAATTACTGCGTTTATGCTCTCGTCAATAGCTGTAAATTTTTCCAAAAGCTCGCTCGTTATCTGTTGGGCGGAACGCTTTTCATCGAAGGGGATAACCAGCTCGAATATAATCGTTACGCCTATATCCTTTTTAATCGTGCGGAAGTCGTGGAAGGTGTAGCTTTCGCAGTATTCGCTCACGACCTTTTCTGTCAGCGCCCTATATTTTTCCGTGTCGGCGTCGTTTAAAAGCACGGGGTCGATATGTATACACATATCCACGTTAAGTTCGTCGAAAATTCTCTTTTCCGCCCTGTCGATTGCCGAGTGCAGTTTAATCACGTCTATATCGGCAGGCATTTCTGCGTGGGCAGAAGCTATTTTGCGAGAAGCTCCGTATTCGTGTACGATAACGTCGTGTACCCCGACTATGTATTCTTCTTCAAGCATTATTCGCTTTATATCTTCTACGAGCGCCTTAGGGGGTGCCTGACCGATAATCGGACCGAGTACGTCCCTTAAAATGCCTATGCCCGAAAAGAGTACGAACACCGAAACGCAAAGACCTATCGCACCGTCTATCCACACAAGGCTCGTCATACTTGAAACGAGCAGTGCGACTATCGTGCCAGACGTTGCAATGCAGTCGTTTATGCTGTCCTGACGCACGGCTTTTAGGTTAAGGTTGCCCGTCTTTTTATAGAGAATGTGGTTAAAAATCGCAAATCCTGCCTTAAAAATAATCGACCCTATAGGTACGAAAACAAATAAAAGCTGAAATTTAACTTCGGTAGGCGTTATTATTCTTTCAATCGAGCTCTTGCCTAACTCAAACCCCATCATCAAGATAAGGAAGGCGACGATTAAAGCCGAAACGTATTCCATTCTGCCGTGACCGAAGGGGTGTTCCCTGTCCACAGGCTTAGCCGAAACGGCGCTGCCTATTATGGTCACCACGTTAGATACCGCGTCGGATAGGTTGTTAAACGCATCGGCTATAATTGAAATAGACGCCGTAAGTACGCCGACCAAAAATTTTAACGAGCACAGCACCACGTTTAAAACTATACCGCAGATACCGCTTAGTATGCCTGCCCGTTCCCTTGAAACTTTCATAAATTCCCCTTAAACGGCGTGAGTATATATTTTAACTCAACCGATTTCGCACCATTATATCACGCCCGAACGTTTTATACAATACTTTAGCTTAAATTAATTAAAATATCACTAAATAAAATAAAAACGGGTAGTTTTGCCTAACCCGTTTAAATTATTCATTTAATGAATTGCCGTTGCCTATTTCCTGTTTCTTCTGCCGAACATCGTTAAAACGTATACGAAGAATCTCAAGAAGTAGATAAGCGAAGTCAGCATAGCCGCAACGTACGTCATTGCCGCGGCGGAAAGTACCTTGCTTGCGCCCTGCAATTCGTCGTCGCCGAGTATACCTTCGGCGGCAAGCATTTTCTTAGCACGCCTGCTTGCGTTAAGCTCGACGGGCAGGGTGATAAGGGTAAACAGGAACGAACCGCCGTACAAAACTACGCCTACGAGTGCAACGTAAAAGCCCACGCTCGAAGTGGCGGTAGCGGTAAATATGTCGATTAAAAGCCCGATAAGGACGAGCGGGAGTGCAAGCCTTGCCCCGAAATTCACAACGGGAACTAACGCCGTACGTATTTTATAAAAGACGTAACCGCGCTGCTTTTGCATAACGTGCCCCATTTCGTGAGCGGCAACGGCGACTGATGCAACCGATGCATTCCCGTAGGTCGCTTCCGAAAGATTGACCACGCCCTTTTGGGGGTCGTAGTGGTCGGAAAGTCTGCCGCTAACGCGCCCGATATGAATGCCCTGCACGTCGTTAGCGCGCATAAGCCGCATAGCCGTGTCGTAGCCCGTCATACCGCTGCGGTTGGGAACTTTATCGTATCTATTAAACGTGGAATTGACCTTACTGCTTGCAAAACCTGCTAACAGTGCGCAGAACAGCAGTGCGCACGCAAACCAAATATAGTCCTGTAAATACATAGTTTACCTTATTCGTTAAATATTGTATATTATATTTTTAACCATTTACCGTACGGTTTAAAACACTTTTATTTATATTGTATAAATTATAGCCCATAAAAATGAAAATTGAACGTGAAATTATGATATATTCATGTCGTTTAGCTGAATATTCTCTCACGCTCTATTGTTGAAATAGGTAAAATAAAAATAGAAGAGCAACGAAAAACGAGATTAGACTATTTTAGGGCGTAAATTTACCAAAAAGGACGGCGGTTATTGTGTTACACAAATAATATTTGAGAAGAGAATAAGTCGTTAAAAAACTTCTTTATACCCGCCAAAAATTGTTCTTTTGTTTTTTCGGGTTGATGGTTCAGCCAATGATGAATGATAAAGGTTGCCGCGCCCGTAATTGACGCCGAAAGAATATCAATCGGGTATTTTAACGGATGCTTTTCGCTAATTTCCTTTAGCAGTTCCGTAACCGATTTTTCTATCGTCGTGGAAATCATCGTTAGAACTATTCCGTTGTCGTTAATTGCCATGAAGTTTGTCTTTTGTTCCAGACATTCGTCTATGACGGCTTCTATCAGGCAAAACGTAAATTCTAACGTGTCCTTTTGCAGATTTACTTCAGGGTATTCTTTTTTTACACGAATTTTAATATTTTCTTTTACGTTAAGTATAAGGTCGTTCAGTAAATCGTATTTATCTTTATAGTGTTTATAAAAAGTCATACGGTTAACCATAGCTTTTTCACAAATATCGCTTACTGAAATTTTATCAAATTTATTGTTTTGCAAAAGCAACATAAGTGCAGTGCGTAAATCACGGCGTGTTTTTATTATTCTTGCGTCAATTTTATCCATACGTTTTTGCCCCTTTGTATAGTTATCTTTACATAGAGTTATTTTTGTATCGGTAGTAGTTTTGCGTATATCAAAAACATAGCATATAATAATACATGTGTCAAGTTAAAATGCAAAATGTATTGATTTTAGGAGTTTATCTATGGACAAAAAAGAACCTACAGAGATTACAACGGAGATGAAGCCTATTAGACGCGGTAACAAGAAAAGTAAGGTAATGATTGCGGTAATCATTACTTTATTTGTAGTTGCAGCCGTACTTTCGGTAGTTTTTTCATATAAGGTTGTCATTAATTATAATATTTCGGACTATCTCGACAAAAGCACGCAAACCAAGATAGCGCTTAATATCATTGAAGACGAGTTTGGTATGACGGGCAACATTCAGGTTATGGCGGAAAACGTAGATGAAGAAACTGCCGAAGAAATATGTAAAAAGATAGAAAGCATACCCAACGTGCTGAACGTCAATTTCGATAAGTACGACAGTAATTATTATAAAAATAATACGGCTCTATTTAACGTTATCGTTGACGGCGACGATTATTCGGATAACGCTAAACAGGTTTCGGCAGACCTTAAGCGTGAGCTTTCGGAATACGAAGTGCAGTACGGCGGTACAGCGATAGATAAGCAAGCATTGCAGACCGCGATTACCAATGAAATAGTATACATTTTGCTGATTGCGATATGTTTAGTCGTCGCTATTTTGCTGATTACTTCCAAATCGTGGTTAGAGCCTTTAGTCCTGCTTGCCGCTTCGGGTGTAGCGGTATTGTTGAATAAGGGAACTAACGTATTTTTCGGCAGTATCTCTTATATCACAAATTCAATATCGGCAATTTTGCAGTTGGCATTGTCCATAGATTACAGTATAGTTCTGCTTCACGCCTACAGAAAATGCAAAGAAGAAAGGTCGGTAGACGACACTAATAGCGACGTTATGATAAGGGCTATTAAAACTGTTGTAAAGCCCGTTTCTGCGAGCTCGTTGACGACGATTGCAGGTCTGCTTGCATTGCTGTTTATGACTTTTACCATAGGTTTCGATATCGGTATCGTGTTGATGAAGGGTATAGTTATTTCGGTTATTACGTCGCTTACGCTGTTACCAGCGCTTGTGCTGTTGCTCGATAAACCGCTTGAAAAAACACATAAAAAGGCGTTCGTTCCCAAAGGGCAGGTATTCTGTAAAACTGCGTTTAAAGGAAGCAAGGCAATCGTGCCCATAGCTCTCGCGCTGATTATTACCTGCGGAGCATTGCAGCCTTTAAGTAAATATACTTTTAGCGACACCAAAAACAATCTCTCGGCAATTGCGCAGACGTTCGGGCAGAACAACTCAGTCGTGGTTGTCTATAAAAATTCCGAAAACAATTTTGCGAACGAGCAACTGTTGACGGACACTCTTACAAGCTATAAAAAATCTGACGGAACGCCCGTTCTTACAAGCTATACGGCATATACGAATACGGCAAGAGAGATGTACGACGTGCAAAAAGCATATCAAAAACTCGATTTAACTGAAAAAGATGCCAAACTACTTTTGACAATGTACAACTTGTACCGCAATCCCGAACAGCTTAAACTGACTTTTGAGCAGTTTATTGACTATGCCGACGAGTTGATAAAAACAGACTCGGACGCACTTGAATTTGCAGACGTGCAGACGACTGAAACGGTTAAATCTATAAAGCTTATAAGCAACTTAATGGCAAACGAAAATACCGCCGAAGAGTTTTGTAATAAGCTCAACGAAGGTATAGAAGGCGTATCTCTCGACTTGTTTTCCGTCAAACAGATTTACGGGTTGTATTTCTATGACGAAGTGGAAAACCCAAACGTAGAGTTTTCTACAATGCTCAATTTTATGATAGCCGCTTCTCAAGACGAGAACGTATCGGAAATGTTTGACGAGCAGACGGTTGCACAGCTAACGCAACTTTCAGCCGTAATCGGAATGATTCCGCAGGATAATCAACTCTATCCTGTCGTTCACGGCGAATACGGGTATAAGCAATTCTTGCCTGTGATAAAACAGGTAGCAACCGCACTTACCGGTTCAGAGCCGCAGATTACCGTAAACGACGATGCGGTTCAGCAAATTTATATAATGTATTTTTATCATAACGGTACTATGCCGAACGGCGCAATCAACGGTAAAACTTTTACAACTTATGTGGATGAAGTATATGAGACGAATTCTATAGTAAATGCAAAACTTTCAGCAGAAGATAAAAAACGCCTTGATGATATGTTGGTTATCGACGGCTATCTTATGAATACTGAAGAATATAAATTTGCAGACTTACACGCCGAGCTTACAGCTCTGCAAAACGCCGTTCAAAGCGATATCTCGGCTTCAGCACCTGAAGAAGATAAAATTGCAGGCGTATATATCAAATATTCCGTCTCGCACGGAAACGACCTTGTTATACCTGTAATGGCTTTCGAGCTTTTAGATTTCGTTAGCGACAATATGGATACAAATGCGCTGTTAAAACAGAAAATGTCAGCGGATATGCGGGCAAAAGTTAACGACGCGCAAGAAGATTTGCAAAAGGCGGAAGAGTTGTTCATAGGCAAAGAGTATTCCCGTTTATTGCTCTCCGTAAATCTTCCCAACGAGAGTGAAGATACGACGAAATTCGTAGAATATCTATCCGCAACGGTTAAAGATATTTTCGGGGAAAATGCTTATATAGCAGGAGAAGTGGTGTCTACCTACGACCTGCAAAAAACTTTCAGTCACGATAACCTGTTAATTTCAATATTCACAATCGCCGCAATATTCATAATCGTAGCCGTTATATTCCGTTCTCTGTCTCTCCCCGTAATACTTGTTGCGGTTATTCAGGGTGCAATATGGATTTCAATGACGTTCCAGCTTCTCGGCAGCGGTATGTTCTTTATGAGTTATATCGTGGCGACGTGTATTCTTATGGGCGCAACGATTGACTACGGCATATTGATGTCGAGCAATTATGTAGCCAACAGGCATACTCTCGACAAAAAGGAAGCCCTTTATAAATCGGTTGAGACGGCTATGCCTACCGTATTCTCATCAGGGCTTATTCTCATCGTTTGCGGTTTTGTTGTATGCTTTATTTCAAGCCAGAATGCAATTTCAACCGTCGGATTGCTACTCGGTGTAGGTGCGATTTGTTCAGTGGTTATGGTAACTATCGTATTGCCGTCCGTTCTGTATCTTCTCGATAAATTCGTCTTGAAACTATCATGGAAAAAGAAGGATATAAAGCAGAAGTAAAGTAAAAAAATAGGCACTCTGAATCGAATGGGGTTGCTTATTTTAGTACTTATTATCTATCTTTTCAATTTAATGATAAAGGCGAATCCGTCTCCTAATGGAAACGGGTTCGCCTTTAACTCGTTTGGTGAACTGTATTCAGTCTTATTCGAATTTGGGAATTTGCCGAAACCCTTAAAAGGGTACTCTCGGCAAAGCGTCGCCTACGGCTCGCACGAACCGCTCTAACTTCTCGCAACAGGCAGGGTCGTAAACAAAACCGCCGTAGTCAAAATTGACTACGGCGGTTGTTGGTGACCCTGCCGGGAATCGAACCCGGGATTGAGCCTTGAGAGGGCTCCGTCTTAACCGCTTGACCACAAGGCCGTATTAAGTTGATGCAAAATTTTATGAGATAAATTAAGCAAACCACAACCAACGTTGCTTTGTGATTATAGCATATTCATTTCAAGTTTGCAAGCAAAATTTAAGTAGTGTAAATATTTATTTGAATATTTCCGTACGAAAAAAGCAACCCGAACGTGATATGCACCCCAAATGTTAAATGCTCTTGGGGAATTTGCGGGTAGGTAGGTTTTAACTGCC
>JBJEVB010000069.1:0-5165 GCA_051884155.1 Candidatus Coproplasma sp. | reverse complement strand
AATAACGGTTCAATTAAACGCCGATATTCGTTGACACTTGCCTTAATAAATAGTATAATTACGAATAATTATACAAATATAAGGCGAGTGGCGTATACAGCGCATAAAACCGTTCGCCGTTGCAATGTGGGCGGACGGGATTTTTATTTGATAGAAAGAGAAAAAGGAGAGTTTTAAATGTCCGAATTATATCGCACCGATACGGCAGATAAAATAGGGGAAGACAGAATAGGTGAAAGCGTTACGCTTGCAGGTTGGATAGAAAATATCCGCGACCACGGCGGCGTTTCGTTTATAGATTTAAGGGATTACTACGGCGTCGTTCAGGTCGTTATGCACGACGCAGAGCTTTTGAACGGGCTCAATAAGGAAGATTGCATTTCCGTTTCGGGCGTTATTGAAAAGAGAGACGAAGAGACCTTCAACCCTAAAATTCCTTCTGGTACGGTAGAACTCAACTGCAAGCAGGTATCTATTTTGGGCAAGGTCAGGGAACAGCTTCCCTTCGAAGTTGCAACTTCTAAAGATATAAGGGAAGACGTCCGCCTTAAGTACCGCTTTTTGGATATGAGAAACCGCAAGGTTAAAGAAAACGTAATCTTCCGTTCGCAGGTCATTTCCTTCCTTCGCGAACAGATGACTTCAATGGGCTTTTTAGAAGTGCAGACGCCTATATTGTGTGCGTCTTCACCCGAAGGCGCAAGGGACTATATCGTGCCTTCAAGAAGGTACAAGGGCAAGTTCTACGCCCTTCCCCAAGCACCCCAGCAGTATAAGCAGCTTTTAATGGTTGGCGGTATCGACAAGTACTTCCAGATTGCACCCTGCTTCAGGGACGAAGACGCGCGTGCGGATAGGTCGCCCGGCGAGTTCTATCAGCTCGACTTCGAAATGGCTTTTGCCGACCAACAGGACGTATTCACTGTGGGTGAAAAGGTGCTTTCCGAAACCTTTAAAAAATTCGCCCCCGAAGGGTTTGAAGTAACTCAGGCGCCCTTCCCCGTAATTTCCTACGAGCAGGCAATGCTTGAATTTGGTTCTGATAAGCCCGACTTAAGGAACCCCCTTCGCATAATCGACTTATCCGACTTCTTCAATAAATGCACGTTCAAGCCGTTTATGAACAAGTGCGTACGCGCCGTAAAGGTGCACGCGGATATGTCCAAGGGCTTCCACGAAAAATTGCTTGCCTTTGCAATGTCAATCGGCATGGCAGGGCTGGGCTATTTGGAAGTTGCCGAAGACTTGACCTATAAAGGACCTATCGACAAGTTTATCCCTGCCGAGCTCAAGGGCGAGCTTAGAGAGATAGCTAAGTTAGAAGTGGGCGATACGATTTTCTTTATCGCAGACACTAAGGAAAAGGCACCCAAGCTTGCAGGGCAGATAAGAAACGAGCTCGGCGCTAAATTAAACTTAACCGAAAAGAAGGCGTACCGCTTCTGTTTCGTCAACGACTTCCCTATGTACGAGTTGGACGAAAACGGCAAGGTTGCATTCACCCATAACCCCTTCTCAATGCCGCAGGGCGGACTTAAGGCGCTTAACGAAAAAGACCCCCTTGAAATTCTTGCATACCAGTACGACATAGTTTGCAACGGCATAGAGCTTTCGAGCGGCGCGGTAAGAAACCACGACTTGGATATAATGGTCAAGGCGTTCGAGATTGCAGGCTACGACGAAGAGACTTTAAAGGATAAGTTCGGCGCACTCTACACTGCGTTCAAGTACGGCGCGCCCCCCCACGCAGGTATGGCGCCCGGCATCGATAGAATGATTATGCTTTTAAAGAACGAAGAAAACATAAGGGAAGTAATCGCGTTCCCCATGTCGTCGTCGGGTCAGGATTTAATGTGCGGCGCACCCAACATAGTAACCGAAACTCAGCTTAGGGAAACGCACATAAAAATAAGACAGTAATTTTTTATAAGAGATATTAAAATGAGTATTTCGCAGAAAGAAATTAAAACTTTAGCCCGTCTTTCAAGGCTTGAGTTTTCAGACGAAGAGCAGGAAAAATTCATTCCCGACTTCGAAGAAATCATCGCCTTTGCCGACAGAATCAACGGCGAAGTCGTCGGCGACACTTCCAGCATAAAGGAAGTTACCGCCTGCACGATTGCGTGGGAAGATTTAAGGGAGGACGAAGTAACGGACAGCCTTCCCAACGAAAAAATTACTTCCAACGTGCAGCCGCAGGACGGCTACTTCCCCGTAAGGAGAGTGGTAAAATGAAGAGTACCGTTCTGCACCTTTCAAAAATGCTTCAAAGCGGGGAGATTACTTCCGTACAGCTCACCGAGCAGTACATTTCTGCAATAGAAAAGGAAAACCCCGCAATCAACGCCTACGTAAACTATACGTTTGACCAAGCACGCGCCAACGCAATCGAAGCTGACAAGCTCATTAAAGAAGGCAAGGCGACTTATCTTACGGGCATACCCTTTACCTTAAAGGACAATATTGCCACCGACGGTATGCTTACGACCTGCTGTTCAAAAATTTTACAGGGCTTCAAGCCCTATTACGATGCAACCGTTTGGTCTAAGTTAAAGGCTCAGGGTGCGGTGCTCTTGGGCAAGACGAATATGGACGAGTTTGCAATGGGTTCTACTAGCGAGACGAGCGTCTACGGCGCACCCTTGAACCCCATAGACAGGTCGAGAGTTACGGGCGGTTCGTCGGGCGGCGTTGCGGCGGCAGTCTGCGCAAACCTTGCAGCCTACGGCTTAGGTTCGGACACGGGCGGCTCTATCCGTCAGCCGGCGTCCTTTTGCGGCATAGTCGGCTTTAAGCCTTCCTACGGCGCAGTGTCGAGATACGGACTGATTGCATACGGCTCTTCACTCGACCAAATCGGTCCTATGACCCGTTCGGTTACGGACGCGGCAATAATCTACGACGCAATCAAGGGCGAAGATAAGCATGACGGCACTTCGGTTGCAACGCCTTTGGGCGCAACTAAACTCGTCGGCGACGTCAAGGGCTTAAAAATCGGCGTGGTGGAAGAGCTTACGGACGGCGTTAATCCCGAAATCTTACAGGCGGTAAACGGCGTTATCGAAGCTTACCAAAGGGCAGGCGCTCAGGTTGTAAAGCTTTCAGTCCCCGCCCTAAAGCTCGCGCTTCCCGTCTACTATATAATCGCCTGTGCAGAAGCATCTTCAAATCTTGGTAGGTACGACGGCATAAGGTACGGCTATAGGGCAAGCAATTATTCAGGGCTTGACGATATGGTAACCAAAACCAGGTCGGAAGGCTTTGGTAAAGAAGTTAAAAAGCGTATAATGCTCGGCACGTACGTGCTCTCATCGGGCTATTTCGACGCATATTATAAAAAGGCGTGCGTTCTTCGCGGCGAAGTTGAAAAGCAGATTAAAGAATGCTTTGAAAAGTGTGATTTCATCTTTGCGCCCACCGTACCGCAGACGGCGTTCCCTTTGGGATATTCGGGGGGTAACGCTACCGAAACGTATTTATCGGACGTATGCACCGTACCCGTAAACATTGCAGGGCTTCCTGCAATCTCGCTCCCCTGCGGCAAGGACAAAAACGGACTTCCCATCGGCTTGCAGATAATCGGCAGAAAGTACGACGACGAGAGAGTGCTTAACGCCGCATACTTTGCAGAAGAGAGCGGCGTGTGCGAAGATATAGAATTTGACGGGGGTGTAAAGCTGTGAAATATCAACTTGTTTCAGGGTTAGAAACCCATGTAGAGCTTGCAACCAAGACCAAAATTTTCTGCGGCTGTACTACGGCTTTCGGCGGCGAACCCAACACCCACTGTTGTCCCGTCTGTACGGGTCAGCCCGGCGCACTGCCCATCTTAAATAAAAAGGTGGTGGAATACGCCATAAGGGCAGGGCTTGCAACGCACTGCACGATTAACACCACAACTCATTTAGACAGAAAGAATTATTGCTATCCCGACCTGCCTAAAGCCTACCAGATTTCTCAGTTTGACAAGCCCCTTTGCGAGCATGGCTACGTTGAGCTTGAAAGCGGCAAAAGGATAGGTATTACGCGTATTCATATAGAAGAAGACGCAGGCAAGCTCGTACACGAAAGCGGCTACACCTTAATCGACTACAATCGCGGCGGCGTACCCTTAATCGAAATCGTGTCCGAGCCCGACATCTCTTCCCCCGAAGAGGCAAAAGAATACGTTGAAAAGCTACAGCTCATTATGCGCTACATCGGCGTGTCCGACTGCAAAATGCAGGAAGGCTCTATGCGTTGCGACGTAAACATTTCGGTTATGCCCGAAGGCTCGAAAGAGTTCGGCACGCGTACCGAAATCAAGAATATGAACTCAATTAGCTATATCGACAAGGCTATGCGCTACGAGTACGAAAGGCAGTGCGAAGTATTAAACGACGGCGGAAAAATAATTCAGGCGACCTTGCGCTACGACGAAAAGACGGGCGAAACTTCGGTTATGCGTACTAAGGAAGACGCGCAGGACTACCGCTATTTCCCCGAACCCGATATCCTGACCGTAGTAATTCCCGAAAGCAAGGTGGAAGAGATAAAAGCTCAGCTCCCCGAGCTGCCTTTAGAAAAGCTCAACCGCTATATAGACGAGCTTAAAATCAACCCTGCAACGGCAAGACTTCTATATAAGTATAAAAAGGTCTGCGACTTCGTGGAAAAGGTCATATCCTTAGGCGCAAGCGTTAAAAACGCCGTCAACCTTACTACGGGCGTGCTTTACTCAAAGCTTCCCACCGAAGAAGATAAGGAAAACTTCGCCCTTCCCGTAACAGCGCAAGAGACGGCAAAGCTTATAAAGCTTGCGGACGAAGGCAAAATCAATATCACGCTTGCTCAGCAGACGCTTGCAAAGATGGCGGAAGAAGGCAATCCCGTATCCGCATATATCAAGGAAGAAGACTTAGCAGGCGTTGACGATGGCGAGTTGGAAGAAATCTGTAAAAAGGCAATAGAAGCCAACCCTGCCGCTGCGGCGGACTTTAAAGGCGGTAAGGAAAAGGCTATTTTCGCCCTTTACGGCTTTGTTAAAAAGGCAACGCAGGGCAAGGCGGATATTAAAAAGGCAGACGCAATTTTAAAGAAATTAATCTTAGGTTAAAGCGCCCGTCATTACCCGTCATTGCGAGACGACTGTAAGTCGGCGTGGCAATCCCAAAACCCCACCCCGT
>JBJEVB010000068.1:1509-26260 GCA_051884155.1 Candidatus Coproplasma sp. | reverse complement strand
CGAAAAAACGTTTGCTTGCCGTTGCACCTATTGACTTTTATATGTGCAAGTGATAACATATGGTTGATGACGATAAAAGGGTGGAAGATATGAGAAAAATATTTAAACTTGCATTGTCGGTGGTGCTTGCGTCGTCGCTTGCATTCTGCACTTTCGGTTGTACTAACAACGGTGATAAAAATCTCGGAAACGACGTGGAATCCGGCGAAGGCACTACGCCCGAAAACCCTGAACCCCCCGAACAGGGTGGCGAGACCGAACCTACTACGCCCGAACAGCCTGAGCAGGGCGGTGAAACCGAACCGAGTACCCCAGAAACGCCTGATACACCTGAAAACTCCGATAACCCCGAAACGCCCGAGCAGGGTCAAACCGAGCTTACATATAATCAAAAAATGGAAAGGTGTTTAGACGGAACGGCGTCTACAGCCTTTACTACGTTTGTTTCAAGCCTTGCGCAGTACGACTACAGTGCGCCTATAGCGGCAGGCGCAATCTATGCTTCGCCCAACGGCAACGGCGACGGCACGCTTAACGACCCCTACAGCTTGCAGGACGGGCTTGACGAGCTTAAACCGGGCGGCACGTTATATCTTCGCGGCGGCACCTATAGTACTTCCGATAAGGACGGCTTCTTTATAAACTGCAAGGGTACGGCGGCAAATTACGTTACAATCCGCAACTATCCCGGCGAAAAGGCGGTAATAGAAAATACCTACAGGGGAAGCGAATCGTACGGCTTTCAGTTTGAAAAGGGTGCAGAGTATATAATCTTCGAAGGTATAGAAATTTGCTCCGTTCAATCGAAATGTGCGTACGGAATAGTATTCTGGGGCGACGGGCAGAACAACGTAGTAATAAGAAATTGCGATATTCACGATATTAAAACGACGTCCGCCAACCCTGAAAAGGACTCCGACGCAGGCGCAAACGCAATTTTATTATTCGGCGAAAAGACTGCGCCCATAGCCGATATCGCAATTATCGACAACCACTGCTATAATAACGTGAACGGTTGGTCGGAAAATATCTCTGTAACGGCAAACTGCGAAAGGGTGTACGTCTTAGGTAACCTTGTGGAAAATAATACGAATATCGGTATAGACTTTTACGGTAATGCAGGGTACTGCGATATCGCATCGCTTGACCAACCGAGAAACTGTCTTGCGGCAGGCAACGTCGTTAAAAACTGCGTCTGCTCGTATGCGGACTGTGCAGGTCTGTATGTGGACGGCTCTCGCGATATAATTTTACAAAACAACTTTATCAGCGATTGCGCGTACGGTATAGAAGTCGGCAGTGAAGAGAGAAACGACAGCTACCCCGTTAAAAATATTTTAGTCAGGTCGAATATATGTAAGGGCAATAGCGTAACGGGTATCCGTGTTGGCGGCTATGAAGAAGTGGAAACGGGTACGGTGCAGGCAACTTATATTTGCAACAACACCTTATCTGGCAACGGCGTGGACGGCGGCGCGGCTATAATAATTGCAAAGGTTGACGGCGTAAGCTTTATCAATAACGTCATCTGCGCGGAAGCGGGTCTAACGCTTATAAGCACGGACTTCGGCGAAGCGTATACCCAAAATTTGAGCTTTAGTAACAACCTTTTCTACGTGTCGGGCAGCGACGGGGGCGACGTGAAGTTTGAAATCTGCGGCAACTCAATCGTAGGTTTTAGCGCTTTCAACTCTCTATACGGCGGCACGAATATATACGGCGACCCGAAGTTGGACGGCGAATATGTGCCGACTAACGGCTCGCCCTGCATAGGTGCAGGCGATAATACGGCAAATTTCGGCAAGTACGATTACTACCTTAAAGAATGGGGCGTACCCGATATAGGCGCAGTAAAGGGCTGAAATCGGCAATTATTAATTTATATAATATAGGCTTTTAAGCGGTTGAGATTTTTTTAAAGTTTCAGCCGCTTTTTTGTTGCATAGACGCATTAGTTTAAGCCGTGTATCAACTATAAGCTGTGATTATACTTTGTCTTAAAAATGACAATACCGCCCTTTTTACGCTTTTAATTGACTTTTTCGCGGACAGGAAATTATAATCAAACCGAAATTAGCCGACGGTAGTTTTCAAACGAAACAGCCGTGTGTCAAGTTTTCATTTTCTCCACTTCACGTTTTCCCACAGGTTGAATTTAGTTCGCCTGTGGGTTGCGTAGGGGAAAGGTTAGGTCAAGTAAATAACGTCTTCCGATTTATGGCGGACGAATAAAGAGAGGTATTTTTTTATGGGTTTCGGAATTTGGTTTCTGATTGGTGCGGCTCTCGTCTTCTTTATGCAGGCGGGTTTCGCAATGGTAGAAACAGGCTTTACCCGTGCAAAGAACGCAGGCAACATTATAATGAAAAACCTGATGGACTTCTGCATCGGTACGGTTGTGTTTATGTTCTTAGGCTTCGGCCTTTTGATGGGCGTAGACGCCGCAAGTAAATTCTGCGGTTTGCCCTGCTGGGACATAATCGGCAATTGGGAAGCGTTTATCGCTAACGAGAACGGTCTTGCAAGCGCATTCGTGTTCAACCTTGTGTTCTGCGCAACGGCTGCAACCATCGTTTCAGGCGCTATGGCAGAAAGGACGAGATTTATTTCCTACTGCATCTACTCGGCATTGATTTCTTTGGTCGTATATCCCATCGAAGCAGGCTGGGTATGGGGCATCGGTCAGAACGCTTGGCTTACGGGCATGGGCTTCGTAGACTTCGCAGGTTCTGCAGCTATTCACTCTGTAGGCGGCGTTGCAGCATTAATAGGCGCAATGTTCTTAGGTCCCCGTATCGGCAAGTATGAACGCGACGAAAAGGGCAAGGTAATAAAGGTAAACGCAATTCAGGGTCACTCAATCACACTTGGCGCGTTGGGCTGTTTCATTCTCTGGTTCGGCTGGTACGGCTTCAACGGCGCTGCCGCAACTTCAATGGAATCGCTTGCGGTAATCTTCGTCAATACGACTATCGCACCCGCAGTTGCAACCGTAGCCGCACTCATCTTCACTTGGATTAAGAATAAGAAGCCCGACGTAGGTATGTGCCTTAACGCATCTCTTGCAGGTCTCGTAGGCATAACCGCAGGCTGCCACATCGTAAACGCAGTCGGCGCATTCTTCATCGGCTTAGTTGCAGGTATTTTAGTAGTAGTCGTCTGCGAATTGCTTGATAAGAAGTTACATATAGACGACCCCGTCGGTGCAGTCGGCGTTCACTTTGCAAACGGTATCTGGGGTACTTTGGCAGTCGGCTTGTTCGCTTGCCATAACTACCAGGACGGCGCGGCTGCCTTAACCGAAAGCGAACTCGGTTTATTCTACGGCGGCAACGGCTACCTTCTCGGTATCCAGACGGCAGGTATCCTTGCAATTCTCGCTTGGACGGCAACGTGCATGACGATTATCTTCTTCCTTATGAAGTATCTGCCCGTTATGATTAAGTTTAAGTGCAATCCTATAGCTGCTATCAAGGTAGCTAAGGAAAAGGGTTGGAACGGTTTAAGATGTGCCGCAGAAGAAGAAATCAACGGCTTGGATATGTGCGAACACGGTCTTCCTTCCGCATATGCAGACTTTATGCCCACCATTCCTTCATACGACGGCGAAGCACCCGAAATCGACGTTACGGGTATCGAACCTGCAGACATCACTTTAAACGCAGCGGCTGGCGCAGGCAAGTACACGAAGGTTACCGTTATAACCAATCAGGAAAAGTTCTTAACCTTGAAGGACGCAATGTCAAAAATCGGCGTAACGGGTATGACCGTTTCCAACGTAATGGGTTGCGGCGTACAGGCAGGCAAGACGGGTCAGTACAGGGGCGTTAAGACCACGATGCACCTTCTTCCTAAGGTTCAGGTTGACATAGTCGTTTCAACCGTTGACCCTAAGTTAGTCGTTGCAGTAGCGGAAAAGGTACTTAACGACGGTAAGGTCGGTGCAGGTAAGATATTCGTAACCGACGTAGAAAACGTTATGAGAATTCGTACGGGCGAAACGGGTGTGGAAGCACTTGATAACGACAAGTAAGTTGTGATAAGGGGTGTATAATATAACTGGTATTTGCGGCGTATGTGCCGAACCAAGCAAAAATTTATTATGCACGCAGAGGCGCATATCGCCGTATACTTAATTTAGCACACACTGCTCTCTCATAGAAAGGGGAAGGGGCGGAGCGAAAGGCTCCGTCCTTTCTTCGTGTCATTTATTTCCGCACAACTATTTCTTAATAATTTCGACCACAGTTTAACTTTCCCTAAAGAATAGGGAAAGTGTCGCGAGCGTTAAGCTCGTGACGATAGAGTTTGATTTCTGATAATCTCACATTTTTATCAACGGCTTGCCGTTGGGTTTTTTCACCGTCAGGCGTGCGTTATTACCAGATTTTGTTTTGGTATAAACTTAGCTTATATATAGTATAATTAATCGCTTTATTTGACGAATTGACTATAATAAAAGGTTAATTTATAATATTATACAGATAAAATTTATATTTATACAATTTTACACGACCGTTAAGCACCGCAGGGTGTAAGGGCGGAATATCTATGAGAGGTAAGAAAAATGAACTCACGGAATTTAAACGTAAATTCAGGACCTTTAGAAGGCGAAGTGAGAATTCCTTCGGGCTGTGCTGTCAGCGCGATAATCGACAGAAGCGGCAAGCGTATGACGGGTGCCGATATAATCAAGTCGATTGCAACCATGCACGACCGTTCCAACGGCTTGGGCGGCGGTTTTGCAGGCTACGGCATATACCCCGATTATAAGGATTGCTACGCCTTCCATTTGTTCTACAACGATTTTTCCTGCAAAAAGGAAACGGAAGACTTTTTGATTTCTCACTTTGAAATCGTCTACTCTTCCGAAATGAAGACTCGCAAGACGAAGGGAATTGTAAACGAGCCTATAATCTACCGTTATTTCCTTTCGCCCCTTTCAAAAAGGCTTGCTAACTCGCTTTTGGACGAAGAGCAGTACGTCGTTAAATGCGTAAACAAAATCAATGCGGAAATAAACGGCGCCTTCGTCTTTTCAAGCGGTAAAAATATGGGTATCTTCAAGGGCGTAGGCTTCCCCGAAGATATCGGCAAGTTCTTCCTATTAGACGAAGAATATGCAGGCTATATGTGGACGGCGCACGGCAGATATCCGACCAACACCCCCGGTTGGTGGGGCGGTGCGCACCCCTTCGGTCTTTTGGACTATTCGATAGTGCATAACGGCGAAATCTCTTCATACGACGCAAACCGCAGATATATCGAGATGTTCGGCTATAAATGCACACTGCAGACGGATACCGAAGTTATAACCTATATTATCGACTACCTTATCAGGGTTAAAAAGCTGACCCTGCAGGAAGTGGCTAAGGTTATATCTGCGTCCTTCTGGTCGACCATTGAGAACAAGAGCGACGAAGAGAGAAGGGAAGAAGAGTTTTTAAGAAAGGCGTTCCCTTCGCTACTCATCAACGGACCTTTCTCGATAATCTTCGGCTTTAACGGCGGACTTATGGCGCTTAACGACAGATTAAAGCTTCGTTCTATGGTGTGCGGCGAAAGGGGCACTAAGGCATATATCTCTTCCGAAGAGTGCGGCATAAGGGTAATTGAACCCGAGCTTGACAAACTCTTCTCGCCGACAGGCGGACAGCCCGTCATTTACTCGCTTAAGGATGGGGGTGAATTATAATGGATACTTTTATTCCTGCTGAATATGAAGTCGTGCGCAACCCCGACCTTTGCATAGGCTGTAGGGTGTGCGAAAGACAGTGCGCTAACGGCGTACACAAATACGATAAAGACTTGGGCAAGATGATTGCAGACAGCACGAAGTGCGTAAACTGCCACCGTTGCGTATGCCTTTGCCCTACTCACGCGTTGAAGATTGTAAAGAGCGACGATACCTATCGCCTTAACGCAAACTGGTCGATGCAGGCTATGAACGAAGTGTACAGGCAGGCGAATACGGGCGGCGTATTGCTCTCGTCTATGGGCAACCCCAACGACTACCCCGTATACTTCAATAAGATTTTGGTCAACGCATCTCAGGTTACCAACCCCCCTATAGACCCCTTGAGAGAGCCTATGGAGACGGTCGTTTACCTTGGCAAAAAGGACGTGGAAATCAAGAGAGATATTCAGGGCAAGCTCGTCGATACGATGACGCCCCAGCTAAAGCTCACTACCCCGATAATGTTCTCGGCAATGAGCTACGGCTCCATTTCCTACAACGCGCACGCGTCGCTTGCAAGGGCGGCTGAAGAGCTGGGTATATATTACAACACGGGCGAAGGCGGCTTGCACAAGGACTTCTATAAGTACTCGAAGAATACTATCGTTCAGGTTGCGTCAGGCAGGTTCGGCGTTCACGAAGAATATTTAAACACCGCCGCCGCAATCGAAATAAAGATGGGTCAGGGCGCAAAGCCCGGCATAGGCGGTCACCTGCCCGGTGCAAAGATTTCCGAAGACGTCTCCCGTACGAGAATGATTCCGCAGGGCGTAGACGCAATTTCCCCTGCACCCCACCACGATATCTACTCGATAGAAGATTTAAGACAGCTTATCTACTCTATTAAGGAAGCAACGGCTTATAAAAAGCCCGTAATAGTCAAGGTTGCCGCCGTGCATAACGTTGCGGCAATAGCTTCGGGTATTGCCCGTTCAGGCGCGGATATAATCGCCGTGGACGGCTTTAGGGGCGGCACGGGTGCTGCGCCCACGAGAATAAGGGACAACGTAGGTATTCCCATCGAGCTTGCTTTGGCTCAGGTTGACCAAAGGTTAAGGGAAGAAGGCATAAGGGACAACGTTTCCATATTAGCCGCAGGCTCTATTCACTCTTCGGCAGACGTGGTTAAGGCAATAGCGCTCGGCGCAGACGCCTGCTATATAGGTACTTCTGCGCTGATGGCTCTCGGCTGTCATCTCTGCCGCAGTTGTCAAACGGGCAACTGCAATTGGGGTATAGCAACGCAAAAGCCCGAACTCGTCAAAAGGCTCAACCCCGATATCGGCTATAAGCGCCTTGTAAATATGGTTAAGGCATGGACGCACGAAATTCAGGAAATGATGGGCGGTATGGGCATTAACTCGATTGAAGCGTTAAAGGGCAATAGGCTTATGCTCAGGGGTATAGGTCTTAACGAAACCGAACTCAGGGTGCTTGGCATAAAGCACGCAGGTGAATAATATGAAACGTATTTATGTAAACGAACAATGGTGTCTTGGCTGTCACCTGTGCGAATATGAGTGTATGTATGCAAATTCGGGCTTGGACGAAATGTTCAAGCTCAAGGGCAAGGCGGGAAAGGAAATTTTACCCCGAATCTACGTTGAAGGCGACGAAAAATCCCCTATACATTTTGCGGTAAACTGCAGGCATTGCTCCGGCACGGCTTGCGTAAACGGCTGTATTGCAGGCGCGCTCACTAAAAACGACGACGGTATGGTAGTAATCGACAAGGATAAATGCGTAGGCTGCTTTACCTGCGTACTCTTATGCCCCTTCGGTGCCATTATGCCTGCGGCAGACGGCAAGGTGGCACAGAAGTGTATGCTCTGTACCGACAATATAAAGGGCGAGCCTAACTGCGTTAAGTATTGCCCTAACAACGCCATAGTATATGAGGAGCGAGAGTGATATGAAATATCTGTTAATAGGCAATTCAACCGCCGCTATCGCCTGTATCGAGGCGATTAGAACTTTGGATAAACAGGGCGAAATAACCGTCCTTTCAAAGGAAACGCAGTTCTGCTACGGCAGACCGACCATTTCCTACTGCCTTGCAGGGCTAACCGACAGGGAGCATATGAACTACCGCCCTTTAGATTTTTACGATAAGATGGGCGTAAGCTTACACCTTGGCGTCAGCGCAGAGAGCATTGACGCTGATAAAAAACAGGTTAAGGCTTCCGACGGCAAAAAATATAGCTACGATAAATTGTTGGTTTCAACGGGTTCTCGCCCCTTCGTGCCCTTTGCAGAAGGGTTGGATAAGGTTAAAAACGCATTCACCTTTATGAGCTACGACGATATGGACGCGCTCGATAAAGCTATCTCGCCCGAAAAGGAAGTGGTGGTAATAGGTGCAGGCTTAATCGGATTAAAGTGTGTAGAAGGCATTTTCGACAGGGTTAAAAAGGTCACTGTCGTCGACCTTGCGACAAGGGTTATGCCTTCGGTTACAGAAGACGAGAGCGCGGCTATGATACAGTCCTTCCTTGAGAAAAAGGGAGTGGAATTCGTACTCGGCGACTGTGCCGCAAGCTATACCGAAAATTCGGTCACGCTTAAAAGCGGCAAGACGCTTTCCTTCGATATTTTGGTTACGGCGGCAGGCGTGCGCGCAAACACGTCGCTTATTGCAGATATCGGCGGCAAGGTGAACAGGGGCGTTTTAGTAAATACCCGTCAGCAGACTTCTATCTCCGATATTTACGCCGCAGGCGACTGTACGGAAGGATACGACAGCTCTATCGGCGCAGAGAGAGTACTTGCGCTTATGCCCAACGCATATCTGCAGGGTAAGACCGCAGGCTTGAATATGGCTGGCGGCGACAGCGAATACAAGGACGCAATTCCCTTAAACGCCGTGGGCTTTTTCGGACTGCATATGCTTTCCGCAGGCGTTTACGAAGGCGAGATTATAAAGGTTAAGGGTGAAAATTCCTTAAAGCTTTTATTCGTTAAAGACAACACTTTAAAAGGTTTCATTCTTATAAACGATTTTTTAAGGGCAGGCATATACACTTCGCTCGTGCGCGGCAAAACGCCGCTTGACGGGGTGGACTTCGATATGCTTGTAAACGCCCCTCAGCTTTTGGCGTTCCCTGCCGAAGCGAGGGCGGCTAAACTTTCTAGGAGAGCATAATTTATGGTTATTAATACGGACAGCGAAACCCATTTTTCGCAAATAAATTCACAGGTAAGAAATACGCTTGAAAAGGAAATAGAAATCAACGGCTGTATCGGTCAACGCTATATAGGCACGGGTCTTTCGGGCAAGAAAGTAAAAATCAACGGTTTACCCGGCAACGCGTTGGGGGCTTATCTTAACGGCGGAGAAATTACCGTTTACGGCAACGCTCAGGACGCTACGGGCGACACTATGAACTCAGGCTCTATAATAATTCACGGCAACGCGGGCGACACGACGGGCTACGCAATGCGCGGCGGCAAAATCTATATACGCGGCAACTCCGGTTATCGTACGGGTATCCATATGAAGGAATACGGCGAGCATAAGCCCATAATCGTCATAGGCGGCAGGGTAGGTTCCTTTCTTGGCGAATATCAGGCGGGCGGCGTAATCGTGGTGCTCGGTCAGCACGAAGACGATATGCCGATTATAAATAACTTCTGCGGTACGGGTATGCACGGCGGCGTAATTTATATCCGCTGTAAAAAACTGCCTAAGGTCATTCCCGACCAGGTCAGCGCAACGGTCGTCAAGGGCAGTTCGGTTAAAGAGCTTTCGGACATAGTAAAAGACTACTGCACTTATTTCAACTACGACGCGGAAGAGCTGCTAAACGCAGACTTCACCGTGCTTAAGCCCAACAGCTCTAACCCCTACAAGCAGATGTATACTGCAAACTAAATAAGTTTTTTGGCGGCTGTCCCTTACAAGGGGCAGCCTTTTTTGTTTTAAATTCACTCGTTATTTGTTAAAAACTAACGCAAAAATAAAAAACTTGGTATTGACAAGACAATATCCCGTGATATAATAAGTAAGGAATACCAACGAAGGCGGTGCTTATGGACGAAAAATACGACTTAAGCTATAATGAATTTTTCAAAGACAAAGATATATCCACGAGCATCGACCCCCTTACAGGCGTTTTAGACAGACGTGGCTTTTTTGAATACGTCGATTGGCTTGTAAGTCAGAAAAAGCCGTTTTCATTCTTTTTAATAGACGTAGATAATTTTAAGAACATCAACGACACCTACGGTCATATCGTGGGCGACTTGGTGCTTACGCAGACGGCGCAGGCGTTCGTTTCGGTTTGCGGTCAAAAGGGCGTAGTGGGCAGGTTTGGCGGCGATGAGTTCGTCATCGCGTTTGAAAACGTAACCGAGTATCAGGACGTATGGCTGTTCGGCAATAAATTAGCTAAAATAAACTTAGAAGGGTTGGACGAGTACGGCTTGCCCAACTTTACGGTAACGGTAACGACTGGTATATCTCGTTTCCCGTTGAATGCGGACAACGTGGGAGATATGTTAAACATTGCGGATAAGGCTTTATACCGCGGTAAAAACAAGGGTAGAAACTGCTTTATAATCTACCTGCCCGAAAAGCACGCAAATATCTCTTTGCAGGGCGACAGAGATAAACGCCTTAAGCTTATGCAGTTGAGCTATGGCGTTTTCAATAATCTAACCGCTTGCGGCGAAGATATTTCAACGGCAATTTCTACGGTGTTTAAGAGCTTCGTCTCCTACTATATGTATGACCATATCTGCATAGAAACGCATAAAAAGCTGAATTTCAGCGTAATTTTCCCCCTTTCGTTGCAGAAAAAGTTTAGCCATATCCCGTACGAAGCGTTGGAAAGTATCGTCAATACGACGGGTTATTCAAACATAAACGACGTTGAAGAATTAAACGTAAGCACCTTCCCCGACATTGTCAACGAGTGTAAAAATCACGGAATAATGTCCGCACTGTACTGCAAGATTACCGCTTACGGCAAGGACTACGGCTTTATCAGGGTAGATACGACGAGTACAGCAAGAATCTGGCAGAACGAAGAGATGTCGATGGTTATAGTTGCGGCAAGGGCGATAGGGCTTTTATTGCACTATCAAGGCAAGACGCTTGAAGATTTGCCCATAGTTGCCCCTGTAGAAGTGGGCGGCGGTAACGCCAACACATAAAGCACGCATAAAGGCGAAGAAATTATATAGATAATAACGAACACTTTACGGGTTTTTTCCTTATAAAATATTTAACGGTCCAACCGATTTCGGTTGGACCGTTAAACATTTTTAAGTTGTCAGTCGATTTTTGCAGGTTTAGAGAAGAGATAACCTTGAGAATAGTCTACCTTATTGCGCTTTAATATGCGTTGGATGCTTTCGTTTTCCACGAATTCGGCAATGACCTTTTTATCCCTTGTGTTTGCCCAAGAAGAAATCATATTGATAAATTCTCTGCAGGAAGGGTCGGAGTTGGCGTCTCTTACTATTTCACCCGTAATTTTGATAAAGTCCAAATCAATCCTTAAAACGTGCATTAGGTTGCTGTAACCGGAGCCAAAGTCGTCCACCGCAATCTTTGCGCCTAATTTATGGATTTTGTTGGTAAAGGTCTTTAAGTAGGCGTAGTCGGTTATAGCTTCGCTCTCGACGATTTCAAAGATAATCTTTTCAGGGCACTCGCTCTTTTTAAGCTTGTCGAAGATAATCTTCAGCGTGGTTTGGTTATAGATATCGCTCGTGTTTAAGTTTATAGTCGTGGTAAAGGGGTGCTTGGGCGCGTCGTCCAAGACCTTTTCAATCATCATCTGCGACAGTCTGTCGTAAAGCTTGTACTCTTTAGCGACGGGCAAAAAGTCGCCGGGCATATAAATTTTGCCGTCCTTGTCGGCAATACGCATCAGCGATTCGTAAATCTCAATCTCGTGCGTCTTGTTGTTCATTATACCCTGATAGTAGGGGATAACTCGCTTGTAGGAAATGGCGTCGTTTATAACCTGCAACAGATTCATTTCCTTTTTAAAGTCGTTGTCGTCGTCATCGCTGTTGATAAGCAAATCGCCGTTACCCTTGTGCAGGTTTACATATGTAAGCTCTACCTTGTTAAGTAGGTCGTCTTCGCCAAAGACGATGCTCATCTCGTATATGGGCTGATAGCTCTTGTGCTTGATTTTGTCAAGCTCGGCTTTCAGCGCTTTCATATCGGAAACGAATTTGTCCTTATCGGGCGTGTTTGCGGCAATCAAAACGGAAAGCTCGCCATAGCGATAAACACTGTATCCTGCCCCGAAAAGCTGTTTGCAGCCGTTCGCGGCGGTTGTGACGTATGAAGAGTACACGTCCTTGTTCAAAAATACCCTGATTACGTTTTCATTCTTTAACGAAAGCAGGCAGAGTGCGTTAAACGCCATGTTTTTAGCGTCGTAAACGTACTTTGCAAGGTTGGCAAGCCCCGTCTCCTGGTCGGTTATCATCTGCACGGCAAGCTGCTGCTTGCTCTCGGAAATCTCGTTTTTAAGCTCGGAATTAGCCGTACTGAAAAGGTAGGTAACCAAGGGTAGGTTGTCAAACTGCAACGCGGTGTAGTCCTGCAACGTAGATAAATTCAAGTTGACCGTAGCGTTAGGGTCTTCGGATAGGGTTGCAACCGTGAACGCCGAATTCGAGTAGCGGCACGCCGTACCGTCGTAGATGAGCTCGCCTGCCATAAATGCACCCGAAACAACGGTGGAGGTAAAGGCGTTCAATTCCCATTTAGCGCAGTTGTGTAAGACGAAACGGCGCGTTAAACAGCTGTAGGCAAACAGCGCTTCCGCAGGGGAGCTGTCTATCTTTTCGCAGAACGGACCGAGCGCGGTGACCGTGCTTGTGGGGTCGATATAACCTGCGGTTAAATAGTCGTTTTCCTTAACTTCATCAAACACGAACAAATCGCCGCCAAGCGGTTCGCCCGTCAAGTCGTCGTAATCATAGTGAAAGTTCAAGCCCAAGTTTTCAAACTTCTTGTTAACAAGCGGCAGTGCGTGAATGATGTTTTTATCTTTCTTTAAGTATTCTTCGCCGACGAGATAGTTAAGCCATTGCTTTGCGGGTTGACCGTCTATTTCGATAAGCCTGTGCTCTTTGGACTTGGTAACTCTGTAGGTGCGCCCTACCGATTTAATGCCCGTAATCGCCGCCTGATTGTGTATTAATAGCTTTCCCTTAAGCTTTGCAACGACGATAAAATCTTCTGCAATAAAGTCGTTATGCACGATATATGCAGGGTCGTGCAGCAAATCGTCGGTTACAGAGTACGCGCCGCCGCCTATCATTTTGAAGTTTATACAGCGCTTGTTCATCTCTTCAACAAGCTGAGAAACGTAGGGGTAGACGGGGGAATAGTAGGTGAACAAAAAGCTGTCGCTTGCGCCGCCTAAGAAGTATAAAACGTCGTCTGCAACCCTTTTGGGCGAACGGTATCCGTTTTCGTCCTTCAATCTTACCGACGTAGTCTTAACGTCCGTGTCGTATAAGTCGATTATGGTAATAAGTGTTTTCTTGGTAAGGCTTTCGCCCTTGTAAATAATACCGCCGACGCTGCACCCCACGATTTCCGCTTCGGGTAAGATATTGCCAAGCTCTTTTATAAGGGGCGCAATCCTATCCTTAGGCAAATCGTCGGTGTGCACGATAATCAAATACTTCTTCGTGTCGACAATCTGGTTGTGCTTTACAAAGGACTTAAGGTTTTTTAAATTGTTGTATAACAGGCTGTATACTCTCATTTTATCACCTTAGTGCCTGACCGAAAATTTATAGTGGCACTTATTACATAAGTATACTCTTAAGTTAATAATTTGTAAATACAAAAATTGAAAAAAGTGAAAGAAATTTACAAAAAATTTTATTTATTAACGCTCTTGCCGCTTAAAAGTTTCTTGACAACTATACTTAATGGGCGGTAAACTTAATTTGCTTGTAAGTTTACTTGCCTGTAAAATTTTACAAAAGGTGGCTTTATGACTAAAAAAATTGTAAAAAATATAGCTCTTGCGCTCGCTTCGGTGCTCATTCTTGCGGTACTCGTTTTAGTTGGCTACGTAATCTACGTTGCGGCTCAGTATTACAGAATAGAAGACGGTAAGGCGCTAACTTCGTCCAACAACCAATCTTTAAAAGTGGTTACGGGATATGAATATTCGGTCGTCTCCTATAACGTAGGTTTTGCCGCATACTCACCCGAATACACCTTCTTTATGGATGAAGGCGAAATGTTGGACGGCACGGTAACTTACGGAAAGTATGCAAAGGGTATAAGTAAGGACGACGTGGAAAAAAACCTGTCCGGTCAGGTTGCAACCCTGAATGAATTGAACGCAGACTTCTGCCTTTTGCAGGAAGCGGACGAGAGCTCTCATAGAAGTTATAATATCAATATGGTTGAAAGGTTCTCTCAAGAGCTTTCTGGGTATTCTTCGACATATGCCGTAAACTTTCACACGGCAAATTTATTCTATCCCTTTAACGACCCTATCGGCATAATCAACAGCGGAATTTTAACGCTTTCGCGCTATAATATAAGTAGCGCCGTACGCCGTTCTTTCCCCGTTACTACAAACTTTATAGACAAGCTTTTCGATTTGGACAGGTGCTTTTCGGTGCATTATTTACCCGTAGAAGGCAGTGAAAAAAATCTCGTCTTAATGAACGTTCATATGTCTGCATACGACGAAGGCGGTAAAATCAGGGCGCAGCAGCTTGAAATGCTTAACGCGGCGTTGAGTGCCGAATATGCCTTAGGTAACTACGTTATAGCAGGCGGCGATTTCAACCATTGTCTGATTGCCGACCATTTTGAAAGTGACGAAAAGGCTCTGTCCCATTACCCTACGGGGCAGAAGATACCTAATTGGGTCAAGGGGTCTATTTTGCACAACAGCGAGATTGCGCAGGGCTTTAAAGTGGTGGCGTCTAAGGACGGTGCGGCAACCTGCAGGGGTGCGGATATGCCCTACGAAAAGGGCGTCAATTACGAAACGGTTATCGACGGTTTTATCGTCTCCGACAATATCGAAGTTACTTGGGAAGGAACGATAGATACGGGGTACGCCTACAGCGACCACAACCCCGTAAAAATGACCTTTAAGTTGAAATAGGGGTAATCAAAAAAATTTACGGGGCTTGCAGATACATAGCAAGTCCCGTAATTCTATATATTTTGATATAGATTGATAACCTTTTTACCTTTTTTTATCGCATAATCAAAGGCAATTTTGGTTCCGCTTTTTAATTGACAGCCGCGTGCTGAATTTTTCTGCATTGGAGCATAAGTCTCGTTGTAGTAAAAAATACATATTAAACTATGGTCAATCATAAACAGGTTTCTTTCAATATGGCAAGCCTTCCCTGCATTTTCTAACCCTTCAGGGAATAGAGTTTGGTCATACTCTTTTAAAAGATAATTAGTGTACTGTTCGCTGATATAAGGGTATTGAGAGCGAACGTTAATTCTGATTATATCGGGGTAATCGTGCTTATATCCGCTTAATGCGGCAAGACACAATTCGTTAAACTTGCTGTTGCTACCTAACATAAATTTTCGTATGCCCTGAGATAGTAATTGATTAATTACGGATTTAATTCGTTGCGTTACGTTTTCGGTATCGGCAATAGTTCTATGCCCTATAAAACAGCAAGCGTCGTCCATATAATTTCGCCCCCTTAATTTTAGCGGCTGAATTATGAACGAGCCATAATAATAAGATGCCGCCCCTTGCGGAACGGCAAATATAGAATGTACCATTAACGCAAGTTGCTAAACCATTCACAAAAACAGACACTCTCTTTTTGATAGCGAAAATAGTACAGTCCTATCGGACTATACGAGTGTCTGAAAAATATTAAATTTGTAAATGGTTTTAGCATACTAATTATAACAGACTACCGATTTTTAGTCAATAGTAGAAAAATCAATACTAATAATAAAAATACGATTATTTTGTCGAACGTAATAATTTTACGGTTTGCTACGCAACTCAATACAGCTTTGGTATGTAAAAAACCCTAAGCTGAAAAAATAAATTAGGTCAAAATTAATGCACCGTAAGGAATTACTGCGGCTGACGCCTTGTGCCCCACATTGTTTATCGGACTTCACATAAAAGATTTGCTTGCTATTATTCGCGTTTTAGAATATAATATGATTAATTAGAATATAATATGATTAATAAGTTTTGGGGTAACGATATTGTTGGGTTATATTTCTGCAAAAGAAGTGGCTGAAAAATGGAATATCTCACAAAGGCGTGTTGCAATTCTCTGTTCGGAAAATCGCATTAACGGCGCTACGAGATTAGGTAATATGTGGGTTATTCCTAGTACTGCCCAAAAGCCGGTTGATAAGCGCACGTTGCGGTATGAAAAACAAAACGTTGTTCAATTAAAGCCTTTTGTAAAATGGGTTGGCGGAAAAAGTCAACTTTTAGACGAACTTGAAAAAACGATACCTAAAGACGGCGAAAAAGCTTTAACAAAATACGTTGAGCCAATGGTGGGCGGCGGCGCATTGCTTTTCAATATATTGTCTAAATATAATTTTAAACAGTTTTATATAAGCGATATAAACGCCGAACTTATTAACGCTTATAAAGTTATTAGGGATAACGTTGATTCTCTTATAGAAAGGCTAAAAGAAATGCGGTTTACGTTTTTGCCGATGAATGAAAGCGGACGTAAAAACTTTTATTATTCTTCACGTGATAAGTTCAACAACCTTGAATTAAACGATAATAATTCGGTTGAAAAAGCCGCATTATTTATCTTTTTGAATAAAACCTGTTTTAACGGTTTATATCGAGTTAACAAAAAAGGACAATTTAACGTTCCTATGGGTTCATATAAAAACCCTTGTATTTGTGATGAAGATAATTTAAGAAACGTTTCAAAGGCTTTACAAAACGTTGAAATAGTATGCGGTGATTATACTCTCTCTAAAAGAGTTATTGATAGTCAAAGTTTTGTGTATATCGACCCACCTTACAGACCCATTTCTCAAACTTCAAGCTTTACTTCATACAACGCAGATGTTTTTGACGATAACGAACAGCTTAGGCTTGCGAAATTTGTTGACGGGATAAACGGAAAAGGCGCCAAAATAGTTTTGAGTAATTCCGACCCTAAAAACGTTAATGTTAACGATAATTTCTTTGACGAGCTATATAAAGACTATAAAATTATCCGTATTGAAGCTTTTAGGGCTATAAATAGTAAAGGCGATAGTCGTGGTAAAATAAACGAATTACTTATTTATAATTAAAAGGTGTACTTATGAAAAGAGATTTTAACGAATGGTTTAAAATGTTTCGCGATACAATAGCAACGTGGAAGTATTATACCGATTTTGATAAGGTTTATACAAAAACGGAAAAGATAAAGGACGAATTAAATATTTTAAATGGTTTAATAGGTGTAGAGAATATTGAGAAAGAGTTTAAACGTTTAGTGGAAAAATATCCCCAAACGTTAAAAGTTATTCCAATTCTTATAGCAAAAAGGGAAAGTGAAATTAAAATAAATGATGCCGAGAAAACATATTTGTTTAACTTTAAAAAGCCTAATTATTCAATTGACGAGTACATAAAGTTTATGGAACAAACGGGATTGTTTGAATTGTTACAAAAACACCTGATACATTCACTTGTTGATTACGTTACAGGTGTTGAAGTTGGTATGGATACGAACGGCAGAAAAGGTCGCACAGGCGATGCTATGGAAGATTTAGTAGAGTCGTATTTTATTAAGGCAGGGTTTATTAAGGACAAGGACTATTACAAAGAAATGTATTTGTCGGATATTGAAGAGAAATGGGGGTTAGACCTTTCGGGAATTTCAAATCAAGGTAAAACTGAAAAGCGTTTTGATTTCGTTGTTAAAAAAGGTTCTACCGTTTATGCGGTGGAAACGAATTTCTATTCAAGTCAAGGTTCTAAACTTAATGAAACGGCAAGAAGCTATAAAACCATTGCTTTGGAAGCAAAAGAGATTGACGGTTTTGCTTTCGTATGGTTCACCGACGGACAAGGTTGGCATTCTGCTCGCCATAATCTTGAAGAAACATTTGACGTTCTCGACAATATGTATTGTATAGCAGATTTGGAAAACGGAATTATAGAAAAGCTTTTTAAATAAATTAGGTCAAAAATAATGCACCGTAAGGAATTACTGCGTCTGACGCCTTGTGCCACCGCAAGCGGTGGGGCGAACAAACTCGATTCCGCTTAGGTGCATAAAAAATAACCTTACTCAATATTCGAGTAAGGTTATTTTTGGTGCACCGTAAGGAATTCGAATCCCTAGCCTTTGGTTCCGTAGACCAACGCTCTATCCAGTTGAGCTAACGGTGCATTTAATTAAACAGCTTACATATTATATAAAATATATTTTGCTTTGTCAAACACTTTTAATAAAAGTTTACAACAGATTGCTAATTAAAAAAGAACGCAAGTTAAGTTCAACTCACGTTCCTTTTGGCGCAATACGGGTTACTTCGCCGAAAAATGCATTAATGTTTAAACAAGACTAAATGTCGGCTCGTGCCACCGCAAGCGGTGGAAAGAACCACAGGGGTTCTGCACCCTTTATTGCGCAAAATAAAAAGAACGCAAGTTTTGTTCAACTCACGTTCCTTTTGGCGCAGAGAGAGGGATTTGAACCCCCGGATAGTTGCCCATCAACGGTTTTCAAGACCGCCGCGTTCGACCACTCCGCCATCTCTGCGTAAGATTATTAAGTTTAAACGGGCAAGAAATTTTGCTTTGGGTTAATCTAAAGTTAACCGCAAAGACAAAATTAAACGGTTTGACGCGATTGCGCCTTGCGGCGAACAATCGCTATTGCGGAGCTAAAGCTCCTACAAGACCCGCCACAATTCGACCACTCCGCCATCTCTGCGTAAGATTACTTTGATATTTTAACAAAACGCCGACAAGTTGTCAACGCTTTTTTTTGCGCGTCACAATAAAAATATAAAAAGATTTGCGGTCAAAATAATTTAAAATTTTTTTCAATAAACCCTTGACATTTAAATATGAATGAATTATCATATGAATAGTAATTCATAACATATAGGGGTGGTAACAGTGAACGATAGCGAAAACGAAAAGTTACAGCACGAAGAAAGGGTGCGTTTAGCACTTAAGAATATGCCGAAGGAAGATGACGTGGAAGAAATCGCCAACCGCTTTAAGGCGCTTAGCGAGCCTTCCCGTTTAAAAATACTGTTCGTATTATCCTGCGGCGAGCTGTGTGTAGAGCATATAACTTCCGCCGTCGGGGGCAATCAAAGTGCGGTTTCGCATCAGCTTAAGACTATGCGAGACCACCGCATAGTCAAGTGTCAAAGGCGGGGTAAGCAGGTTATTTATTCCATTGCGGACGGGCATATTTTGGCGATGTTAGAACTTGCAAAGGAGCATTTGAACTGTGATTGATAAGATAATAAAAATTCAAGGGCTGGACTGTGCTAACTGCGCAAGAGAGCTTGAAGAAGAGATTGAAAAAATAGAAGGCGTTGAAAAGGCTTGCGTCGATTTTATGGCGAGCAAGGTAATTTTATCGTGCGAAGAGAGCGCGGTAGACGCCGTAGTGTACTGCTGCAATCATTTTGAAGAAGTTATGGTCGTAGAAGAGCAAATTGCAGAAACTGAAGTTTTCAGGGGCGGCAAGCGCATTAAAATCGCCAACCTTTGCTGTGCCAACTGCGCGAGAGAGCTTGAAGAAGAGTTGAACGGCTTAGACGGCGTTTGCGCAACGGTCGACTTTATGAATATGACCGTAATCTTAAACGCTATAGATAAGTCGGCGCACGACCGGGCAATCCACCATATAACGCACTTTGAGAACGTAAAAATCGTAGACGGAAAACCCGAGCGCAAGGGCGTATTCAAGGAAAATCTCGTAGATATTCTTGCGGTTATAATCTCGGTAATCTTCTTTATCCCTGCACTCGTTTTAGACCTTTTGGCGTTAGGCGGTTGGGTCAAGTATTTAGATTATGCCCTATACGGCGTTGCCTTTATTGCCGCAGGCTATATAGTGTTATGGAATACCGCCCGAAATATTTCAAAAGGTAAAATCTTTGACGAAAACTTTTTAATGGCAATTGCGTCAATCGGCGCAATCGTTTTAGGCGTGACGACGGGCGACGGACTGTTTGAAGGCGTTGCGGTTATGCTTTTATATCGCGTGGGCGAGCTGTTGCAGTCGATTGCGGTGGGTGCGTCCCGTCAGTCCATTACTAAGCTTATGGACCTAAAGAGCGATACGGCAACCTTAGTAAAGGACGGCGAACAGACAATCGTTTCCCCCGAGAGCTTGCTTGTCGGCGATATTATAATGATTAAGGCAGGCGAGAAAGTGCCCGTGGATTGCCGTGTGTGCGAAGGACAGTCTACGCTTGATATGAAGAGCCTTAACGGCGAAGCAGTACCCAAAGAAGTCAAGGTCGGGGACGAAGTGCTGTCGGGTGCAATCAACGTTTCGGGCGTAATCTTAGCGGAAGTTATAAGGGAATATAAGAACTCTGCCGTTGCAAAGATTTTAGAGCTCGTGGAAAATTCCACCGCTAAAAAGGCAAAGCCCGAAAAGTTTATATCTAAATTTGCAAAGTACTACACCCCTGCGGTGGTGGTTGCGGCTCTTTTGGTTGCGGCGTTAGTTCCCACGATAATCTGTGCGGCAGGCGGTGCGTTTATCTGGGCGACGTATAAGGACTGGATATACAAAGCTCTGTCCTTCCTTGTAATTTCCTGCCCTTGCGCACTCGTAATTTCCGTGCCGCTCGCCTACTTCGGCGGTATCGGCAGGTGCGCAAAGTCTGGCATTCTGGTCAAGGGTTCTACGGGTATAGACGCCATTTGCGAAGCCGTCGTCGCCGCGTTTGATAAGACGGGCACTTTGACCGAAGGTGTGTTTGCGGTTAAATCTTCTTCAAGCGAAGAAGCGCTAAAGCTTGCCGCCGCAGCGGAAAAATTCTCTTCCCACCCCATAGCCGCCGCCTTTAACGACGTGGCAACGCCCTACCTTGTGACGGGTGCGAAAGAGATTGCAGGCAGGGGCGTTAGCTGTGAGTGCGACGGCAAAACTCTTCTGTGCGGCAACGCCGCCCTGCTAAATGAAAACGGCGTTTCATTCACCCCCATAAGTAGCGTCTCGACCACCGTATACGTTGCGTTAGACGGCGAATATATCGGGGTTATCGAGATTGACGACAGGATAAAGGACGGCGCAAAAGAAGCGCTTGCCGCCCTTAAAAAGACGGGCGTGCAGGGCGTTTATATGCTGACGGGCGATAATGCGGCAAGGGCTAAAGAAGTAGCCGCAAGTTTGGGCTTAGACGGCGTTTATGCTTCGCTATTGCCCGATGAAAAGCTTGCGACTGCGGAAGAGTTGAAAAAGCAAGGCGGACTTATTTACGTCGGCGACGGCATCAACGATGCGCCCGTAATGACTGCGGCAGACTGTGCCGTGTCGATGGGTCAGGTGGGCAGCGACGCCGCAATAGAAGCGAGCGATTTTGTGCTCGTATCCGACGACCTTTCTAAGCTCGCCGAAACGAGAAGAATTGCAAAGGGTACGCGAAAAATCGTATTCCAGAATATTATAGGTTCGCTCGTTGTCAAGTTTGCGGTTATGGCGCTTAGCATTGCAATACCTGCGTTTCCTTTAATCATTTCAATCTTTGCAGACGTCGGCGTAATGCTCTTAGCCGTAGTCAATTCCCTGCGCACGGCGTTAATAAAGTAAGGGTGTAAAAACTTCTATCGTTCATCGTGCAGTTTCCATAAAGATATAAAAGCTCAAAGATTTTCAAAATCTTTGAGCTTTTATGCCGACTGATAAAATTCACGTTAAAATATTAGTTCTTCATAATCAACTATTATTAATAAAATCGTTATATTTGTTAAATTATAAAACGAGCCAGCTCATTTTTAAAACAATCAAAAAATGATTTTATATCTGAAATATCAAATAATGTATTACAATCAAATTTCTTATGAATGCTATTGATATGGAATTTAGTACCATCTAATTTAAATTCAATAATGGGATTTAAACTATCATCTTCGGTATTATAAATAAAATCATTATAAGTAATACCATTATAGTTTTGTTCCCAATTGTAAATTGCATGCTTCATTTCTAAAGGGCAAATACCTTCTTCAAAATAAACCATATCATATATTTTTATTATCATTATACATGAATAATCCAATAAATCTATTAAAGCAGTACTGTTAAATTGTTCCTGTTTTATTTTGCATTCTTCTTCTTTTGATTCATATAAATTTAATGTGATTTTCATAATACTCCTTATTCAGAACAAAAGATTTTTACTATGCGCATGCAATCTTATTTTTCTTTATAAACTTGTCTTATATTCTGTCCCCCAAGCGTGCATAGCGTCGAGAATGGGCTTTAGCGTATTTCCGAGCTCGGAAAGCGAGTATTCGACGCGCGGCGGAACTTCGGCAAAGACTTCTCTTATCACAAGTCCGTTATCTTCCAAAGCTCGTAGATTGTCGGTTAAAACCTTTTTGCTTATCCCTGGAACCGTCTTTAAAAAGTCGGTAAATCGTTGTTTTCCGCTGTAAAACAAATTACGCAAAATAAGTAACTTCCATTTATTCCCGATAAGCTGTACGGTCGTGGCGACGGGGCATTCGGGCAATTCTTCTTTCGTCAGCATAATTTTTTCTCCCAAAATTTTAAGCCGGATTAATAATAGCAAATATCAAACGGGAAGTCAATAGTTTAAAAATGAAACTTAGTAACAAATCTATTATCGGGTAATAGAAAAGTAACGTTCTTGTATTTACTTTTTTCCTTTGCTATACTTAGTTCGTAATCAATAAGGTTACCAAAATTCAATTTTTAGGAGTTATTAAAATGAAAAAAATTGCAATCGTATGCGCGGCGGGTAAGCAGGGCAAGTTGTTGGTGGACGAAGCGGTTTCGCGCGGTTATTCCGTAACGGGCTTTGTTCGTAGCGGTGATAAAACCATAAACGAAAAGGCAAAAAAGGTTGTAAAAAATCTTTTCGATTTGACGAAAGACGATTTGTCGGAATTCGACGTAGTCATCGACGCATTCGGCGCATGGACGCCCGAAACTCTGCCTTTGCATAGGACTTCCTTGGCGCATTTATGCGACGTGTTGAGTGGAACTAAAATACGACTTCTCGTTGTGGGCGGTGCAGGCAGTCTTTACGTTGATAAAGAACATACGCTACAGGTTAAAGATTTGCCCGATTTCCCTGAAATTTATAAACCGCTTGCAAATATGCAGGGTGAGGCTCTTGACGACTTAAGAAAGAGAAAGGACGTGCTTTGGACCTTTCTCTCACCGGCAGGTAATTTCGTTGCGGACGGAAATAGAACGGGTAAGTACGTTCTTGGTGGCGAAGAATATTTCGTGAACGAAAAAGGCGTTAGCGAAATAAGCTATGCCGATTACGCAATAGCTATGATTGACGAAATCGAAAACGCAGACAATATTCAAAAGAGATTTTCGGTTATCGGGGAATAAGAAGGTCAGGGTGCGCTATCGTTAAAAAATAATCGCAGTCGCTAAAACGACTGCGATTATTTTTTAGTGATAATCTTGCTTGCGTGCAAAGTCTTTTGCTATTGACAGGCTTTTTAGCTTGTGTTAAAATTATTTACGATTACGGGTGAGAATTGCCCGTTTCAAGGGGAAACTTATGAAGTACGTATTAGCCCTTGACCAGGGCACTACAAGCACGAGAGCAATAGTCTTTGACGGCAACGGGCAGATAGTAGGCAAGGCTCAGCAGGAATTTAAACAAATCTACCCTGCACCCGGTTGGGTAGAACACGACCCGACCGATATAATCGGCACTTCCGTCGGCGTTATTGCAGAAGCGTTGATAAGGGCTAACGTCGTTATAGACGATATCCTTTCGATAGGTATAACAAATCAGCGTGAAACGACAATCGTCTGGGATAAAAAGACGGGTGCGCCCGTGTGCAACGCAATCGTGTGGCAGTGCCGAAGAACGGCTGACTACGCTGAACAGCTTAAAAAAGACGGGCTTTCGCCGCTTATATATTCCAAGACGGGGTTAGTTCCCGACGCGTACTTTTCGGCAACCAAAATCAAGTGGATTTTAGATAACGTTGCAGGCGCAAGAAGAAAAGCTGAAAACGGCGAGCTGTTGTTCGGCACGGTAGATACCTACCTTATGTGGCGACTTTCTCGTGGGAAGATTTTTGCAACCGACTACACCAACGCATCGAGAATGATGCTGTTTAACATACATACCCTAAGTTGGGACGAAGATTTATTAAAGCTGTTTAATATTCCGTGCTGTATGCTCCCTGAAGTTAAGCCTTCCTGCGGACTTTTTGGCTATACAGACAAGCAGGTACTCGGCGGCGAAGTGCCTATCTGCGGCGTTGCAGGCGACCAACAGGCGGCGCTGTTCGGGCAGTTGTGCGTAAATGAAGGCGACGTAAAAAACACCTACGGCACGGGCTGTTTTCTGCTTATGAATACGGGTGCGAAAGCCGTGCAGAGCAATAACGGGCTCGTAACCACGTTAGGCGCTTCGGCAGTCGGCAGACCGCCTTACGTTTTAGAAGGCTCGGTGTTCGTCGGCGGTGCGGTCGTTCAGTGGCTAAGGGACGAACTCGGTTTAATAAGCTCTGCCGCAGAGAGCGAAGAGTGGGCTAACAAAGTAAAAGACAGCGGCGGCGTCTACGTCGTGCCTGCATTTACGGGCTTAGGCGCACCCTACTGGGATAGTGCGGCTCGGGGATTAATCTGCGGCGTTACGCGCGGTACGGGCAAAGCGCATATCGTGCGTGCGGCGTTGGAGTCGGTGGCGTATCAATCTGCCGACCTTGTCTATGCAATGCAAAAGGACGCAGGAATTAAAGTCAACTGCTTAAGGGTGGACGGCGGTGCGTCCGCAAACGACTTTTTAATGCAATTTCAAGCGGATATATTAGGGGCTAAAATCCAAAGACCGAAGATTAC
>JBJEVB010000068.1:0-1409 GCA_051884155.1 Candidatus Coproplasma sp. | reverse complement strand
AAAGCAAAGTTTGGTGAAATATGTACGATTGTATAATTATCGGCACGGGTGCGGCGGGCGTCTCTGCGGCGCTCACGCTCAAGGCGTTAAAGGTAAACTTTCTTTTGTTGGGGGATAAAAAGCTCTCTCACAAAATTCGCAGTGCCGAAAAAATTAAAAACTATCCCGGCTTAATCGGCGTTTCGGGCGAAGAGATGAGCAAGGCGTTTTTAACCCAGCTTGCCGACGCCGAAATCGAAATTACTCAAGGCAAGGCGAACGGCGTCTATCCTATGGGCGATAGCTTTAGCGTAACGTGCGGTCAGGTGACGTACGAAGGCAGAACGATTATTTTGGCGACGGGCGTTGAGACGATTAAACCCGTTAAGGGCGAGACGGAATTTCTCGGCAGGGGCGTAAGCTACTGCGCCGTGTGCGACGGCTTTTTATATAAGGATAAGACTATCGCCGTCTATTGCGAAGGTGAAGAAGAGATTAAGGAAGTGCTTTTGCTCTCTCAATACGCACGTCAAGTCTATCTTTTCTGCCCCGAAAAGGTTAAGGTGGACGCGCCCAACGTAGAACGCGTCGGTGCGGTAATTAAGGAAATAAAGGGTGATATGCGCACGCGTGCAGTCGTGGGCTTGCAGGGCGAATTAGCGGTGGACGGCGTGTTTATGCTTAAGCAGTCGTTCGGTGCGGATACGCTCGTGTACGGGCTTAAAACGGACGGCGGCGCGGTCGTTACGGATAAAAATCAGGCGACTAATCTTGCAGGCGTATATGCCGCAGGCGACTGTACGGGCAGACCCTTTCAATACGCAAAAGCGGTGGGCGAAGGCAACGTGTGCGCCTATTCGGTCAACGCATATTTAAAGAGCGGCAAGGGCGAGTGAAAGATTTTTTGTGTTAGTATTTTTCATTTTTTTGTCAATGTAAAACAAATAGAAAAATAATATTTATTTAGGAAAATTTGTCTCAAAATGAGTTGACATAAAAAAATGGATTTGCTATAATCAACAAGCATTGAGTTGTGTGTGACCTGCTTCGCTTCGGTATTATCAATGCGGGTGTAGTTCACCGGTAGAACACTAGCCTTCCAAGCTGGTTGAGTGGGTTCGACTCCCATCACCCGCTCCACTTAACTTAAAAGGCTTGGCGTGCACTTATTTTTTTTGCGCCTGTAGCTCAGCAGGATAGAGCAACGGCCTTCTAAGCCGTGTGTCGGGGGTTCGAGTCTCTCCAGGCGCACCATATGGCGGGCGTAGCTCACTTGGTAGAGCGCCAGATTGTGGCTCTGGAGGTAGCAAGTTCGAAACTTGTCGCCCGCCCCATTAATTTATTGGGGTATCGCCAAGCGGTAAGGCACGGGATTTTGATTCCCGCATTCGTTGGTTCAAATCCAGCTACCCCAGCCAGAAAAATTTGCT
>JBJEVB010000067.1:16921-27588 GCA_051884155.1 Candidatus Coproplasma sp. | reverse complement strand
CTTGTCCAAATTTTGTTTAAATATGTGTATTGACAGCGCAAAATTCGAATGATATAATACGAATTAAGGGGGGGATTATGACTAAAATTAAAAAATTTCTTATATCTGCCGTAGCGTCGGTGTTTATGTTGGCTTCGTTTGCAGGTTGCTCTCAAGCGCCTAAAGTTGAAAAAATAGAGGGCTCGTCGCTCTACGTCAAAAAGGTTGAAAATCTTTCAAACGACTTTATTCTCGGTATGGACGCTTCGTCCGTAATCGCTGAAGAGCAGAGCGGCGTCAAGTACTATAATTTCGACGGCGAAGAGCAGGACGTTTTTCAAACGCTTGCCGAAAATGGCGTTAATTACATAAGGGTAAGGGTGTGGAACGACCCCTACGATGAAAACGGCAACGGCTACGGCGGCGGCAACAACGATATCGACAAGGCGGTAGAGATTGGCAAACGTGCTACGCAGTACGGCATGAAGCTTCTTGTCAATTTCCATTATTCCGATTTCTGGGCAGACCCTTCTAAACAGATGGTGCCTAAGGCGTGGAAGGGAATGGATATCGAAACTAAAAAGCAGGCGTTGTACGAATATACCCGTGATAGTTTAAAAAAGCTAAAGGACGCCCAAGTAGACGTCGGTATGGTGCAGATAGGCAATGAAACCAACGGCAAGATGTGCGGTGAAAAGACCTGGATGAACATATATTACCTTATGCAACAGGGTTCTAGAGCGATAAGGGAAGTGTTCCCTAAAGCTCTCGTTGCGGTTCACTTTGCAAACCCCGAAAAGGCGTCTAATTACGAAACTTACGCAAGCAAATTAAACTACTATAAGTTAGATTACGACGTCTTTGCGTCGTCCTATTATCCTTATTGGCACGGCACGCTCGATAATCTATCTACCGTCCTGTCAAATATAGCTACTACCTATAATAAAAAGGTTATGGTAATGGAAACTTCCTATGCCTATACGGGTGACGATACCGACTTTTCGGGCAACACTATAGGCGACGGAAGCGTGGTTACTAAGGACTATCCCTACACCGTGCAGGGTCAGGCAAATTCCGTGCGTAACGTAATCGATACGGTTGCGCACACCAAAAACGGCATAGGCGTCGTCTATTGGGAAGGTACTTGGATATCAGTCGGCGGTTCTTCGTGGGAAGAGAACAGCGCAAAATGGGAGAAATACGGAAGCGGCTGGGCTTCCAGCTATGCTGCGGCATACGACCCCGACGACGCAGGTAAATACTACGGCGGCTGCGCAGTGGACAACCAGGCGTTCTTTGACGCAACGGGTAAACCGCTTGAGTCGTTAAGGGTATTCAATCTCGTAAGATTCGGCAACGAAGTCGAGCTTAAAGCCGACGCTATCGAAGACGTTAATCTAATAGTCGATTTAAACGGTACTATAGTTCTTCCCGAAAAGGTCAATGCAATTATGACCGACGACAGCAAGCAGGAAATTGACGTAATCTGGAACGTTACCGACGCACAGCTTCAAGAGATGTATTCGGGCGGCGTTGCAAAGTACGAAGTTTTAGGTACGGCAGGCGGAATGACGGCGCATTGCTATATCTCGATGATTGAATACAACTTCCTTAAAAATTACAGCTTTGAAGAAGGCGATACGGGCTGGACGATTACGCCCATAGGAAAAATGGACGAGCTGTATATAGAAGACAAGGCTACCGACAGCTTGACGGGAACAAAGCACGTCCATTTCTGGAGTGCGGCTTCCAACTCGGTTGAGTTTACGGTAGAACAGCAGGTTGCTTCTCTTCCTACGGGTAACTATAAATACACCGTTTCCATAATGGGCGGAGACTGCGGCACAACGGATATCTATTCCTACGTAAAGATAGACGGTCAGATAGTAAGCAAGCAGGCTTTAACTATCAACGGTTACGGCAATTGGGACACTCAGGTGATTGACGGAATAAGCTATACGTCAGGTCAGACTATTGTCGTAGGCGTATACGTTAAATGTGCAGGTTCAGGCAACGGTGCTTGGGGCAAAATCGACGATGCCCTGTTGAATTCCGTAGGTTAATTAATCAAGAAAATTTCATTCACGGTGCGGCGGTTATTTACCGCCGCACTAATTTTTTGCCGTTGAGCCAACGGCTTTTCAACCGTCAACCGTTTGCAATAGAAAGGATTTTGAAAAAACCGTGAAAATTAGGTAAATTTTTTAAAAAATCACTATTGACAATAAAATATTACTGTGTTAAAATTAATTAGGATTTGAAAGATTGTCTCATTTTATATACTCAAAAAAATGAAACAAATCACAAAAATCTGAAAAATTTTACAAAAAGCGCCATATGGCGCTTTGCGGTTTTTTTGCAAAAACCGCAAATACCTTTATCGGTAACAACCGCTTAATAGCGGTATAATAACAAAAATAATTTTTTTGGAGGAGAAAAAATGACGAAGAAGAGCAAGATTGTTGCCGGCGTAGTTGCGTTGGCAATGTCGATGGGCGTAGGCTTATCATTTGCCGGTTGTGCAGCAAAGCCTGATTACAAGATTTGGGTTGCAGAAGCAGCGGTAGAGCTTACCAAAAAGCAGATTGAGGATTTCAACAAGACCAACACCGACGGCATTAAGATTAATGCAGCAGTCGAAGCAGTAGGCGAAGGCGAAGCTGCTACTCAGATGGTAACCGACGTAGAAGCAGGTGCAGACCTTTATTGCTTCGCACAGGACCAGTTCGCAAGGCTCGTTCAGGCTGGCGCTCTTTCTCAGCTTGGTACGAATGCAGCTAAGATTGTAACCGATAATAATACGGCTTCAACCGTTTCCGCAGCTACCAGCGGCGAAACGATTTACGCTTATCCCCTTACGGCTGATAACGGCTACTTTATGTACTATGATAAGAGCGTTATAACCAACGAAAGCCACTTAACCAGCCTTGAAGCGCTCATTAAGGACTGCGAAGACGCAAATAAGATGTTCTCGTTCGAGCTCGGCAATTCGGCTTGGTACGCAGCGTCCTTCTTCTTTGCAACCGGCTGTAAGTCCGAATGGGAGACCGACGACGAAGGTAACTTCATCGAAGTAAACGATACTTTCAATTCATTAAGCGGTCTTGTTTCAGCAAAGGGTATGTATAAGCTCGTAAGCTCCAAGGCGTATAACGACTCTTCCGCATCTAACGTATTCTCAGCGGCAGTTCCTTCAGCCGTACTCGTTTCCGGTACTTGGGCATACAACGATATATTAGATATTCTCGGCGACAATCTCGGTGTAGCTGAACTTCCTTCATTTGAAGTAGACGGAAAGAGCTATCATCTCGGTTCATACAGTGGTTGCAAGCTTCTTGGCGTTAAGCCCCAGACCGACCCTGTAAGGGCTGCTAATCTCCATAAACTCGCTCAGTACTTGACCGGCGAAGCTGCTCAGACCGAAAGGTTCAACTCTCTCGCTTGGGGTCCTTCCAACTTGAATTCGCAGAAGGAAGAAGCAGTTCAGGCTAACCCTGCACTTGCTGCACTCCTTAAGCAGAATCAATACGCCGTACCTCAGGGTCAGATTCACGGCTCATGGTGGGATATCGGCAAGACTATAGCTGCCGGCGTTAAGGAAACTGACGGTTCCGACGCAGCTTTACAGGGCGTTCTTACAAAGTATGAAGAGAGCATAAAAGCGTTGTTCAATATGTCTGATGCAGAAAAGAATGCATATACCGTTATCGGTACGATTAACGGAGATACTTGGAAGGTAGACCTTCCTATGACCGAAGTTTCCGCAGGCGTTTGGAAGACAAACGAAGCTTATGACCTTGTTGAAAACGATGAATTCAAGGTAAGACAGGGTAAGAGCTGGGACGTATCTTACGGCGTGAACGGTGCCAACTTTAAGGTAACAACCGCAGGTAAATACTATATTCAGCTTACGGTTTCTGGCGATACGGGTACAATCGAACTGATTGCCGCATAACCGATATAAGCAACACTTTTAGCTTAATGTGTTGTTCCAAAGCGTTAATGCTTTGGCTTAACCGGATTCTATTTTAAAAGTTTGGGTTGGAGTCAAAGAAATTTGGCTCCAACCTCTTTTATTAAAGGAGAACTTTATGACTAAGTATTCAGATTTAGAATATCTAAGACTTTCTAAAATTCGTAAAATTCTCTACAAAATTGCCTGCTTTTTTATAGGGATACCCGGCTGGTTTGTCAATCTCGGCAAAAAGATAGGTCTTTTCTTTAAAAACTTCGGCATAAAGGTCAAGGACAATTTTGTAGATATTTATAAAACTTTTAAAGAAGGCGACTATAAAACCCGCCTTTCATTCGTCATAATGGGCTTTGGCAGCTTTGCACGCAAACAATATCTTCGCGGCGCAATGTTTTTGCTGTTCGAAATTGTTTTCATAGTTTATATGGCGCTTTGGGGCGGTTATTGGATGTCTATGTTGGGCTCACTCGGGCATCAGGGCGCGGAAAAGATATACGACGACTTCCTTGATACTTGGGTAACTATTTACCACGACGACTCGTTCAAAATTCTTCTCTACGGTATTTTAACTATATTCTTTATTATCGCCTTTATCTACACCTGGCGACTTAACGTAAAGCAGAACAGAATATCCGAAGAGATATTAAAGACGGGCAAACCCTTAAAGAGCAGTAAGGACGACCTTCGTTCATTAATCGACGACCAGTTCCACAAAACTCTGCTTGCTCTTCCTATGACGGGTATTATTATTTTCACCGTTATGCCGATGGTCTTTATGATACTCGTTGCGTTTACCAACTACAGCGGTCAGTTCGACGGGCGTAACAACCTGTTCAGCTGGGTCGGGTTGGAAAACTTTAACCAGATGCTCGGCTGGTCTGCCGGCGGTGTAAACTACGCCGCAACCTTTGGCGAAGTCCTTGCGTGGACGTTAATTTGGGCATTCTTTGCAACCTTTACAAACTATTTCCTTGGTATGTTGGTTGCAATGATGATAAATAAAAAGGGTATAAGGCTTAAAAAGCTTTGGCGAACGATACTCATCGTCACCATAGCGGTTCCGCAGTTCATATCTCTTTTATACGTCTCAAAGATGTTTGCGGCAGACGGTATAATCAACGGTGCGCTTTTAAGTTTAGGTTGGATTGATACCGCGCATCTGTTGCCGTTCTGGACGGACGGAACGTGGGCAAGGATAACGGTTATTATTATAAATATCTGGGTAGGTATTCCATATCTTATGCTTATTGCAACGGGTATACTTATGAATATCCCTCAGGATTTATACGAATCCGCAAGGATAGACGGTGCTAACGCCTTCCAGCAGTATACCAAGATAACGCTACCGTATATGCTGTTCGTAACGGGGCCGTACCTTCTGACCAGCTTCATAGCGAATATGAATAACTTCAACGTCATTTACCTTCTGACGGGCGGTGCGCCTACCAATGCCAACGCCATTTCACCCGGCGGTACGCTCGGCTATACCGACCTGTTGGTAACCTGGTTGTTCAAGATTGCCGTAAACGACAGTAAGTACTATATGGCGTCGGTTATCGGTATACTCGTGTTTGCGGTAGTAGCGGTTATTTCGCTTATCGTTTACAACCTGTTGCCGTCTACAAGAAACGAGGAGGATTTCCAATAATGAGTGAAATTAATCAAGTTGAAACTCCCGAAGTTATTCAGGCTGAAACTCCCAAAGTAAATAAGCAAAAGACAAAAAGACATATGGGGATTAAAACTTCAAGGGCGATAAGTAACACCGTTATTCATATCGTTCTCGTCATAATGAGCGTTTTATGGCTTATTCCCTTCATATGTATAGTATTGCAGTCCTTCAGGGTTGAATCTACTCATATGGTAGGCTACATACTTCCCGAGAAGTGGGGGTTTGATAACTATATCAAACTCGGTCAAACCGACTTCTGGACTTGGTATCTCAATACGTTTATCATAGCTATATTCACTGCAATTTTGCAGACAATCATAGTTTTGTGTATGAGCTATACGCTTTCCCGTTTCAGGTTCAAGGGCAGAAAGGGTTTAATGCGTTTTATGCTTATAATCGGTATGTTCCCCGGAATGCTTACGATGATTATTTTGTACCGCATACTTTCCGATATGGGTCTTACTCAGGGCAACGCAGTACCCGGACTTATCTTGGTCTATATTGCTTCATCCGGTATGGGTTATTACGTATCCAAGGGCTTCTTCGATACCATTCCCAAATCGCTTGACGAAGCGGCAAGAATTGACGGAGCAACCCGTCTGCAGATACTTTTAAAGGTTATTTTGCCCCTTGCAAAACCCATCGTAATCTACACGGTATTGACGGCGTTTATGGCACCTTGGGCAGACTTCGTATTTGCAAGGTACATCTCAATGAATACTTCTGCAGGTATGAACGTAGCCGTCGGTCTTTATAGCTGGCTGAATAAGGACCAGATACACGGTAAATACACGATGTTCTGCGCAGGCGGCGTACTCGTCGCAATCCCCGTAACCTTACTGTTTATGCTTTTGCAGAAGTACTACGTATCGGGCGTTACGGGCGGAGCCGTTAAGGGCTAATAGCCTATAATAGGAGTTTAAATATATGGCATCAGTAAAATTAACTAACGTTAAAAAGATTTATGATAAAAATGTAGTCGCAGTACACGATTTCAATCTTGAAATCGCAGATAAGGAATTCGTCGTTTTCGTCGGACCTTCCGGCTGCGGCAAATCTACTACGCTCCGTATGATTGCAGGCTTGGAAGATATAAGCGAAGGTACTATTGAAATCGACGGGGAAGTTGTAAACGATTTGCAGCCTAAGGATAGAGATATCGCAATGGTTTTCCAGAACTACGCACTCTATCCGCATATGACCGTATACGATAACATTGCATTCTCTCTTCGTCTTAAAAAGACGCCCGAAGACATCGTCTACGAAAAGGTTACGAATGCGGCTGAAATTCTCGGCATAACCGAATATCTTCTCCGCAAACCTAAGGCTCTTTCCGGCGGTCAGCGTCAGCGTGTTGCAATCGGTAGAGCAATGGTAAGGGATTCAAAGGTTTTCCTTATGGACGAACCCTTATCCAATCTCGACGCTAAGCTCAGAAATCAGATGAGAGCAGAGATTATTCAGTTAAGACAGAAAATCAATACGACCTTCATCTACGTTACTCACGACCAGACTGAGGCAATGACGCTCGGCGACAGAATAGTAATTATGAAGGACGGCTATATTCAGCAGGTTGGCACTCCTACGGAAGTGTTTGAAATGCCCCAGAACTTGTTTGTAGCAGAATTCATTGGCGCACCTAAGATGAATATAATCGACGCCCGTATTGAAATTGAAGACGGTAAATACTACGTTTACGTTCTTGACGCAAAGATTCCCGTTGAAGGACGCAAGGCTGACTTACTTAAACAAAACGGCGTAACCGCTTGTGCAATTAAGCTCGGCGTTCGCCCTGAACACTTAACTTTATGCAGTGAAAAAACTGAAAGCTCAATCGAGTGTACTTTGGAAGTAAACGAAATGATGGGCAGCGAGCTTCACTTGCACGTCGTAACTAACGACGGCGTAAAGATTATCGCAAGAATACCCACGCTCAATCTCTCCGCTGAACAGAGAAAGGAGCTTGTCGTAGGTTGTAAGTTCTGCGTTACCTGCGATTCAAGGGCTATGCATTTCTTTGACGCAGAAACGCAGGAGAATTTAATCAATCTGTATCCAACCTTGTCAGCGCAGAAACAAACAAATGAAACCCCTTCAGAAGAAGTAGAGAATGCTCCTTCCCAAGAAGCAGCGGCAGAAGAGACGAAAGCCGAAGAATAAAACAAATAAATAATAAAAATGTTGGAGTGAGTTTTCTTGCTCCAACATTTTTTTGGTCAATAAAAGCGCCGCCGTACTTACGAATGGCGACGCTTGAATCTTAAACGTTATTTAATCACAACGCTGGTCTGTGCGCCGAGAGTCAACGTGGTTCCGTTTAACTTTGCCCCGTTTAAACCGGCGGTGGCACGAATTACCTTAAAATCGATATCGCTGACGGTGGATAAATCGACGGTAATTTCACTGGTCGTCGTGTTGTGTAAAACGGCAACGGTACTGCCGTTCAAGGTAGAAGTAAATCCGCCAAGCTTGGTACCGCTGAACTTTAACGCTTTGTACTCACCGCAAGCAATTTCAGGGTTGGCTTTTCTAATCATAATAAGCTTTTTATAGTGTGTGTACAGGCTATCCTTTTGACCTATTTGCTCTTTTACGGTGCCGTTCGTTTGGTTCATTTCGGGGTAGGTTGAACCGACGGGGTTTTTAATCGTATCGTCGTCGCCCCAAAGCATAGCCAATCTTCTGTTGGCGTCAGTGCTGGCACTCCCGCGCGAGCCCTTCATACCAATTTCTTCGCCGTAGTAAATGAACGGTGAACCGCAAGAGAGTAGTAATAAGTTAGCCCCAACGTACATTTGTCCGCTTGAAACGGTCAAAAATCCTGCAGCCCTGTCGTTGTCGTGGTTGGCAATGAAGGGGATAATCATTCCGTCGTCGTTTACGGCTTTAACCTTGTTCACGTAGCCTTCAACGTAGGAAGTGTATTTATTTACGTCGCCGCCCTTTGCAATACTTGCAATCTGTCCCGTTGACTGCGACGTGGTAAAGTTAAAGCAGTTTGTTGCAGGGGCGTAGACTTGGGTTATGGCGTCGCTTGCCCAAACTTCGGCAACGGTGTAGACGTCGCTCTTAACCTTTTTAAGTTCATCGACGTACCATTTCCAGAAATCAGCCGACTTGGCGTCTTCGCCGTAGTAGATGTATTTTGCCGCATCAAAGCGGAACCCGTCAAGACCAAGATTGAGATAATATTTAGCAACGTCTAACATCTCTTCCCTGACCGACTGATTGTCGTAATTTAGCTCTGGCATACCGCCTTCAAAGTTACATTCGTATCTTACGTTAGTGCCTGCAAGCTGATTAAAGCTTCTGCCCGACGGAGCTGTTTCACCTTCAACGTAGTACGAGTAGTAATCGTAATATTTGCTCTCGGTGTCATTGCGCTTTTGCGCCTGAGTAAAGCTTGCAAACATTGCGTTGTTCGTGCTCGTGTGGTTAATGGGCAAATCGAGAATGAGCTTAACGTTTCTTTCATGGCAGAGAGAGACGAGCTCCTTCAAATCGTCTTCCGTTCCGAAATCGGGGTCAACCTTATAATAGTCCGTAACGTTATATTTATGGTATGAAGGAGAAGAGAAAATGGGCGTAAGCCAAATACCTTCAACGCCTAAGCTAAGACCGGAATTAGGGTCGCCGTCGTTTAAATAATCAAAGCGGTTAATAATTCCCCTTAAATCGCCTATGCCGTCGCCGTCAGAATCAGAGAACGAGCCTACGAATATCTCGTAAAAAACGCGGTTGTTGTCTTCGGCAACGTAAGTCGTCGTTAAGTTTTCGTCACGAACGTAGAGTTCGCCGTTTGCACTCTTACCGGCTCCGCAGCCGGCAAACGCGAAAACGCAAGCGGAAAGAACGCACAATAATGCAGTTTTTTTCATCTTTTCTCCTTATACATAATAAATAATTTATTCATAAAATATTTTAGCAGAACAGGGTCGTTTTGTCAAGGCTAAAAGTTTGAACTCACGGTTTCGTCGTAACATATTCGGGTACTAATTCTTTTGATTGATATTGACAAAACGGCTTATTCAGCGTATAATTAAACTAATAGCAAAGCGCAATTTTTTGCGTTCAAATCTATATGTCGGAGGTAATAATATGAAGGAAAACGTGCTTGTAACGGGCGGCGCAGGTTATATCGGCAGCCATACCGTAGTAGAGCTAATTGAAAACGGCTACGGCGTCGTAGTTGTAGATAATCTTTCCAACTCAAGTGAAGAGAGCTTGAAGAGAGTAGAAACAATTACGGGCAAATCCGTAAAATTTTACAATTCGGACGTTAGGGATAAAGCAGCTCTCGATGAAATATTTACCGAAAATAAGATAGATTGGGTAATACATTTTGCAGGGCTCAAGGCGGTAGGCGAATCCTGTGCAAAGCCTATTGAGTATTACGACAATAACCTTTACGGAACGTTGGTACTGTTGCAGGCGATGAGAGAGCACGGCTGTAAGAAAATAGTGTTCTCGTCATCTGCCACCGTCTACGGCGACCCCGAAGTATTGCCTTTGACCGAAACGTGCAAGACGGGCGGCACAACCAACCCCTACGGCACCAGCAAGTTTTTTCAGGAGATAATGCTTTCCGACGTATACAAAGCCGACAACGAGTGGACGGTGGTACTGCTTCGTTACTTCAACCCCGTAGGCGCACACGCAAGCGGACTTATCGGCGAAGACCCCAAAGGTATACCCAATAACTTAACGCCTTATATTGCTAAGGTTGCAATAGGCGAATTAAAGGAAGTCGGCGTATTCGGCAACGACTATCCCACCCCCGACGGCACGGGCGTGCGCGACTATATTCACGTAGTGGATTTAGCAAAGGGTCACGTTGCGGCAATCGATAAAATCAAGCAAAGCGGCGTGTATACCTACAACTTAGGCACGGGCGTAGGCTACAGCGTGTTGGACGTAATTTCTGCCTTTGAAAAGGCTTGCGGACACACAATTCCCTATTCCATCAAACCCCGCCGACCCGGCGACATTGCGGCGTGCTATGCAGACGCAAGCAAGGCAAAAAAGGAGCTTGGCTGGTCGGCA
>JBJEVB010000067.1:0-16821 GCA_051884155.1 Candidatus Coproplasma sp. | reverse complement strand
GCAAAGCTGGATAAGAACCCCCGTTTTGAAAGCAACGGACTTATCGTCACCATAAACAAGGCTAAGCCTGAATTTAGGGACCCCAAAAAGGCAAAGGCAGGCAATTCGGTCGACGGCGGCTTTGCAAAGTGCGTAATCTGCCGTGAAAACGAAGGTTACGGCGCAAGGAATAAGAGAACGCTGAGAACGGTCGACTTAAATTTAGGCGGTCAATCCTGGTTCTGGCAGTATTCGCCCTACGGCTATTTCAACGAGCACGGCATTGCCGTAAATTGTCAGCATACCCCCATGCACATAGATGAAGGAACGTTTACCCGTCTTATGGACTTCGTGGATACGTTCCCCCATTATTTCATCGGTTGTAATGCAGTTTTGCCCAGAATAGGCGGAAGCGTACTCGCTCACGACCACTATCAAGGCGGCGGCGAGATTCTGCCTATGCATAAGGCTAAGGCTGCGTATACTTTAAAACATAAGGGCTACCCCAACGCCATAATTGAAGTTGTAGATTGGCAGGGAACGGTTGTAAGAGTAATTTCAAAAAATCGCAAGGATATAGTAGAGCTCTGCGAAATGATACGTTCTGCTTGGGTTAGCTATAATAACCCAGAGCTTGGAATAATCAACGAAGATAGCGAAGGAATACATAACAGCATATCGCCCACCGTCGTAAAGACGGAGCGCGGATATGAAATGAGCGTAATCTTACGTTCCAACGTAACGAGCGAAGAGTTCCCCGAAGGTGTGTTCCACGCCCACCCCGAATTCCATACGATAAAGAAGGAGAGCATAGGGCTTATCGAAGCGCAGGGTTTATTCATTCTGCCCGGAAGGTTGGAAGACGAACTATCCGAAATAGAGAAGATTATTGAAGAAAAACGTCAATTGCCCCCCGAATATGCCGCATTTAAGCTTGTCTATGACGAAACGAAAGCCATATACGAAAGCGAAAATACAGGCGTTCACGAAGCTATGAAAAAAGAACTCGGCAGCATCTGTTCGAGAATACTTGAAAACACTGCAGTATTTAAGGACAAGAAACAGACTATAAAATTTATGACCGACTTGGGGTGCGAATTATGAATGAGATGGAATATGAATTTAAAGTAAGTGCGGCAGGCAGGGTTAACATTATCGGCGAGCATATTGACTATTGCGGCGGCAAGGTTCTGCCTGCGGCTCTGTCGCTTAAGAACACCGTTTACGTTCGCCCCAACGGCACGAATAAAATCAACGTAAAGTGGACGACCTTGCCCGACGAAGTTTCGCTTGATATAGATAAGCTTGAAAGCTACAGAGATATTAAGTACGGCAACTACCAGGCAGGCAGTGCGTTAATGTGGCAGAGAGCAGGGCATAAAATAGTAGGCTGCGATATGGTTCAGGACTGTACGGTACCTTTCGGCAGCGGACTTTCTTCATCTGCCGCCATCGAAGTGTCTACGATTGCCGCCCTTGCAACCGTTGCAGGGGAAGAGTTCGACCCCGTTGACGTAGCGTTAACGGCGCAGCAGGCGGAAAGGGAATACGCAGGTGTCAACTGCGGAATTATGGACCAATACGCGTCAGCCTGCGGAAAGAAGGATAATGCAATTCTGCTCGATTGCAAGACGCTTGGAAGGGAATACGTTCCCATAAAATTAGGCGGTTATTCGCTCGTTATCATAAACAGCAACAAGCCGCACAACCTTGTTGAGAGTAAGTACAACGAACGCCGCACCGAAACGGAGCAGGCGTTAGCCACGTTAAAAAAGTACGTCGATATCGAGTGCCTTGCCGACTTAAGCCCCGAAGAATTTGCAAAATACAGCCACGTTTTAAGCGGTAAGGTAAAGGACAGGGCAACCCACGTAATATGCGAGTGCGACAGGGTTAACCTTGCGGTACAGGCTATGAAGGTCGGCAACGTGGAATTTTTGGGTAAGCTTTTGAACAAATCGCACGAATCTCTGTCTAAGCTCTACGAAGTTACGGGCAGGGAGCTCGACGCTCTCGCTTCCGCCGCACAGGAACACCCTGCGTGCGCAGGTTCGAGAATGACGGGTGCAGGCTTCGGCGGTTGTACCATTTCGCTTGTCAAAAGCGACGCTGTGGAAGATTTCAAAAATTACGTCTGTCAAAAGTACGAAAGCGCTACGGGCTATAAGGCAAAGTGTTACCAAGCCGATATTGCAGACGGCATAACGGTTGAAAAATTGAAATGATTTCAAAGTCTTTATTCGATAAATATAAGGGTAGGGACGTGTATCTCTACACGATAGAAAATGCCGATATCAAAGTCGGCGTTCTCGACTTCGGCGCAACTCTAAACTTTATCAAGCTCAATGCCTCCAACGGCGAAAAAAATATTTTACTCGGCTACGACTGCGTTGAAGGTTATCTCAACAGCAAGGCGTACGTCGGCGCTTGCGTTGGCAGGGTTGCCAACAGAATTGCAGGGGCAAAGTTCACGCTTAACGGCAATGAGTGCCGCGTGTCCGCTAATGAAGGCGAAAATTGTCTGCACGGCGGAGAAGAAGGTTTCGATAAAAGATTTTACGACGTTGAAGTCAACGGTGATATTCTAACCCTTTCAATGCTCAGCCCCGACGGCGATATGGGGTTTTCGGGTGAGCTTAAATTCAAGGTTGAATTTGCTTTATGCGGCAAGGAGCTTACAATAAAGTACAGCGGTCTAAGCGACAAGGATACGCTGTTTGCCCCCACCTGCCACGCCTATTTCAATATGAACGGCGATGGCGATGTGATGGGCAATCTCATAAAGATTAATGCACAAAGCTATACCCCCACGAATGAAAGCCTTATACCCTTAGGAACGATAGACAGTGTTAAGGGTACGCCTTTAGATTTTACTTCACTTAAGCCTATCGGTGCAGATTTTGGCAAGCTCGGCGGAAAGACATACGACCATAATTTTTGTCTTAGCGGCAGCCCTTCTGCAATTGCTCAAGGCGATATAAGCGGAATTACGGTGGAGATGTGTACAGATTTTCCCGGCTTGCAGCTCTATGTAGGCAACCCTAAGCCCTACAAGGGTAAGGGCGGCGGATGCGGTTTTTGTTTAGAGCCGCAGTTCTTTCCAAATGCAGTAAACGTAGACGGCTTTGAAACGCCCTTGCTTAAGGCAAATACGGAGAAGGTTTATACCGTTCGTTATACGTTCGAATTTTGAATTTATATTTTTGTTTGTAGCCGACGCGATTTTGCGTCGGCTATTTTCGTATACAAGTAAAGTCTAGCCAACAAAAACACCCGTAACAACGGCTGTAAATCTATACATAAAATAAAATGAGAGTTTTATAAAATCAAATTATTTAAAATAACGGGGGGATAATAGGACGCGGAAAAACGTTAAGCAGCTTATACAAAAGTATGCTTCTTGTCCCGTATCGCAAAAAGAATACGTGATTGACGGAGAAAAGTTTATTATAACAAGGCGTTTCGTAGGTGAAAAAGATATAAATAAAATAATTACAGAGCTTGCTTTTGACCGAGCAGACAGAGAAATGGGATTGTAATTATTTATGCCAAAGCAAATGCAATTTGAAAAGACGGGCTTATATATGCGCTTATCCCGTGACGATGAAAAGTCAGGGGAATCTATGTCTATCGAAAACCAGCGCACCATCTTACATAAATTCGTTGAGCAGTACGGCGGAAACATAGTCGATGAATATATCGACGATGGTTGGTCGGGAACGGACTTTAACCGTCCGGGCGTTATGCGGCTTTTAGATGACGCCAAGACGGGAAAAATAGACACGATTATTGTAAAGGATTTGTCAAGGTTCGGGCGTAACTATATACAGGTCGGGCAGTATATAGACTATATTTTTCCTGCCTACGGCATAAGGTTCATTGCCCTTAGCGACAACGTAGATACAGCCGACCGCAGTAGTACGGCTATGGACATGATGCCGATAATGAACGTGTTTAACGAGTGGCATGCGGCAAACACATCGAAAAAAATCCGCGCCGTTCAGGCGGCAAATCAAAGGGCAGGTAAATATACTAATTGGGAATATCCCTTCGGATATAAGGCAGGTGCCGATGCTTATCGGACGGCGCTTATTGATGAGCAGGCGGCAAAAATCGTAAGGCGCATATACGAAATGCGTGCGCAGGGCGCTTCGACAAGAACGATAGTACGCACACTAACGGACGTGGGTATACCCAATCCTTCGGCATATTATACCCGTAAAGACGGTCAGAAATGGAACAGGAATTGTTCGGATAAATGGAGTACGAGAACGGTTATGTGGATACTGACCAATCCTGTTTATATAGGAAGATTGATACAGCACAAGACGACAAGGATATCGTATAAAAACCACAAGATAGTTAACGTACCTGAAAACGAATGGGTGGTCAAGGAAAATGCGCACGAGCCTATAATCAGTCAGGAACTGTGGGATAAGGTACAGACGGTAAACAATTCGGTGTCAAGGGGAAAAGCCGACAAAGCCAATACCGTTCATATAATGTCGGGGCTGCTCGTCTGCGCAGATTGTGGGGCTAAAATGAAGATAAAATATAGTCACCGTAAGGGGGAAAGGGCGTATTATTTTGTCTGCCGAACTTATGTCGACTTTGGAAAAAAGTACTGCACTTCTCACAATATATCCGAACAGAAAATCGAAAGTCTTGTCTTGCAGGATATACAGGCAATGTTGACCGAAGTAATAATTGACGAAGAGAAGGCGAAGGAGAGATTTATACGAAATAAAGCAAAGAGCAATGAGCAGAACAGGTATTCGGACGAACAAAAGCTTAAGGCATTGAAAAACAGGCTTGCCGAGTTGGATGAGTTTATACAGTATGCGTTTGAAGAAAAGGTTCGCAGCCAACTGCCTGAAAACGTATGCTCAAAGCTGTGCGCAAACTATCAAGCGGAGATAAGTGACATTGAACGTACCATAGAAGAAACGGAAAAAAGACTTGCCGAATACGCGAATAATAAAGGGGACGCTGAAGAATACATACGCAGGTTAAAACAATACGGAAGTTTAGAAGAACTGACTCGGGAAACGGTACTACAGCTCATAGATTTTATAACGGTAGGAGAGAAGAAAGACGATTTGATAGAGCGTAATATTAATATCTACTATAAAATTAAAAGCAACGTTAGTATTGAAGAGTTAAGACGTAAATAGTAAACGTTCCCATAAGTAACTGTCCCGACAGGCGCAACGGGTCCTACGGGTCCCACAGGCACGGGCGCTACGGGTCCTACGGGCGCGACAGGTCCTACGGGCGCAACGGGTCCTACGGGAAAATGCTGTTGCCGTTTTTCCGCAAACGCGTTAATCACGGCTCAATCGGCAATAGATGATAAGTGCAAGTGTATGCCGTTAAATACCGCTGTGGCGTATCCTGCTGATGAAAGTGCGGTAACGTGTTCAAGCGATTATGCTACTCTTGAAAAAGACGGGCTATACGAAATTCATTACGCCGTATCATGCGATAATCACCAAGCTAACGCAAGCGTAGCTCTTGAAATCAACGGCAAAATAAAGGGAACTACACTACGCAAAATTGAAAACGGACAAAACGGGGTGGACCATACGACGATATATCAGGCGGCAAAGGGCGACAAAGTGCGTTTGGTGTTCGATGCGCCTTGCGCTATACCGCAGATGTGGTCCGAATTATATATTAAATATTATAAGGTCAGTGAGTGTTAAAACGCCTTTGGCTAAGTAATAAAAATATAACAACCGAGCAATATGCAAGCCTAAAAATAAACGCCGTGCGGCTTATGCCGCACGGCGCAATTTCAATTAGTTAAAGATTACAGTGGAATTATTCCTTACCTGCAAGCTTCTTATAGCCTTCCAACCTTGCCTTAGCGCTCTCTTCGGTCTTCTTGAAGAGTTCGCCTGCAACGTCAGCGCCCTGAGTCTTAACAAGGGAAGCGTAACGGGTTTCACCTGCAAGGAATGCCTGGTAGTCGCCCGTAGGTTCCTTAGAGTCAAGGGTAAATACGTCGGTTTCAGGGTTGTATCTGTAAAGCTGCCAATAACCGCAATCAACTGCTGCTTTCTCTTCAAGCTGGCTCTTGGTCATGTTAATACCGTGGTTGATGCAAGGAGCGTAGCAGATGATGAGTGAAGGTCCGTGGTAAGCTTCAGCTTCGGAAAGAGCCTTTAAAAGCTGTGCAGGGTTAGAACCCATAGCGCACTGTGCTACGTATACGTAGCCGTAGGACTTAGCAATCATACCTAAATCCTTCTTCTTAACTCTCTTACCTGCGGAAGCGAACTTAGCAACTGCACCGATGTTGGTGGACTTGGAAGCCTGACCGCCGGTGTTGGAGTAAACTTCGGTATCGAGAACGAGTACGTTTACGTCTTCGCCGCTTGCAAGTACGTGGTCTAAGCCGCCGTAACCGATATCGTATGCCCAACCGTCGCCGCCGAAAATCCAGATTGACTTCTTAGCAAGGCAGTCTTTTGCGTCAAGAATCTGCTTTGCAAGGGGGTCGGGGCACTTTTCAAGTGCGGCAACCAAATCTGCAGAAGCCTTCTTTGAAGCTTCTCTGTCGTTGAAGCTGTCAAGCCAAGCCTGGCAAACTTCCTTGCCGTGGTCAGCCTTAGCCATCAATTCTTCAACTAAAGCCTTAACGTGATTTCTTCTTGCAGAATATGCAAGGTTCATACCGTAGCCGAATTCAGCGTTGTCTTCGAACAAGCTGTTTGCCCAAGCAGGTCCGTGACCTTGCTTGTTAGTGGTGTAAGGGCAGGTAGGTGAAGAACCGCCGTAGATGGAAGAGCAGCCCGTAGCGTTAGCGATAACCATATCTTCGCCGAAGAGCTGGGTAACAACCTTAACGTAAGGGGTTTCGCCGCAACCTGCGCATGCGCCAGAGAACTCAAACAAAGGAGTGCAGAACTGGCAGCCCTTAACGGTTTCCTTCTTGAATTTAGAAGTATCAACTTCGGGAAGCTCAACTGCGTATTCCCAGTTTTCAGCTTCGCCTGCTTCAAGGGATGCTGCAAGGGGAACCATCTTAATAGCACCGCCGTCCTTAACAGGGCAGACCGTAGCGCACACGCCGCAGCCCATACAGTCAAGGGGAGATACCTGCATTCTGTATTCGTAACCGGCAAGACCGATAGCCTTCTTGGTTGCAAGCGTTGCGGGCTTTTCAGCGCCTTCTGCAACGAGTGCGGGTCTCAAGCAAGCGTGAGGGCAAACGAAGGAGCAGGTACCGCACTGGATACACTTGTCAAGGTCAATCTGGGGAACGGTAACGGCAACGCCGCGCTTTTCAAACTTGGTGGTACCGGTAGGAACGTGACCGTCAGCATTGAACTGAGATGCCTTAAGCTCATCACCCTTGAGATAAAGGATGGGCTTAATGATTTCCTGATAGTACTTATCAGCATGGCCTTCAACCATAGCAGCGCCGGTGGTTGCATTTGCCCAAGCTGCAGGAACGTCAATCTTTACAAGGTTGTCGCCGGCAGCGGAGTCAATTGCGTTGTAGTTCATCTGAACGACTGCGTCACCCTTTCTGCCGAAGGACTTCTTGGCCATATACTTCATATATTCTACAGCCTTGTCGTAGGGCATAATCTGGGGATTAACGCGGAAGAATGCAGACTGTAAAATGGTGTTGGTTCTACCCTTAAGACCAAGCTCGCCGGCAATCTTGATTGCGTCGATAACGTAGAGATTGATGTGCTTTTTAGCGATGTCCTGCTTAACCTTTGCAGGTAAGAAGTCTTCCAAAGCTTCAACGGTAGTAGCCGAAGTGTTTACAAGGAAGGTACCGCCGTCCTTAATGTCGCTCGTCATATCGTAACGGGTGATGTAGGAAGGGTTGGAGCACTGAACGAAGTCTGCGCTGTCGATTAAGTATTCGCTCTGAATAGGGGTATCGCCGAAACGGAGGTGTGATACGGTGATACCACCGGACTTCTTGGAATCATAGAAGAAGTATGCCTGAGCGTGCTTGTCCGTATGGTCGCCGATAATCTTGATGGAGTTCTTGTTTGCACCAACGGTACCGTCGGAACCCAAGCCGTAGAACTTACAGGAAGTTGAACCTGCGGGAGCAGCGTCGAACTTTTCAGAGAAGTCAAGCGAAGTGTTGGTAACGTCTTCATAAATACCGATGGTGAAGTGGTTCTTGGGTTCGTCCTTTTCAAGGTTCTTATAAACTGCAAGTACCATAGAAGGGGTGAATTCCTTAGAACCTAAGCCGTAACGGCCGCCTACGACCTTCACGCCGGAGATGCCCTTTTCAAGGATAGCCGAGCAAACGTCGAGATATAAGGGTTCGCCGAGTGAGCCGGGTTCCTTAGTTCTGTCGAGAACGGCAATCTTCTTTGCGGAAGCAGGGATAGCGGCAACGAACGCGTCGGCAACGAAAGGTCTGTAGAGACGAACCTTGATAAGGCCGTACTTCTTGCCCATAGCGTTGAGCTTGTTGATGGATTCTTCAATGGTCTCGCAACCCGAACCCATACATACGATAACTTCTTCTGCGTCGGGTGCGCCAACGTAGTCGAATAAGTGATACTTCCTGCCGCACTTAGCAGAAACTACGTCCATCATCTTCTGCACGATAGCAGGGGTTGCTTCGTAGTAGCTGTTTGCGGTTTCTCTGTTCTGGAAGTAGGTGTCGCTGTTCTGAGCAGTACCCTTCTGAATGGGGTGTTCAGGGTTGAGCGCACGGGTCTTGAAATCTGCAATGTCAGCGGCGATGCCGACTTCTTCGCAGATAGCCCTGATTTCAGCATAGTCGTCAGCTTCATCCCAAACGTCGATTTTAGCAACTTCGTGAGAAGTTCTGAAACCGTCGAAGAAGTTGATGAAGGGAACCTTTGCCTTTAAGGTGGAAAGGTGAGCTACCAACGATAAATCCATAACTTCCTGAACGGACGAATCGCAAAGCATTGCAAAGCCCGTCTGGCGGCAAGCCATAACGTCGGCGTGGTCGCCGAAGATGTTGAGCGAGTGAGCTGCAAGCGCACGAGCAGATACGTGCATAACCATAGGCATCAATTCGCCTGAAATTTTGTACATGTTGGGAATCATCAATAAAAGACCCTGCGATGCGGTGTAGGTGGTGGTTAAAGCACCTGCGCAAAGCGAACCGTGTACAGCGCCAGCGGCGCCGCCTTCAGACTGCATTTCGGCAATCTTAACTTTCTGACCCCACATATTCGTTCTGCCTGCGGTCGCCCATTCGTCCGCAACTTCCGCCATAGGGGAAGAGGGGGTAATGGGGTAGATAGCGGCTACTTCCGAAAAGGCGTAGGCCACGTGGCTGGCGGCGGTGTTACCGTCGATAGTCAATTTTTTCATTAAAAAAACCTCCGTGATATAATTTTCCTTTAATTAGTATTTATAGTGTTTCATTTAAACACCTATAGTATTATAAAACACTGCGGTTTAAAAGTCAATAGCAGTCACAAAATTATTATTATTTTGTAGTGTAAAATTTTATAAAAAGCGTTAAAATTACCCCATAAAACAGTTCACCAAAATTTTATCTCACTTTCTGAATTAGTCGACTAAAAATTGTTGTTAAATTTTCAGGTATTTGATATAATTTTAAAGATTATGAAAAAGAAGGCAACGGAAAACTTAACCGAAAACAGCTTAGGTCGGCAGGAAAACCCCCTGCCCGAATTTGCGTTGCAGCTTCAAGGCGTCAGCTTTTCGTACGAAGACGGCGCGCCTAAGGCGTTAAATAACGTCTCTTTAAAGGTCAAAAGGGGCGAATTTTTGGCTGTGCTCGGGCATAACGGAAGCGGTAAATCTACGCTTGCCAAGCTCATTTGCGGACTACTCACCGCAGATACGGGTAAAGTCACCGTCTGGGGTTTTGACCCTGCCGATAAGGACGGCGTAAACGAAGTAAGGCAGCACGCAGGCGTCGTGTTCCAGAATCCCGACAACCAGACCGTAGCTTCCATCGTAGAAGACGACGTGGCCTTCGGTCCTGAAAATTTAGGCGTCCCCCGTGAAGAAATAGGCAGAAGAATAGATTGGGCGCTATCCGCCGTAGGTATGGAAAAATACCGACAGGCAACTCCGTCCCGTCTTTCCGGCGGTCAAAAGCAGAGAATAGCCGTTGCAGGCGTGCTCGCCGTCAAGCCCGACGTACTCATATTAGATGAAAGTACGGCGATGTTAGACCCTAAGGGCAGGGCGGAAATTTGCGAAGTAGCCGCTAAATTAAACCGTGAAGAAGGTATGACGGTTATTTTAATTACGCACTTTATGGAAGAAGCCCTGCTCGCTTCAAGGGCGGTAATTATGAACAGGGGCGAAATCGTCTCCGACGGTGCGCCCGACGAAATTTTTAGGCGCGGCGAAGAGCTTGAAACCTTCAATTTATGCCTGCCCGAAATTCTTTCAATCTGCCACGAGATTCGCTCTCAAGGCGTGCAAATTGCCGACTGCCTTAAGGCGGAAGAGCTTGCCGAAGAAATTAAGTCCGTTGCAAAAATAAGCGGCTTTAACAGTTATTCGTTAGGCAATACTACGGGGGCAATTCAAAATCTCAGCAGTGAATGGGATATAAAAATATCCGATTTATCATATACTTATTCGGCAAAATCGCCCTTTGCAGCACACGCATTAAAGGGTGTAAACCTTACCATTCCCGAAGGTGAATTTTTCGGCGTAATCGGTCATACGGGCAGCGGTAAGTCCACCTTAGTTCAGCACCTTAACGCACTTATAAAGCTGCCTAAAGCTACTAAAAAATATAAAAAACGCAAGGTCAAAAAGGGTGAAATCCCCCCTGCCGAACCCCAAATCCAGATAGGCAAATACGACCTTTCGGATAAAAAGTGCGATTGGCGCGCTCTGCGCAGCGACGTGGGTATGGTGTTCCAATATCCCGAATACCAGCTCTTTGCAGAAACGGTCTTTTTAGACGTAGCTTTCGGGCTTAAGAACTTCAAAAAGGGCTTAACCGACGAAGAGTGCGAAAAAGCCGTCAAAGAGAGTTTGGAAGCGGTCGGTCTCAACTATGAAGAAGTCAAGGAAAAATCGCCTTTCGAGCTTTCGGGCGGACAAAAGCGCAGGGTTGCAATTGCAGGCGTAATAGTAACGAAGCCCAAAATTTTGATTTTGGACGAGCCTGCCGCAGGGCTTGACCCCTTAGGCAAAAAGGAAATTATGGAGCTTTTGCATAGGCTTCACAGCAATTGGTGCAAGACGGTAATAATCGTATCGCACGATATGGACGAAATTGCCGAAAACTGCACGCTCTGCGCCGTGCTTTCGGACGGCAAACTCTTCGACTGCGCAACCCCTGAAAAGCTTTTCAAAAGGTACGAAGAGCTGAAAGCTCTCGGCTTAGACGTGCCGCTTACGGCAAAGATTATAAAAGAGCTTGCTCAGGACGGTTTAAATATCGAGTGCGATTTAACTTCAAAGGGCTTTTCTTCGGCAGTAGCCGCCGCCCTTAAAGGGGGTGAAGCCGATGCTTAACGACGTAACCTTCGGTCAGTATTACCCCACGCAGTCATTCGTCCACAGGCTTGACCCCAGGGTAAAACTTCTATTTTTAATCGCCTATATTGTGATGATTTTCGTGGCGGATTCCTTCTACAGCCTTGCGCTGTGCGGAATAATTCTGCTCGCGTCGATTATTGCGGCTCGCGTTCCGTTCAGTTCGGTGCTTCGTTCGGTCAAGGGCGTAATATTTATTCTGCTTTTCACTTCGATATTAAATATATTCTTTCACGGCGGCGAAAGGCTTTTAGTTGAGTGGTGGATAATCCGTATCTATTTAGAAGGCGTAATCTTTGCGGTGTTTTTAACCTTCAGGCTGTTCTTTTTGGTTATGGCTTCCGCCGTCTTAACCTTGACGACGACCCCCGTAAATCTTTGCGACGGGCTTGAAAGTTTGCTATTCCCGTTAACGCTGATAAAAATTCCCGTTCACGTTTTGGCGCTTATAATGTCGATTGCGCTCAGGTTTATTCCCACGCTTATCGACGAAACCAACCGCATAATCTCGGCGCAGAAGGCAAGGGGTGCGGACTTTGAGACGAGAAACATATTTAAAAAAGTCAAGGCGATAATTCCCGTGCTAATTCCCCTTTTATTGAGTGCGTTCCGCCGTGCGGAAGAGCTCGGCGACGCAATGGACGCACGCTGCTATTCCTGCGGTAAAAAGAGAACCAAGTACAAAAAGCTCACCTTAACCTGGCGCGACGGGGTCGCCGCACTATTTGGCGGCGTGCTTATCGCAGGCGTAATACTTTTAAATATCTACGGCTATAATATCTGCCCCGAAATTTATCCCTACTTGGTGATAAGATGAGATACGTTTTAAAGGTCGTATACGACGGCACTGACTTTTGCGGTTGGCAGGTTCAGCCCAACGGCAGAACGGTGCAGGAAGAGTTAAACAACGCCGTTTTCAAAGCCTTTAACGAAAGGGCTACGGTCAACGCAAGCGGCAGAACGGATTCGGGCGTTCACGCCTTATCTCAGGTGTGTCACGTCGATTTATCAAGGGATATAGAAGGGGAAAAGCTCGCCGACGCCCTTAATTTCTATCTTCCTAACGACGTATCCGTACTATCTTCAGCAATCGCACCGCAAGGGTTTGATTCAAACCGTTCGGCTAAGAAAAAGACCTATTGCTACAGCGTCTATCATTCACCCCGCCGCAACCCGTTAAAGGACAGGTATTCGGTGCTTTTAAAGGTTGCGCCCGATATGGAAAGGCTGAAAGAATGTGCCGCTTTCTTTGTCGGCGAGCACGACTTTGCCGCCTACTGCGCGGCAGGCTCTCAGGTTAAGACGACGGTCAGGACGATATACGATTTTAAGGTTGAAGAAGCCGACGGAGAAATAAAATTCACCGTCTGCGGCAACGGCTTTTTGTACAATATGGTCCGCACCTTAGTCGGCACTTGCATTTGGTACGCCTACGGTAAACTTGATAAAGACAGAGTACTTTTATCGCTTTCAACGGGCAACCGCGCCTTAGTCGGCAAGACTATGCCGCCGTACGGGCTGTGCTTAATAGACGTTGACTACGGCGTTAAACTCTTTTAACTCGGCAAAAAATTTTACCATCTTTTCACACGGTTTTTTTTGTGTCTTTACAATATTGATATAAAATATATAAAACTATAATATAAATAGGACGGGAATATGGAGTTTGTAGATTTTACAAGTATAGCCCAATCGGTAGCGGCATTAATAACCAACGACCCTTACTATACCTATTATTGGGTGGCATTGATTGTAGGCGGGGTAGCCTTCTTAGCGTTTTTCGCGCTTGAAGCAGTCGCTCTGTTTACTATTGCAAAAAAGAACGGTTTTAAACATAAGTGGATGGCGTTCGTGCCTTTTTTGAACACTTACTATATCGGCGTGCTCTCGGAAAAGAACAAGACGTTCGGCACTAAAACCAAGTATTTTTCTCTCGCTTTGGCGATAGTAGAGCTTATTGCCGTTGGTTTGGGCATTGCTTACTCGGTCGCCGTGATACAGCTTTTTGCAACGTCATATATCAAAGCCGTGCCCGAACCTTTTTATAACACCGCAGGCGAGCTTGTCGGCAGTTTGTTTATAGGCAAGTACGAAGTTGAAAATCTTCCTACGTCTCTCAATTGGGCGTGGTGGATGTTCAACGCCTATAACGGCTATTTCTACTCAATAATTAATTTAATCTTTATCGTGCTTTCCGTGTTCGTATTGTCTGCATTCTTCCGCACTTACTCACCCAGAAATTATATGATTTTCACTATTTTCTCGGTGCTATTCCCCATAAAGTCAATCTTTATGATTTGCATTAAGGACAATAGACCGACCAACTACGTCGAGTATATGAGAGAGATGCAGAAACGCCAGTACGACGCTTATCAGCAGTATATGCGCAATAGCGGCGGCAACAATAACGGCTACGGCGGCGGTTACGATAACGGCGGCAACAACGGGGGATATAATAACGGCGGTTACGGCTCAGGGCAGGGTCAGGCAGGAAAGCCTGAAGACCCGTTCGGCGGATTAGGCGAACAGTCGCAAAACAAATCTACGCCTTCCGACGACGACCCTTTCGGTGACTTAAAGTAACATATTAAGTTAATAATAAAAATATATAAAGCGGAACGATAAGTTTCGCTTTTTTTATTGCCAAACTGCGAATGTAATGTTATAATAATATAAGTAAAACTTATACGAATTTGGATTTATGAATAACGATACGATAGCCGCAATTGCCACCCCCGCAGGAACGGGGGGAGTTGCAATAATAAGGGTAAGCGGTCCTTCGGCAATAGCCGTTGCGGAAAGGGTATTTGTACCCACCGCAAAAATTGCCGTCAAAAACTTCACGCCTGCAATGATGTACACGGGCAAAATTATGTGCGAAGGCTTTTGTGACTTCGGTATGTGCGTATATTTCAAAGCGCCCAAATCGTTCACAGGCGAAGACGTTATAGAGCTTCATTGTCACGGCGGCGAGCAGATTTCACGCGCGGTACTCTCAGCCGTGCTAAACGCAGGCGCTGTCTTGGCGGACAGGGGCGAGTTTACCAAACGTGCCTTTGTAAACGGCAAGCTGTCGCTCTCTTCTGCGGAAGGTATGATAGATATGATTAACGCCGAAAGCCTTGCAGAAATTCGCGCCGGCAGTATGATGTATACCGAAAAACTCACCGCCAACGTCGAAAAATTGCAGTCCGTCTTGACCGATATCTTGGCGCAGATTGCCGCCGACACCGATTACCCCGAAGAAGGCATAGAAGAAACCGAGCTCTCCACCTTAAAGGAAGATTTAACTGAGCTTTTAGACCAAATCAAGGCTATGGCAGGCACTTATACGGCGGGCAAGCTAATAAAAAATGGCGTGTTGGTCACCATATGCGGTTCGCCCAACGTGGGCAAATCTTCGCTTTTAAATGCGCTTTTAGGTTACGACAAGGCAATCGTATCTTCAATTCCGGGCACCACGAGAGACGTGGTCGAAGGAACGATAATAATAGACGGCGTAAAGTTCAATCTCACCGATACCGCAGGTATAAGAGATGGGGCGGATATGCTCGAAGATATGGGTATCGACAGGGCAAAGCGCTCTTTAAAGACGGCAGATTTAGTTATCTGCGTATCCGAAGTAGGCGACTTTTCCGCCGCAGACGGCGTGGATAAAAAAAGGCTTATCAAAGTCTTTTCCAAAAAGGATTTGGTTAAACCCGTCGGCGACTTCGACGTGGCGATATCTTCACTTTCGGGCGAAGGTTTAGACGAGCTTAAAAAAGTTATGTCGCAAAGGGCGAGTGGCGGTCAAACGCTTGAAGGTGCGTATTTAATCGAAGAAAGGCACTACAACGCGTTCAAGCGCGCAGGCGAAAGGCTTGAGATGGCGATAGACGCGATCGGCAATTTCCCCTTAGATTTAATCGCTATGGATATTCGTTCGGCTTGGCAAATTCTCGGCGAAGTAACGGGCAAGACGGCAGACGAAGAAGTGATAAACGTTGTGTTTAGTAAGTTTTGCGTCGGTAAGTAACTATTTAAAATATTTTTACGCCTTAATCTTGCTTTCTCAATAGGGTTCCCACAAAAAAGGGTTTTTGTGGGAAAAGGAGACGCAACGAAGCAAAAGAAGCCTTTGCAATAACAAAGGCGTTAAAGCGTAGTTTGCGGCGACGCGGGAAAGTGTCACGAGCATAAGCTCGTGACGATAGAGTTTGATATTTTTATATAATCACGAAGAGAAAAAAATTCAATATAAGAGAAAAAACATATGGTAAATTTAGAATTGTACAGGGTTTTCTACACGGTTGCAAAGTGCGGTTCTCTCACTAAAGCCGCAGACGAGCTTTTCATCTCTCAACCTGCCGTATCGCAGGCAATCAAGCAGTTGGAAACTCAGCTCGGCACAACGCTTTTTAACCGAACGCATAGGGGTATGGAGCTGTCCCTGCAGGGCGGCAAGCTTATCTTCAAGCAGGTAGAAGAAGCGTTAAAGCTGTTAGACGACGCCGAACAAAAGCTTACCGAACTTCAAACGACGGCGACGGGAACTATAAGAATAGGCGCAACCGACGCAATTTTCTCTAACGTGTTAGCGGATAAAATCGTCAAGTTCAACGTAAAATATCCAGGCGTAAAAATCGACCTAATCACGGGTACCACGCCAGAGACGCTCGAACAGCTTAAGACCAACAAGTGCGACATAGCTTTCGTTAATATGCCTGTGGAAGATAAGGACGTAAATCTTACGGGAACGGTTGCTCACCTGACCGACGTATTCGTCGCAGGCAGAAAGTACGACTATTTAAGGGAAACGGAAGTCAACCTATCCGACCTGCAGGAATTCCCCCTTCTTATGATAGAGAGCAACACGATTGCAAGAAAGTCGTTAACCGCATACACGCAGACTTTGGGCGTTAAGCTTCACCCCGATATAGAAGTAGAGAATTGGGATTTAATGCTCAAGTTCGTAACCTGCGGAATGGGCATAGGTTGCGTTCCGCGCGAGTACGCTATGCCCTATTTAGAGAAGGGTGAAATCTTCGAAGTAAAGGTAACCCCGTCGCTTCCCGTAAGGGGAGTAGGTATAGCCCTTCCCAAAAACACCCCCGTGCAGTTTGCGTTAAAAGAGTTTATCGCAATGTTTAAGTAATAAACTTGACCAAGCAAAGCAAGGTTCATAATTTCTAATTTTCCAACTCGTCATTGCGAGCCGGCTTTATGTCGGCGCGGCAATCCCAACGAGTATGGGCGGACTAATCTCGCTTTCCCTAAAGAATAGGGAAAGTGTCACGAGCTAAAAGCTCGTGACGATAGAGTTTGATGTTTCAAATAATCAAAAAAACAGCCCGTCGGCAC
>JBJEVB010000066.1:0-5579 GCA_051884155.1 Candidatus Coproplasma sp. | reverse complement strand
TATATGAGCCATTTTTTTATGCACCGTTGTTGCACTTAATATTATAATCCACCTATTATAAATAGGGTGGCGGAAAATTTTCCGCCACCCGATTTAATTGATTTGAAATCACAGCGATAAAAACGCATAGGCTATCGTCAGCGCAGCAGAGCTTTTCGCCCCGTTCAGCGCACCGCCGTGCAGAGAATCCTTGTTGAAGAACAGATAGTAATCCTGCGCTTCTTCCCCCACTACGGGCAAATAGTTTATATATTCGGTCGCACAGCCGATTGACGTTTTACTGTCATACACCTTTATTCCGTATGCCGCACCTTCTTCATTATAGTAAATACCGCGTTCTGCATAGCGAGCTAAAAGCTCTTCGTCGAGTGCGCAGAATGAAGAGATATAGTCTGCAATATCAGACTCCTTCACCAAATAAATATCTCCCCCGACTATACCCGAACCGAATGCAACGTAGGAAAAGGGGTGTACCTTAACCATCTTTATGTTGTCGGGCTTGCTCTTTTCAAGCTCTACTCTGAGCTCGACGTCTTCAATTAAAGATACGTCCGCATAAAGCGTGACCTTATTTTTAGGCGTTGTGTCGGTAATGAGAGTAAATATCCAGCCGACGAATATAAGCGAGAGCATTGCCCAAAGCAGATAGAGATAGAACTTTGAAAATATATTTTTAATTATTCTCATCGCACACCTCCAAAGCAACAGCATAGCCGTGTGCGGTATATATCTTTACCCTTCCTTTTATATTCTTAAGCTTTTTTACCTTCAACACGTTGATATTGATATTTTCGCTCTTGTCGCCGTCGGTCAACGTAGCCTTTACAAAGGTTATACTTCCGATAATCTTAAGCTTTTGACTGCCTATAGAAAGATATCCTTCGTGCTCGGTACGCTCTCCGTCAAGCATATTTTTAGCGTGAACGACTTCGTGCTTATTTTCTGCAATAACCGAAGTACACACGTAAATTACGAACCAACCGCCTACTACCGCAGTACACATAACGGCAATCATCATCTGCTGAACGTTCCGCGCGTTTACAAGGCAACACAGCGTTATGCAGGCGGCAAGGCAAGCCGCCCCGACAATGCTGACGGCGGCAATCCATAATTTATTTGCAAGCCGAAGCTTTTCCGCTTCCCTCTCGGCATATAGCTCTATAATCTGCTTTTCCATAGACGTATTTTATCACAATCAAGCTGCGGCTTACAAGAAAAAAAGTGTTAGTGCCGCAATTTTCACATTTATTGCGCATTCCTACCCGTTTGAGCAGATATCTCGCACAAAAATTCCTTTAGCTCGGTTGAAAAAGCTTTCTCGCTAAAGCGGAAGCTCCAATTGTTTGTAGTGACGGTAGCCGGCAGATTTATTCGCGCTTCTTCCCCCATCGCAAGCAAATCCCACAATGGTATTATGACCGTGCGTACACGCGAAGCATACGCAAGCTTGATTACGGTTTTACACATGCTAACACTGTCTGTAACGTCGCATACGACGCCCAAATCGCTGCACTGTTTAATTAAGTCCTGCTTATACGTTACCAACGCTTCTTCACTTAAACCGTCTATATATCCTTTAAGGGGCATATTATCGTGCGTACCCGTATAGCATACATAGTTTTCGGTATAGTTCGTAGGCTTATGCTCGTTTTCGGGATTACCGTCAAAAGCAAATTCCAAAATCTTCATGCCGGGATATCCGACGTTTTTCATAAGGCGGTAAACGCCTTCGTCTAAAACGCCCAAGTCTTCCGCAACCACGTCGTAGTCGAGTTTATCTTTAAAGAAATCTTCCTTAGGTCCGTCGCACCAACTTCCGTTGCGTGCCGTTTTATCCTTTGCAGGTACTTCGTAATATCTGTCAAAACCCCTGAAATGGTCTATGCGCAGAATATCGACAAGGCGCAGATAGCTATCAATTCGTTCGTTCCACCATTTATAGCCGTTGCCCTTCATCTTTTCCCAATCGTAAACGGGGTTACCCCAAAGCTGACCGTCGTCCGAAAAGGCGTCGGGCGGACAGCCTGCAACGACTGAAGGTACGCGGTCTTTATCCACCTTAAAAATCTCGTCGCCGTACTTCCACATCTCCACGCTGTCGTAGGCAAGATATAAGGGGACGTCGCCCATTATACGCACGCCCTTTAAACGAGCATAACTTTTAAGCGCGTTCCACTGCCTTAAAAAGACGTATTGCGTAAACTGCCAAAAGGCGAATTCTTCGTAATTATCTTCTACGAATTTATCTGCAATTTCCTTATTATAAATTCGGTACGGAACTTCCCATTCGTACCACGCCCTATAGTTGAACCTGCTTTTGAGCGACATAAACAGGGCGAAATCGGAAAATTCACCCTTTTTTATGAATTCGACAAAATCCGCCGAGTTTTTATCAAAGCGCAAAAACGCGCTGCGAAGAAGTGCAATTTTATGGTTGAACTGCTTGCTGTAATCTACGCGCTCGCCGCCGCCTAAATCGGCAGAAGCAATTTCTTCCTTGTTTAAAAGACCTTCGTCCGCAAGATAGGTCAGGTCGATAAGATAGTAATTGAGCGCATTGGAACAGCACGATTGGTAGGGACTGTCTCCAAACCCCGTGGGGTTGAACGGAAGCACCTGCCAAACGGTAGCTTTACACTCGCTTAAAAAGTCTATAAATTTATACGACCATACGCCCAACGTTCCTATTCCTTCATTAGACGGAAGGCAGGTAATCGGCAATAATATTCCGTGATTTCTTTGATTTTTCATAGCTTTACAAAAACGTACGGGGAAGTTATCCCCGTACGATAATTTTATTTACGCCTTAGCGTCAAATTTATAGACGTAGCAGCTTACAGGCGAAACGGTCTGTTCACCCGAAAGATTGCTTTCTAATATGCTCGTCCCTGCCCTTTCCCCATCAATATAGAGATTCCAACTGCCCGTAGGAAGGGTGAACGTGCTTTCGGCGGTCTTTGCGTTGTAGACAATGAGAAGCTTTTCACCCGTCGTAGGGTTGGTTACGGTGAACGCCACGAACGCACCCTCCTTTTCGACTATTTCGCATACGGGCTTATTCTCTAAGTCTAAAGCCGAAGTCATTCTAAGCGTTTCACACGATTTACGGAAGGCAATAAGCCCCTTGTAGTACTGCATTACTTTATACTGCGAAGAAGTTGCAGTCAAAGCTTCCCAATCGAGATTATTTACGGAGTCGGGGGAATTATAGCTGTTCTCGTTAAAGCTTCCGTCGGGATTCGTCTTAGTGCGGAGCATCTCTTCCCCTGCCTGCATAAACGGAATACCGAGCGAAGTCTGCACTATCGCGGCAGAGAGATTGTTTCTCTTTATTCTCAAATCCAACGTGCTTGCCGCCTGACCGTGAACTGCGCATATTCTATCCCAAAGCGTGTTGTTGTCGTGAGCAGACGCGTAGTTGATTACGTTCGTGGGGTTGTTTGAATACCAGCTTACCGACACTCCTGAGCCGAAAAATTCAGAATTGTTGACCGCACCCTGAACGCCAAACAGCACCTTGCCGAGATATGAAGCCCTTGCACCCGTAGCAAAGCCCGTATCTTCTATATCGAACACCGAGCCCTTAATTGCGTCACGCAATACGTCGTTGAACATCGCCACGCCGTTTACGGGTTTATCCGAGTTGAGCTTGCGAAGGTTTGCAAGCGTAGACGCATACGACGTCGGCAACGTGGAAGTTCCGCCCGTCCAGCCTTCGCCGTAGATTAATGCTTCGGGATTGACTTCGTGAACCGCCTGTTCCACCGCCTTCATAGTGTCTATATCGTGAAGCCCCATAAGGTCGAAGCGGAAGCCGTCAAGGTTGTATTCGCTCTGCCAATACTTAACCGAGTCTACGATATAATTGCGTACCATCGAGCGTTCGGAAGCCGTTTCGTTTCCACAACCCGAGCCGTTTGAAGGAACGCCCTTATAGTCGTAACGATAGTAATAATAAGGCACGACTTTATTGAGATTGGAATCGAGACCGTAGGTGTGGTTGAACACCACGTCCATTACCACGCTTATTCCTGCATTATGCAACGCCTGAACCATCTGCTTATATTCGTTTACACGTACCGCACCGTCGGTGGGGTCGGTGGAATAACTGCCTTCGGGAACGTTGTAGTTCTGGGGGTCGTAGCCCCAGTTGAACTGGTTATTCTTCGATTCGTCAACCGACGCATAGTCGTATGAAGGCAGAAGGTGAACGTGGGTTATTCCAAGCTCTTTAAGATAATCTATACCAACGGGCATACCGCTGGAATTTTTAAGCCCCGTTTCGGTAAACGCAAGGTACTTGCCCTTATACTGCGACGAAGCTATCTTGTTTGAGAAATCTCGTATATGAATCTCCCAGATTTCTGCATCGGTATAATTTTCAACCGCAGGATTATCGAAGGGCGTGCCGTCCCAACCATCGGGGTCGGTTTCGTCAAGGTCTAAAATCATTCCCCTTTGACCGTTTATCCCTGCCGAACGCGCATAGGGGTCAACCGCTTCGTTTACACCGACGCAGGTTGTTACCGTGTAAGTATAGTACTTTCCGTTGAGATTTTGGTTATGCGTATACGTCCATACGCCCTTTGCACCCTTAGTAAGCGAATAGGTAGCTTCAGCCGTTCCGCCGTTACCTGCGCTAAAGATATTTACTTTTACGTTTGACGCCGTCGGCGCCCAAAGACGGAACGTAGTGGATTGCGCGCCAAGCTCTACGCCAAGTTCCCCGTCGTAGGTGTATTTTTCAGCAAATTCCGCGCTCGACATATACGTCAACGGAATGACGGGTACGGGTTTATAGCCTTTCACTTCGAGATTATACGATTTTGATATATCGAGAGAATCTGGAAGAGTAAGAACGTTGTTAGAAACCGAAGATACCGTCACTTTGTTTCCGCTGCCGTCGGTCAAGGTTACGTCGCTTAACTGAAGACGGGTTGCCGAATCGCTGACGTATACCTTTATCTTTGTCAACGTCTGTAAATCCGCAATCGTAATATATTTCATAAGTTCAAGAGTCTTTCCCCCGTCGTTGCTCTTATAGTTGTTGGCATCGCCCGACTTAGTATATATCACGGTATAATCGCCTTCAAGCGTTACGCTGCGGTCGCTATCCGTACCGTCCTTAGTTGCCGTTCCCCAGCTTGTACCGCCGGGCTCGGAACAGCCGGTTCTAATTATGTACCCCACTTCGGTTACGGTATCAGGCACGTTTACAACCACCTTTGCACCGTAGCTGCACTCGTGCAGTTCGTATCCCCTGCCTACAGCGCCGTCGTACCAAAGCCAGATATCGCAGTTTTCGTAGCCTGCCGCCCTGTTATAATAAATGGTAAGCTGTTTGCACCCGTCTTCAAGCTCGAGAGTGTATTCACCGCTTCCGCCGCCCGATTGACAGCCGAAAGCACCAAAGCACATAACGCAAGACAGGACTACGCAAAGAAGCGTAAACAACAATCCTTTCTTTTTCATCATTCCCCCTCCACGTTTTATTAATTATTAGGTGTTACCACCGAAAAATATTATAACATAAAGTTGATTTCAGTCAATAGGCAGCTAAAATTTTTAGCCGCAATTAA
>JBJEVB010000065.1:0-5598 GCA_051884155.1 Candidatus Coproplasma sp. | reverse complement strand
GCGCACGACTCGAAATCGTGTTACGTAGGAATACGTACGGAGGTTCGAATCCTCTCCTCTGCGCCAAAAAGCGCCGTGACGGGTAACCCGTTACGGCGCTTTTTGATGTGTAGCGAGAGCTAAGAACCTTCCGTCAGGTTCGCCCCGACGAAGTCGGCACGAGCCGATTGATTTGGTTCGGTATAAAAGAATAAAAAAAAATAAATGCTGTGGGATTATTTGGAATGGGTGTTTGCATTTATGTCTGGGATTGCCACGCCGACAATAGTCGGCTCGCAATGACGGGTAGATGAAATTTAAATCTTAACGCCGATTTTAGTCGGCTTGAAACAAAGGCTAAAATTCACCTTTACGGCTTATATACCGCCGTGACGTAATTGATATGCTCGAAGGCGGTTATTTCGTTATCGTTCTTCCCTTCAAAATATTGCCTTTGAATATCCTGCTCGGTCAAAAGTTCGTAGATTAAAAAGTTATCTCGCTCTAACAGCTTTTCAAACTGAAAATAGCTAAAGCACGACTTCATCGGCTCGCCCCCTGCCGCCGCCATAGCGAGCATATTTTTAACCCTTCGCACGTTCGACGAAAACAGGTTTTCATCCGCATAGTCGAAAACTACGCTGCTGCCTTCCGCAGAAACGCTTGCAATGCTCTTTAAGGTCTTGCTTATCTGTTCTTCGGTCAGATAATAGCTCACACCTAACCACGAGAAAAACGTCTTTTTCTTTTTATCAAGCCCTGCGGCAAGCAGTTTTTGCGCCAAGTCGTCTACGGCAAAATCAACGGATACGAAACAAAGATTTTCAGGCACGGTTAAACCTGCTCTCTCCACCCTTGCTCTCTTATCGCTTTGAGTTGCAGGATGGTCGACTTCGAAAACTTTATACCTGTTTAACAGCTCGCTCTCGCGGAAGGCAAACGTATCTAACCCAGCGCCGAGAATAACGTATTGCGTCGTTCCCGTTTTGAAGGCAGTCTTTAACGAATCTTCGCAGAATTTTGCCCTTACAACGGGCGTGGGCGCAAGCTGAGTATTGACGAGATATTCAAGCGCCTTGTTTTGGTCGGGAAATTGCCCCTTTTTATCGGGCGCGAAAAAATCTAAACCGCCAACGACGTAGCCGCCCATAGCCTTATATTCCTGCTCGCTGAAAAGCTTTTTTGCAACGCCGTCGCAAAAGACGGGCGTCTGTGCGTTCTCGGTGTGATACGCCCTTGCATAAGCCGACATAAGGGCGGTTAAACTCGCTTTATTTTCTTCCATATCTTATCCCCGTAATACGTTTTCTCTACTATATTATATACCATATTTTGGCTAAAAAAGCAAGGGCGTATCAAGCCCAACAGCCCATAATAGGAATTACGTATAGCCAAGCATTCAGTTTTCACAATTAAAACTTAGTTTGCCGCTTGAAATTTAAGCCTATCGGTGATATAATAACGACGTATTTATTAATATATTCCGTAAGTATTTTTCAACCGTCCGAAAGGGGGTATTTTCGCTTGAGATTATTAAAACAGTTATTCAGTAAATTTTTTATAGTCGCTCTGCTATTATTACTGCAGGTGGCGTTAATCGTCGTGTTTTTCTATCTTTTAAACGTGTACTTTGCGCCGTTTATAATTATAGAGCTTATCGTCGGATTTTTAGTGGTCTTGTACATAATCAATAAAGACGACCTGCCTGAATTTAAAGTACCTTGGCTGATTTTAATCTTTGCTATTCCCTTATTCGGCGTTATCTGCTATCTACTGTTTGCAAACCCCAGACTTACTAAAAAACAGAATAAGCAGTTACACGCCATTTACGAGAGAACTAAGCTATACGTTACCCCCACCGCCGCGCAAACCGAAAGATTAAAGACGGAATACCCCGACTTTTACGGCATAGACAGATACTTAAATAAAAACTCACTTCTGTGCGGACACTTCGACAGCAGGGTAACCTACTTTAAGTGCGGCGAAGAGTTTTTCCCAGACCTTTTAGCTCAGCTTGATAAAGCCGAAAAGTATATCTTTATGGAATACTTTATCTTAGCCGAAGGTGAAATTTGGGATAGCATTCACGCGATTTTAAAGCGTAAAGTCGCTCAAGGCGTAGAAGTTAGAATTTTGTACGACGATATAGGCACTTCGGGCTTGCAGAAGACCGAATACTACCGCACCTTGAGAAAAGAAGGCATTAAATGCTATAAATTCCACTCATTCCACCCCTTCGTTTCCGGCGTGTATAACTACCGCGACCACCGCAAAATTACAGTTATCGACGGCAAGGTCGGCTATACGGGCGGCATAAATATCGGCGACGAGTACGCAAATATTATTCACAAATTCGGCTACTGGAAGGATACTGCGGTCAAGATTGAAGGCCCTGCCGTGACGAGCTTAAGCGTAATGTTTTTACAGCTCTACGATTTGACGGCAAAAGAAGTTTCCGACTACCCTAAATATCTCGACTGCGAACAGGAAAAGTTTGGTGACGGCGGTTATGTATTCCCCTTCGGCGACGGTCCTAAACCCTACTATGAAGCGCTTATCGGCGAAAACAACTTTATCAATTTGATTAACGCCGCAAAGAAGTACGTTTATATTACTACGCCCTATTTAATTTGCGACTACAACTTGACGAACGCAATCAAGAACGCGGCGTACAGGGGCGTTGACGTGCGCATTATCGTGCCGCACGTTCCCGACAAAAAATTCATTTTCAATATAACCCGTTCCAAGTTCCCTTCGCTTATGAAAGCTGGCGTTAAGGTATACGAATACACCCCAGGATTTATACACGCAAAGAGCGTCGTCGTCGACGATGAAATCGCCTTCGTGGGTACGATAAACTTTGACTATCGCAGCCTTGTTCACCACTTTGAGTGCGGCGCCGTTATGTACAAAACGCCTTGCATTAAGGACATTAAAGAAGATTTGGAACATTCCATTGCCCTTTCAAGCTTGGTCACGAAGGAAAACTATAAGCAAAACGGTTTTGTTCGTGCAATAAACAGTATTTTAGCCGTGCTTACGCCTATGCTTTAAACTTGAATAAATGATTAACGGGTTGATAAAGCTTTAACGCCTTATCAGCCCGTTTAATTTTGACTATTACTTTACCCCGTGAGCTTGTTGCGGAACGACTGCATTATCCTGCTCTCTATTCGGGAAACTTGAACCTGCGAAACGCCAAGACTTTCCGCCACTTCCGCCTGAGTCATATCCCTGAAGTAGCGTAGCATTATGACTTTTTTATCTCTATCGGGCAAGTCGGCGATTGCAGAGCGAAGTTCCAAAACGTCTAAAAGCTCTTCCTGCTTATCTTCTACGGGCAGTTTATCGAGCAAAAGTTTTGACTTCTCGTCCTTGTATTCGCCCTGCGCGTAAATGGACACGGGCATGCGCGAAGAACCCATCGTAAACACCACTTCGCTCGGCGGCATTTCAAACTTTTCAGCGATTACCTTTATGGTGGGTTGAATGCCGTTCTTTGCGGTATATTCTTCGACGAATGCGTTTATCTGCTTTGCCGCCGCCTTGATTGCACGAGAAACTTTAATACTGCCGTCGTCGCGCATAAAGCGTTTAATCTCGCCCGAAATCATCGGCACTGCATACGTTGAAAAGCGGACGCCGTAGCTCTCGTCAAAGCCCGCTATCGCCTTTAAAAGTCCCATAGACGCAAGCTGAAATAAATCGTCGTACTCAACCCCTTTGTTAAGGTAGCGTTTAACGATAGATTTTATTAAGTTCGTATTTTCGGAAAGAAGGCGTTCCTTTGCGTCGTTATCGCCTGCCTTTGCCGACCTAATCAGTTTATTGCACGTTTGTTGGTCAAGCATTCTCTACTTCCGGTTTAAAGCATTTTACCATATAGACTACGGTACCTTCGCCCTGAACCGAATTGACCCTGAATTCGTCCATAAACGTCTGCATAATAGTAAACCCCATGCCTGAACGCTCGTCGTCGGGTAGCGTGGTATAAAAGGGCTGAACGGCTTTTTCTACGTCCGGTATGCCCTTGCCCGTGTCGCTGATTTTTATATGTATGCGGTCGTCTTCCACTTCGCACTCAACAGTTATTATGCCTAAATTGCCCCTGTACGCGTGTACGGTGCAATTTGTAACCGCTTCGGATACGGCGGTTTTTACGTCGGATAGGTCGGATACGGTGGGGTTTAAATCAAGGCAAAACGCCGCAACGGCGTCACGAGCGAACGCTTGATTTTGCGGAAGAGAATAAAATTGAAGCTTTAAATAGTTTTTGGTCATATTATTCCGCCTTTGGTATCAGCGTATATATACCGCTTAAATTAAGTATTTTGTCAGCCGCACTGTTGGGAGCTTCTACATACAATGGTATGTTCATTTTTGCAGCCTTTTTATATCTGCCGATTAAAAATCCGATTCCCGTGGAATCCATAAACTCAACCTGAGATAGATTAATTACTATTTTTTTAACGGTTGCGTTGCTCTCTATAAGTTTATCGCATCGCTCGCGCACGGCTTGGGCAGAGTATTCGTCCATCTCGCCGACGAGCTTTAAATAAAGCACTCCGCCTGCCACCCCTTCGGTTATTTTCATTGACTTACGCCCCTTGATATTTTTCTTTATAATACATTGTGGCAAAGAGAATAATTTGAAAATATATGGATTTTTAACTAAATTTTTGTCGAAACGGGCGTTTAAAATAAAGTTAAAAAAATTGAAAAAATTAAATAAATAAACTGAAAAAATACTTGACAAAAAAAGTTAGTTATATTATTATATACAAGCGTTGTGTGGAAAGCACCTTGACGCTGATAAGGGCCTTTAGCTCAGTTGGTTAGAGCGGTCGGCTCATAACCGATTGGTCCGCGGTTCGAGTCCGTGAAGGCCCACCACTTATTTAATGCGTAATGCTTGGGTTGTGAACGCTCGACTCGAAACGCAGGTTCGCCCCGTTGCTTGCAACGGCACGAGCGCAAAGCGCGAAGTAGTCTGTGAAGGCCCACCACTTATTTAATTTAATAAATTTTGAGCGGCAACGTTTTTAATATTTGGCCCGATAGCTCAGTTGGTTAGAGCGCCAGCCTGTCACGCTGGAGGTCGACGGTTCGAGCCCGTTTCGGGTCGCCAAACACATTAAGCACCTTTGAAAGGTGCTTAAATACGCCTTGGTAGCTCAGTTGGTAGAGCGGAGGACTGAAAATCCTTATGTCGGCGGTTCGATTCCACCCCAAGGCACCACTTAATGATTTAAGCGGTTTTGCTGGTGTAGCTCAGTTGGTAGAGCAGCTGATTTGTAATCAGCCGGTCGCGGGTTCAAGTCCAGTCACCAGCTCCATACACCTACCCCCGTTTATCGGTAAACTTAATATTTTGGGCGGATTGCAGAGTGGCCAAATGCATCAGACTGTAAATCTGACGTCTCAGACTTCGGTGGTTCGAATCCACCTCCTCCCACCACAAAAAGAGCACCTTTTTTAAGGTGCTCTTTTTGCGGTGGGATGGGGTCCACTTTCGAACCAGCCGGTTCGCCCGTCTGCCGTAGGCAGCCGCACGAGCGCTTTAGCGCGAAGTAATCCACCATCTCCCACCATAATTTTCACTTAACCCCTTGAAATATC
>JBJEVB010000064.1:0-5766 GCA_051884155.1 Candidatus Coproplasma sp. | reverse complement strand
TACTAGCGGTTGCGCCTTCATTTGCAATATCAAGCACGTAGTCGCCGTCTGCGGTATAGTCGGAAGGTTCGGGGTCGGTAGACTCTGCCGTCCACTTTGCGTATACGGTGGTATTTTCGGTAAATACTTTAGTTGCAAAGTCGATTGCCGTGCCGTCGCAAGCAGCCGTCTCGAACCAGCCGCCGAAGACGAAACCTGCCGCCGTAGGTGCGGTGGGTGCGGTTATCTTGCCGTCTACCGTCTGTGCAGGCGAAATATCTTCGCCGTGACCGTTCATATTAAAGGTTACGGTGTATTCGGTTGCAGGTTCGGGGTCGGTAGACTCTGCCGTCCACTTTGCGTATACGGTAGTATCTGCTGTGAATTCCTTAGTCGCAAAGTCGATTGCCGTGCCGTCGCAAGCAGCCGTCTCGAACCAGCCGCCGAAGACGAAACCTGCCGCCGTAGGTGCGGTGGGTGCGGTTATCTTGCCGTCTACAGTCGTTGCCGGCGCAATATCTTCGCCGTGACCGTTCATATTAAAGGTTACGGTGTACTCGGTTGCAGGGGTGACGTCTGCAGGCTGTACGGTTACTTCGCAGGTTGCGGTATGGTTACCGTCTTCGGTCTTTACCGTAATAGATGCAGTACCTGCCTTAAGCGCGGTTATTGCGCCGCCCGATACGGTTACTACGGTCGTATCGGAAGACGACCAAGTAACGTTCTTATTAGTTGCGTTGTCAGGTGAAACGGTCGGCGTTAAAGTCGTGCTTTCGTTTACGCCCATCTTTAAGCTGACCGTCGTCTTATTTAAGCTTACGCCCGTAACCGCAACCGTCGCAGGTGCAGGACGAACGACTACGACGCAAGTATCGCTCTTGCCGCCTGCGGTCGCCGTTATAGTAGTACTGCCGGGCGCAACAGCCGTTACCGTACCGCCATCCGATACGGTTGCAACCGATTGTTCGCTCGAAGTCCAAGTTACAGTCTTATTCGTAGCGTTGTCGGGCGTTACGGTCGCTTTAAGCGTCACCGTTGTCGTACCGCCGAGCTGTAACTCAGCCGTTTCCTTGTCTAAAGTTACCGCAGTAACTTCTACGTTCTTAACGTCGTCGTTTTTCTTATTGCAGGCTGCTGCAAAAGCACAGACGAACGTAAGGACGAGCGCAAGGAGCACGACTATGAATGCTCTTTTCTTGTTCATACTTATTCCCCCTTAGGCGGCTTATCCGCCAAAATTAACGATTTTTGAGTAAAACTATACAAGAATAGTTATACCTATACAAAATTATATTACATGTTTTGTTATTTGTAAACACATTTCGTTAAAAAATAAAAATAATTGCACCACTTGATTTTACAAGAAGTGCAATTGCAGTAATTTTAGCATATTTATCTAAAGCTGTTTAATCTTTATTTATATTAACGGTAATTCCCTTTTCGAACTTTGTGTTAAAGTCGTAGGTTTCGCCCTTATATTTAAAGGACGGCAGAGTGTCCAGCTGAACGTTGTGCAGGCTTTTAAAGATGCTTGCGTCTACGTCGGGGTTACGCGTGCGGAAATCTTTTATGAGCTTTTTTATATCCTGCCTGCCCGACTGACCCTGTTCGCCGAGCGAAAGCCCTTGAGTTAGCTTGCACGCACACGCGATAAACTGCAAGCCGTTGTATTCCTTCCAATGGATTATATCGTCTTCGTTTACGCAGTACAGGGGACGAATGAGCGTCATTCCGTTAAAATTATTGCTCTTAATCTTGGGCATCATTCCCTGAATCTGACCGCCGAACATCATCGACATAATCGTAGTTTCGATTACGTCCGACATATGGTGTCCGAGTGCGATTTTGTTACAGCCAAGCTCTTCTGCCCGTGCGTATAAAAAGCCCCTGCGCATACGCGCACAGAGATAACAGGGGTGCTCGCCGCCGATTAAGTCGTTTACGTCGAATATGTCCGAATCGTAGATATGGGCAGGTATTTCCATTAAGGAAAGGTTGCTTTTTATAAGCGCTAAATTTTCGGGGGCGTAGCCCGGGTTCATAACTATAAACTCGACGTCGAAGTCTATATCCGAATAGCGCTTAAGCTGTTGCATACACTTTGCAAGCAAAATCGAATCCTTGCCGCCCGAAATGCAGACGGCGATTTTGTCGCCCTGCTCGATAAGGTTGTACGCCTTGACAGCCTGTAAAAACTTAGTCCATATGCCCTTGCGGAATTTGGTTATTATGCTGCGCTCTATGCGCCCGCACGGGGTTAATTCCCTTGCCATTAGTCTTCGGCAGGGTGCTCTTCTTCGTGGGGTTCGGGGAATTGAGCCTTATCGTACTCTATTCCGTTCTTGTCGTAGTAGTCCTTGATTGCAGCACGGATAGCTTCTTCAGCAAGTACCGAGCAGTGAAGCTTATGCGCAGGCAGACCGTCCAACGCTTCCGCCACGGCTTTGTTGGTTAAGGTGAGCGCTTCGGAAATGGGTTTGCCCTTAATCATCTCGGTTGCCATAGACGACGACGCGATTGCACTGCCGCACCCGAAGGTGTTGAACTTGACGTCGGTGATTATCCCGTCCTTAACTTTTATATATATCTTCATAATGTCGCCGCAGACTGCGTTGCCTACTTCGCCTATTCCGTCCGCGTCGTCAAGCTTTCCCACGTTGCGTGGATTTGTAAAATGGTCCATAACCTTTTCGCTGTAAAGTGCCATACGTTTTAAACCTCTGTTTTCGTATTTTATATATTAATGTTGTAACGTGATTTTTGAAAATCAAACTCTATCGTCTTGCGCTTTGGCGCAAGCCACTTTCCCTATTCTTTAGGGAAAGCAAGATTAAGGTTGTAAATTTTTTTAAATATTCTTCACCTTATTTATTCTTTTTTCTTTATTCTTTATTCTTTAAATCAAGTGTGGCGTCTCGCCTTTTTCTAACGCTTCCCACACGGGGGAAATACTACGCAAATACTCCACTACCTTGGGAACTTCGGCTATAATATAGTCGACTTCTTCTTCGGTGTTCCACTCGGACAGGCTAAGTCGAAGTGAGCCGTGCGCAACTTCGTGCGGTAAGCCCAACGCCAAAAGAACGTGAGAAGGGTCAAGCGAACCGGACGTGCAAGCCGAACCGGACGATGCACAGATTCCCTTTTGGTCGAGAAGAAGTAAAAGACTTTCGCCTTCTATGCCTTCGAAGCACATATTTACGTTGCCGGGTAAACGGTTTACTAAGTCGCCGTTGACCTTGGAATGTTCGATTTTGGAAAGTCCTGCAATGAGCTTGTCGCGAAGGGCAGTTTCCTTTGCCATATTCTTATCAAGGTTTTCAACCGCTTCCTTTAGCGCGGCAGCCATACCCCAGACACCTGCGATATTTTCCGTGCCGCCGCGACGGTTACGCTCCTGCGCGCCGCCTTCAATCAGGTTGTAAAGCCTTACGCCCGTGCGGCAGTACAAAAAGCCGACGCCCTTAGGTCCGTGAAATTTGTGGGCAGACGCGGACAGCATATCGATATTGTCGTCCACTACGTTTATGGGCAAATGCCCCGTTGCCTGAACGGCGTCGGTGTGGAAGATTACCTTGTTCGCCTTGCAAACTGCGCCGATTTCCCTGATGGGCTGAATCGTACCCACTTCGTTGTTGGCAAACATAACGGTAACTAACGCCGTATCGGGACGAATAGCCGCCTGCACTTCTTCCGCCGTTATAAGTCCGTTTGAATGTACGTCGAGATAGGTTACTTCAAAGCCTTCCTTTTCCAACTTCTTTAACGTATGAAGTACGGCGTGATGTTCGAACGCGGTGGATATGATATGCTTTTTGCCCTTTAACGCACCCGATATTGCCGCAGAACGAATAGCCTGGTTGTCCGCTTCGCTTCCGCCCGAAGTAAAATAAATTTCGTTGGGTTTTGCACCGATTAAACTTGCAATCTGCGCCCTTGCACTATCTAACGCTTCTTTAGCAACCTGCCCCACCGTATGAAGGGAAGAAGGATTGCCGTAAACCTCTTTATAATATTTTTGCATTGCGGCGATTGCCGTGTCGCTCATTGCCGTCGTTGCGGCGTTATCTACATAAACGATTTTTTGCTCTTTCAACTTACGCCTCTTAATTCCTACTTTTTTAGTATGATATAAGTATAAAAAATAATTCCTATTTTGTCAATAGGAATTACAGGCACTTAAAAAAATATTTTAAAAGTTAGGTTGCGCACGGCGTTCTGCCGTGCGCAACCTAAACCTTAGATTAAGCCTTAGTCTATTTCGTAGTGACAGTCAGAGTACTGTGTAGGGGGCATAGTTTCGCCTTCTTCTACGTGTACGTTGTTCACCACGTGGCCTTTGCCGTCAACAACCTTATAGGTGCCGCTTTTAGGGCAGGTATCACCGCAATTAAGTCTCATATTTTTACCTCCGATAAAAGTATTGTGTGCAGATATCGGAAGTTTATGCGCGGTTATTTCAATAAATCTGCAAGCGTCTTACTGCGCAGAAAGTTCATTATAACGTCGTCCAACTCTCGCCATAAAGGCAGGGTCAAGCAGCCGCCTGCCTTAGAACAACCAACGTCTAAACAGGATACGGGCGAAAGAGTACCTTCCGCCGCACATATTATCTCTGCAACGTTATACTCTTCGGGCTGCTTAACAAGGCGGTAACCGCCACTCTTGCCGCGCGCAGAGAGAATAAGCCCTGCCGCAGAGAGCGAAGAGACCGTCGCTTCTAAATATTTTTGCGACTCTTTAACCCTGTCGGAAATGTCCGCAAGCGAGACGTTGCTTCCGTCGTTGTGCTGAGCCAAATCCAACATTACCTTAAGGGCGTTCCTGCCCTTAGTCGTTATCATCATAACGCTCGCCCCCTTCTTTAGCCGCCGTACTCAATCATCTTGTTTATGCACTTGACCGCGGAAGATATAAGCCCTTCGTCCATTATAATCTCTTCCCCTGCTTCGCCTTTAAGGCAGTTGTACACGTCTGCAAGGGTGGTCGCCTTCATATTGTGGCAGACCAAATCCTTTGATAAGGGGTAGAACTTTTTGTCGGGGCACTTAAGCTGCAAGTGCTGTAAAATGGAATTTTCCGTGCCGATTATAAATTCCTTAGCGTTTGACTTTATCGCATAGTCCATAATTCCCGAAGTCGAACCAACGTAGTCTGCATACTTAACTACCGAAGGTCTGCACTCGGGATGCACCAAAAACAGGGCGTTGGGGTGAGCAGCTTTTGCCTGTATAATCTCTTCTTCGTCCACCCTTGCGTGAGTGGGGCAACCGCCTGAAAGCAGCTTAAAGTTCTTTTCAGGCACCTGATTTTTTACGAAAGTGCCGAGATTGATGTCGGGAATGAATAAGATGTTCTTTTCGGGTATAGCCTTGCAGATTTTAACCGCCGAAGAAGAAGTTACGCATACGTCGGAAATGGTCTTGAGTTGAGCCGTGGTGTTGATATACGCAACGACTGCGTAATCGGGGTACATCTTTTTAACCTGCTCTATCTCTTCCTTGCCCATCTGCTCTGCCATAGGGCAGCCTGCGGTAGGGTTTGCAAGCCATACGCGCTTTTGGGGCGAGAGCATTTTAACCGTCTCCGCCATAAAGCGCACGCCGCACATTATAACGTTTTTCTGCGGCGTAGTCTTTGCCTTTACGGAAAGGGCGTAGCTGTCGCCGACGAAATCTGCAATCTCACAGATATCGGGCGACATATAGCTATGCGCTAAAATGCAGGTATCCGTATCCTTTTTAAGCTGTATAATTTTATCCTGTAATTCCCTGACCGTCACGGGTT
>JBJEVB010000063.1:20297-28851 GCA_051884155.1 Candidatus Coproplasma sp. | reverse complement strand
GAAGAGCTTGACTGCAGCGTTGCTCTATTCGGGCATACGCACTGCGCAACCGAATTTTTATCGGGAAACACTCAGCTCTTTAACCCCGGTACCCTTTCAAGATATTCGCAAAATTCCTACCTTTATCTTGCCCTATCAAACGGCAAGGCGGTGGGTAAAATAGTTGAAATTTAATCCGAACCTGAAATTCAAATTTTAAGTTCAACTTAGGAGATTAAAATGAGATTTAAACATTCGTTAATGGTGTTTATCGACAACATCGCAACGACGTATAAGCTGTTGTTGTACAGAATTATCGTCATTGCAATTATTTCAGCACTTAGTTTAGCGGTTATTATCCCTTCGATAAACGTAGTGCAATCGACCGTTGAATACGGCGTACTCAGTACGGAGATGAAGGCCTTTTTCGCCGACATTTCTGCGCTGAAGCTGACAAACCTGGAAACTCAGTTTGCAAATATTAAAGCCGCAATGGGCGACTTTATGCAGATGATGACTTCCAAAGGGCTTATCGCTATAGACGTAGTTTGCGCAATAATAATCGTATTTATCTACTACTTCCTTTGCGCAGTCGGCGACTTTGGGTTGGGCGAAACGTTGAACAACAGAATGATGCTCAGGGCGCACACACCCTACGCCGCAACCCTTTTAAAGGACTTGAGAAGGGCTGCCCTTTACGCAATTATCTATACGCCCGTATCCCTTCTTTTCTATGCAGTCGGCGGCGTTATAATTTGGGCGATAGCCTTCAAGGCGTTGGCGTTTGCACCGCTTTTGTTGAGATTGTTTATTGCGGCGGCAATGATTATCTTAGTCTTTGCGCTAAAGTTCTCGCTTACCACCGACTGGATGCCACACATCCTGCACAGCAATTGCAACAACCGCAAGGCAATGAACTACTGCCTGCACCCCAAAAAAGGTGCGTTCGTGAGAGTGCTTTCAACCATATTGTTTATGACCATTCTAATCTTCTCACTCAACGCAATCTGCGGTCTTTTAACCTTCGGCGCGGCGCTGATTATAACCGTGCCTGCAGGAACCATGCTTTTAACCTGCTATCAATTCGTCAACTACTGCGACAATAATTCGCTGAAATTTTTCATTGACGATTACGTAATTATAGGGCCGCAGAAGGACGCAAAAATGACTACCGAGCAGTTCTTTAAGGGCGATAGATAAAAATATTTTAAATTAACTCGATACAAATTTTGATTTCCCCCTTTACAAGGGGGATTTTATTTTATATAATATTGTAGAAGGTCATTCGGCGTAAAACTTTCATCTGCGCTGAAAACGTCTTTAGATTAAGGAGGAAATTAATTTATGGCAAATAGCGAAAAACCCGCCTACACGTCACTGTATGAAAGCTGGCTTGCAGACGGCAGGCTTAATGCAGAAGCAAAGAGAGAGCTTTTATCTATTAAGGATAACAACGAAGAAATAGAATACTCGTTCGGCGCAGAACTTGAGTTTGGTACCGCAGGTTTACGCGGTATTATCGGCTACGGCACCAACAAGATGAACGTCTACACCGTAGGAAGGGCAACGCAGGGATTAAGCCAATTTATCGTTGGCTTAGGCGCAGAAGCTATGGAAAGGGGCGTTGCTATCTCTTACGATACCCGCCACAAGAGCCGTGAGTTTGCCGAAGCAGCCGCAAAGGTACTTGCCGCAAATAACATAAAGGTTTATCTCTATTCCGACGTACACCCCGTACCCATGCTTTCGTTTGCGGTGCGTTGCCTTAACACGATTGCAGGTATTATGATTACCGCATCGCACAACCCCAAGATTTACAACGGCTACAAGGTCTACGGCGCAGACGGCGCACAGATGAGCGTTGAAGACACCAAGACGGTTTACGACTATATTACCAAGATTACCGACTACCTTTCCTGCCCCGTTCCTACAGACGAGCAGATTAAAAAGTACATAAAGGCAGTTCCCGCTAAGGTTGACAAAAAGTACTATAAGGAATTGCAGAAGCTCACCCTTTCCAAAAAGGCGGTTAAAGCTTGCGGAAAGAAGCTTAAGCTCGTCTATACACCCGTACACGGTTCCGGCTATGTACCCGTAACCACAATTCTCAAAAAGTTAGGCATTAAGGCTACCGTAGTTGAAGCGCAGACTTCTAAAGACCCTGAGTTCTCAACCGTTAAGGTACCCAACCCCGAGTACAAGGAAACGCTTACGATGGGCATTAACCTTGCAAACGAGATAGGCGCAACCGTAGTATTCGGCACCGACCCCGACAGCGACAGGCTGGGCGTTGCGGTTAAGAATGCCGAAGGCGAATTTGAAGCGTTGACGGGCAATCAGGTTGGTATCCTGCTTTTGGACTACATACTCACCCGTTTAAAGGAAGATAACGCTCTGCCTGAAAATGCGGCTGTAGTTAAGTCGTTCGTAACGACGGGTATGGCAAAGGCGATTTGCGAAAAGTTCGGCGTAACCTTATTCGAAGTACCCGTAGGCTTTAAGAACATAGGCGAAAAGATTAAGCTTTGGGAAAAGGACCACAGCTATACCTACGTCTTCGGCTTTGAAGAGAGCTGCGGCTACCTTCGCGGCACGCACGCAAGAGATAAGGACGCAGTCGTTGCGTCTATGCTGTGCGCTGAAATGGTTTGCTACTACACCTACAAGGGCACGACCGTATTCGACAGGTTGAACGAGATTTACAAGACCTACGGCTACGTGCTTGACTGCAACGTTTCCATTCAGTATCAAGGGCTTAACGCTATGAAGGAGATGAACGCAGTAGTCGACGCACTTAAGGTTGACCCCATAAGCAAGTTCGACGTATACGAAGTTGCGTCATTTAGAGATTATTCTAAGGACGAAAAGATTGATATGGTTACGGGCGAAAAGAGCGCAATCGGCTCGCCTAAGACCAACTGCGTATACTATGAATTAAAGAACGGCAGCTTCGTATGCGTTCGCCCTTCAGGCACCGAACCCAAGCTTAAGATTTACTACTCGGTTAAGGCGCAGAACAAGGCAGACGCAGAAGCGGCACTTGCTAAATTGCAGACCGCAGTTAAGGAATTGCTGGACAAAGTAAATAAGTAAAAAATCGTGAAATAGATTAAGTCGGCGGTTGCTATACAGCAACCGCCGACTTTGTTTTTTTATAGGTCGTCATTGCGAGCCGACTATTCGTCGGCGTGGCAATCTCGTTGATTAAAGGGCGGACCGTTTTCAATTCGTCCGCCCTTATTATTAATTTGGTTATAATTATTAGAAGTAGTAACGGCATACCCGATGGGATTGCTTCGTCGCTGACGCTTCTCGCAATGACGCGGTATTTAATTACTCTTCACCTTATTCGGGTTAGAATCTCTTCACCTTATTCATGGTAAGTTCCTTTGGAAAGATGCGAGTAGTTCAAGGCGTGTGAGCACCGACCGCAGGGAGTGTACACGGACGTACACGACCAAGGCGGCGCGGAACACAACGCTGAAATGCGACGCATATTTACAAAGCGTTCGTCTCAACCGTCAAGCTTGGTACCGCAGTTGCCGCAGAATGCGTCCCCCACTTCCTGCCTTGCCCCGCACTTGGGGCAAACCTTATATAGCTGTGCGCCGCAACCGTCGCAAAAATTATTCTTGGGCTGATTTTCCTTGCCGCACGCAGGGCAGACGGTAGGCTTTTCGCTGCTTATATCGCTCTTCTCGTCCCTGACCGTTTCCTTAACCGCTTCGGTTACGGCTTTAACGGCAGGCTTTAAGTCCTGCGCGGCGTCGTTGATAACGGGCACGCCTTCGTTTTTCATATAGCTTGAAATCTCTCTGCGGAAGCCTATACTCAACAACATTAAACCTATACCCGTCATAGGCAGACCTATAATCCCACAGAAAAAGAGCGTAGGGTGGTTAAACGTGTTGAATGAAGAAATAAAATCCACGAAAAAGATTACATCTAAAATTACACCGCACCCAAGCAGTATAAAACCTATAATCTTTAAAGTCTTTTTAGTCTTTTCGTGCCTTGCCTTTTCTTCAAGGCGTCTTTTCTCTTCATCGGTCATAGTTTCCTCTCCTTATTTGGGTATGCGCCTCTTCATAGATGCGAGCAAGAGCAGGAGAGCGCGGAAAACCTGAAGGAGTTTACAATGAAGTAAATGACTGAAGGTTGCCACAGCTCGACACACTATTGCGAAGTATATATGAAGAGCGTTATTTAAAGCTCTACGCCCAAGACGTAGGGCAGGTGCGATTAGCCTTGAACCACTCGGTATCCTTTAATTTGGTGGTATTGTTAGAGCAATAGAATTTTAGCTTAGTGCCGTCTATGTAGAATACTATATTTCCGTTCATAGGTTGATAACCGTCCGCGTTATCGCTAATCATATTCGTACAGAAAACGTAATCAGTGTAGGGTGCAACCCTATCTATAAACGCCTGAGAAGGGAACTGATTTGCCGTAACCTTAGTGTATTCGTCCGTGCCTGCACAACAGCATACCGCAACGTATTTGGGCTTAATCACGCTTAACAGACAGTCGTTCGACGAAGTGGGACTGCCGTGGTGACCTGCCTTAAACAGCTCGACTTCGGGCAGGGTGTTGTTTTGAACAAGGCGCTCTTCGCCTTCTTTCTCCAAATCGCCCGTAAACAGATAGTGCTTAAACTGTCCTGCCGTAATCTCCTGCGAAAGCAACATACATACCGAGTAGTTGTTCTCATCGGAAGATTTATTTTCGTAATAATAATTATAGAGAATATTCATCGACACCTTGTTTTCAGTATCGAGATAGTAGGTCTTTTTAGCACCGTCCCTTTCATACCAGCATTGAGAAGCCGTATAGGCGGTTGCGCCCTTATTAGCTACGGCGTAATCAACGCTGTCAAGGAATTTTCCGTATAAAGTGCGGTTGCCGCTTGCGGTCGTTTCGTCCTTATTAGACTTATCAAACCTTATAATCGTGCCAATATTATAACTGTATAAAACGCCGTTGTAGGTTGAACCAGCAGATGTGCCTACGAGCCCTGCAATATGGTCTTGGTCGGCGTGAGTGGCTATAACGTACTCAAGCGTTCCGTCGGTAACGTAGGTATCTATGTACGCCTTAATGGTCGTTGCGCTCGCCTGAGTAGAGCCTGCATCGATAAGCACTTCGGTATTTCCGCACTTGATTAAAACGCTGTCGCCAGCCTTGTCGTTATCGAACTTGATAAAGTGGATAGAGAGTCCGCTTGAATTTACCCCTGCCAAATCGCCTTCGGGCGAGCTTTTATCATAACCGCACACGGTGCAAATTTCGCCGTCGAAGGTATGTTCGCCCGTTGCAGGGATTACCACTTCTTCGGTTTTTTCGCAGACGGAGCAGGTATGCTTTTTAAGCCCGTCGTGACCGCAGTCGCCTTCGGTTACAACCGTATATTCGCCCCAAGTATGCTCGCCTAAGCCTATAAACTTATGATACAAGTCGGGTTTGATTAAGTACACGGCAACCGCCGCAACGATTATTACGGCAATTACCACAACGGCAAGAATTGTAAGCTTAGTACTCTTTGTGCTCTTTTTGCTCCTGCCGCCTTTGTTTGAACTCTTTTTAGTTGCCATCGTTCACCTTATAAATTTTTAAGCTGCATTAAAATCTTTTCGCGCATTTCGATAAATTTATCGAGCTTTTCTCTCTCTGCATCTACAAGCTTTTTAGGCGCTTTTGCCATAAAGCCGCGATTGTTTAACTTACCGTCTGCACGGCTGATTTCCGCCGTTACCTTTTCAAGCTCTGCATTGAGCCTTTCGCGCTCTTTATCGGCGTCGATAAGCTCGCCCGTGGGGATTAAGATTGTGCCAACGCTTACGACCTTAGCGGAAGAACGCCCTTCGACTTCTTCCTTTGCGGCAATGACCTTAACGGACGCCGCGCCTGCAAGCTTTGCAATGCAGTCCGCATTAGCAGAAACAAGTCTCTTGCTCTCGGTCAAGATATACACGTTGACCTTTTTAGAAGGTGCGCAGCCCGTTTCAAGCTTGACTTCCCTTATAGCCTTAATAATCTCCATCACGCCTTCGAACGCCGCCGCTTCCTTCTTATAGGACAGGCGAGAGTTGTATCTGGGGAACTCGGAAACCATAATTGACCCCGAAGTATTAGGCAACGAACGGTAAATTTCGTCGGTGATAAAGGGTACGAAGGGGTGCAAAAGCTTTAAGGTGTTTTCCAACACGAAGGTTAAAACGGAAACGGCGTTGTCCTTCTTGTCGTCGTCTTCGGAATAGAGAGCGGCTTTGGTAAGCTCGATATACCAATCGCAGAAATCCGACCAGGTGAAATCGTACAGCGTCTGCAACGCTAAACCGAATTCAAACTTGTTGAGCGAAAGCGTTACGTCCCTTATCGTTGCCTGCAGTTTAGAAATTATCCACTTATCCGCAGGGGTGAGTTTAAATTCCGTAATGGGTTTAATCTTTCTGCCTTCGCAGTTCATAATAACGAACCTTGAAGCGTTCCAGATTTTGTTCATGAAATTGCGGCTTGCTTCGACCTTAGCTTCGGAGAAACGCATATCGTTTCCGGGTGCAACGCCCTGAAGTAGCGAGAAGCGCAAGCTGTCGGCGCCGTACTTATCGATAATTTCAAGGGGGTCTACGCCGTTACCTAAGGACTTAGACATCTTTCTGCCCTGCTCGTCGCGCACCAAGCCGTGAATGAGAACGTAGTGGAAAGGCACTTTGCGCATATGTTCAAGCCCTGAGAACATCATTCTCGCAACCCAGAAGAAGATTATATCGTAACCCGTAACTAATACGTCTGTGGGGTAGAAATACTCTAAATCGGAAGTGTCGTCGGGATAGCCCAAGGTCGAGAAGGGCCAGAGAGCCGACGAGAACCAGGTATCCAACACGTCTTCGTCCTGATGGATATTCTTGCTTCCGCACTCAGGACAGCAATCGGGGTCTTCCTTTGCGCAGATGACCTTGCCGCAGTCTTTACAGTACCAGATGGGAATTCTGTGACCCCACCAAAGCTGACGGGAAATACACCAATCCTTGACGTTTTCCATCCAATTATAATAGGTCTTAGCGAACCTTTCGGGGACGAAGGTCGTCTTTTTGTCGTTAACCGCGTTGATTGCAGGGCGAGCAAGGGGTTCCATCTTAACGAACCACTGCTTAGAAATTCTGGGTTCGACCGAAGTGTGGCACCTGTAGCAATGCCCTACGTTGTGTGCGTGGGGTTCAATCTTTACAAGATTGCCGAGCGTTCTAAGCTCTTCCACTACCGCCTTTCTGCACTCGTAGCGGTCCATACCTTCATACTTGCCTGCGTTAGCGTTCATAGTGCCGTCTTCGTTCATAACGGTGACGCTCTCTAAATTGTGCCTTAAGCCGACTTCGAAGTCGTTCGGGTCGTGCGCAGGGGTAATCTTAACGCAACCCGTACCAAACGTCATATCCGCGTGTTCATCTCCAACGACGGGAATGGGTTTGTTGATAATGGGCAAAATTACGTTCTTGCCGATATACTTTTTATATCTGGGGTCGTCGGGGTTAACTGCAACAGCCGTATCGCCGAACATAGTTTCGGGACGGGTGGTAGCAACGATTAACCCTTCTTGGTCAGAGCCTTCGATAAAGTATTTTAAATGCCAGAAAGACGATGCTTCTTCCGAATACTCAACTTCCGCGTCCGAAAGCGCCGTCTTACAGCAAGGACACCAATTTATTATACGGGAACCCCTGTAGATAAGTCCCTTATTGTAGAGATTTACGAATACTTCCCTAACCGCCTTAGAGCATTTTTCGTCCATAGTGAATGCAAGGCGCGACCAGTCGCAGGAAGAACCGAGCTTCTTTAACTGACTTACAATTCTTCCGCCGTACTTTTCCTTCCAAGCCCAAGCCCTTTTTAAAAAGCCGTCTCTTCCCAGCTCTTCTTTGGTAAGCCCTTCTTCCTTCATCTGCTCTACGATTTTAACTTCGGTTGCGATTGCGGCGTGGTCGGTTCCGGGCAGCCAAAGGGCGCAATAGCCCTGCATACGCTTAAATCTTATGATTGCGTCCTGCATGGTTTCGTCCACGGCGTGACCCATATGAAGCTGACCCGTTACGTTGGGGGGCGGCATCATAATGGTAAAGGGCACCTTATCGGGGTCCCTTTCGGCGCGGAAGTAGCCGTTTTCTTCCCAGTCCTTATACAGTCTGTCTTCAAAGTCTTTGGGGTTGTAAGTCTTTTCCATAATATATCCCTCTAAAAAAATTGCGTTGTCTTAAGTTTGCAATTTGGCTTAAAGCTATGCTTTAGCCATAAAATACAGCATTATACAAAATTAATTATAAATCAAAACGGCTCTCAATGTCAAACGACTGCAATGCGGCATACAATGTATTATCAAATTTTTTGTGAGGAAAAAGTTTTGTTCAAAAAAATTACAGCATTTTTATTTACCCTTATAACCGCTATTGCCATACCCCTTTCCTTGTCGGGCTGTAAGGGCGAAAATAAAGTCATTAAAATAAACGAAGTAACGCACTCGGTATTCTATACCCCGTTATACCTTGCCGACGCGCTCGGGTATTTTGCCGACGAAGGCTAT
>JBJEVB010000063.1:0-20197 GCA_051884155.1 Candidatus Coproplasma sp. | reverse complement strand
CTATACCCCGTTATACCTTGCCGACGCGCTCGGGTATTTTGCCGACGAAGGCTATGAAATAGAGCTGACCAACGGCGGCGGCGCGGACTCGACTATGGCGGCATTGCTTTCAGGCGCGGCGGATATTGCCTTCTGCGGACCTGAAGCGGCGTTGTACGTACTCGCAGGCGGCTCTTCAGACAGCCCCAAAGTGTTTGGTCAACTCACAAAGCGCGACGGAAGCTTTTTGGTGGGTAGGGTTGCAGAACCCAACTTTAACTGGAGCAATCTTGCAGGTAAGGAAATTCTTGCAGGGCGGAAGGGCGGCGTACCCGCTATGACCTTTGAATACACCTTAAAGCTCAATTCGGTCACGGCAAACTTGAATTACGACGTTGCGTTCAATCTAATGACGTCTGCCTTTGAAAGCGGCGTTGCGGACTACTGCACTATGTTTGAACCTGGTGCAAGCCAATATCAGGCGGCGGGCAAGGGCTTTATAGTTGCTTCCGTCGGTGAAGCTTCGGGCGAAGTCCCCTACACCTGTTTTTCGGCTAAGCAGAGCTTTATAGACAAAAATCCCGAAAAGATTGACGCCATTTTACGTTCGATAACCAAGGCGATAAAGTACGTCAACGAGAACCCTGCTTCAACCGTTGCCCAAAAAATTGCAAAGTACTTTGACGGCACTTCCGTCGACGCGCTAACTTCTTCCATCGAAAACTATAAGCGCATTGACGCCTGGGTTGAAGATATGGCTATGAAGGAGAGCGCGTTAGACAGATTGCAGGACATTATGGAAGGCGCAGGCGAACTCCCTAAACGGGTAAAGTTTGACGACCTTGTGACCACCAAGCGTGCGCACGAGATTTACCAAGAAGTGTATAAATGATACTATCCTTTAAAGACGTAGGCTATACCTATCACTCTCAAAGCGGCGAAGTCAACGCCGTCGAGCATATGAGCTTTGATATAGAGCAGGGCGAATTCGTCGCCATAATCGGTCCTTCGGGGTGCGGTAAGACGACCATTCTCTCGCTTGCGGCAGGGCTGTTGACCCCGTCGCAGGGGGAAATAATACGCGGCAACAGAGAGTTTGGATATATGCTGCAAAAGGACGCCCTGTTCCCCTGGCGGACGGTGGAGAGCAATATCTTTCTTCCGCTTGAAATCAAAAAACGCAATACGCCCGAAATGCGCAAAAAGGCAATTTCTCTTGCCGAGAAGTACGGACTTAAGGACTTTTTAAAGAAAAAGCCGACCGAGCTTTCAGGCGGTATGCGACAGAGAGTTGCACTCATTCGAACGCTTGCCGCGCAGCCTGATATCCTGCTTTTAGACGAACCCTTTTCCGCGCTCGACTACCAAACGCGCCTTAAGGTTTGCGACGACGTGCAGGGTATTATCAAGGGCGAAAAAAAGACGGCACTACTCGTCACGCACGATATGAGCGAAGCGATAGCTCTGTCCGATAAGGTGATAGTACTATCTTCCCGCCCTGCAACCGTAATTGCAGAGCACAGTATAACCTTTGGCGGCGGCAGTCCTAAAAAAAGGCGTGAGTGTGAAGAATTTTCGCACCTGTTTGAAACGCTTAGGGGCGAGCTCGGCATTTAAACGAACGGTTACGAAAAACGGTTACGCATATGAAAAAACTTATAAACTACTCTTTAGAACACCAAAAATACCTACGGGGAATTAAGCGAAAAAACGCTATAATCAACGTTGCACGCTTTGGCATATTAATCGCCCTTTTAGGGCTGTGGGAACTTTGCGCACAGCTTGAACTTATAGACCCGTTTATAACCAGCTCGCCGTCGCGAATAATAAAGACGGTGGCAGAGCTTTACTCAAACGGAAGTTTGTTCTACCACATAGGCATTACGCTGTTTGAAACGGTCGTAGGGTTTACAATAGCCGTCGTGCTCGGCTACTCTATTGCCGTGCTGTTGTATTTGTCCGATACCGTAAGAAAGATTTTCGAGCCGTATATAGTCGTTTTGAACTCTCTGCCCAAAATCGCTCTCGGTCCGCTTATAATTATTTGGATAGGTACGGGGTATAGCGCAATAATCTTTATGACCGTACTCGTTGCCATAATCGTGTGCATTATGAACACCTTAACGGGCTTTTTGTCGGTGGATAAAACTATGCTCACCCTGCTAAAAGCTATGGGCGCGAGCAAGGGCGCAATCCTTATTAAGTTAGTTATACCTGCGTCTATACCGTCTTTAATAAACACCTTAAAGGTCGCCGTAGGGCTTGCCTGGATAGGTTCGATTATGGGCGAGTATATCGTTTCACGCGCAGGGCTTGGATACTTAATCGTCTACGGCGGTCAGGTATTCAGGCTGGATTTGGTGATGACCGCGACTATAATTCTATGTGCGCTTGCAGGCGGTATGTACGGCATTATAGCTTTAGTTGAGAAAAAAATAAATAAGTAAGTGGTGCGACCACAGCGGTGTTTCTTAACTACTTAATCGCTTGACCAACTGCACACCCGTCAAAGCGGTGCGACTACAGCGTCGTTTCTTAATTGCTTGAACGCTTGACCAACCTAAACCCCGTCAAAGTAGTGCGACCAAAATTATACCACCGTCATTGCGAGACGGACGGAACGTAAGGGGCGGACGGCGTGGCAATCTAATAGATTAAAGGGCGGAATGTATAAACAATTCCGTCCTTATTATTTTGGTTATAATTATTAGAAAACAGTAACAACATACCCGTTGGGATTGCCGCACTTCGCCTGCGGCTCGTTCGCAATGACGCGGTTGGAAGTCTGGGATTGCCACGCCGACATAAAGTCGGCTCGCAATGACGCGGTTTGGGATTTTGGGATTGCCAAGCAACGCTAACGCGTCTTGGAACGACGGTTTAAGAAACTGCGATTGATTCCCTTCTTTTTGCAAAACACTCACGGCTTTCGTTGGCAAAATTGCGCTCTCTTTGATTAAGCCCTTCCATTGCGTTGAGCTCGGCTAATATTTCGCTCGCACTGCGGCATACGGGCGCGGATTCCCCCTTAAAAAATACGCATACGTCGCCTTCATGCCTTTCTCTTATACGCTCACCCTGTGCTTTTATATAGTTTAATACGTTCATTTTTGTCACCCCTTTGTCTTTTTACACCTTTATTTTATTCCTTAAACTTGACAGATATTGTCATATATGATAAAATATTTTTAAGAATTTATAATATATTTTATTAAGGCGTGATTATGAAATACCAAGTAATGTTAAAAATGCTTATTATGCTTACTTCAAAGCGACAGGTTACGGCTAAAGAGATTGCCGACAGGTTTGAAATTTCGCAGAGAAGCGTGTACAGATACGTTGAAGAGCTGAACGTTTCGGGCGTGCCTGTAGACGTGGTTCGCGGAAGATACGGCGGAATTTTTATTGCGGACACCTACCGCCTGCCGTCGGGCTATTTTACGCGCGGCGAGTACGACGCCGTTATAAACGCCTTAGAAGCTATGGGCGGACAGATTAACGACGACAACGTAACTTCCGCCTTAGAAAAGCTTATAAGCAGAAGAAAGGAAGATAAAAGAGAGCTTTCCGTGTGCGGCAATATCATAGTCGACGGCGGAAGCTGGGCGGATATGGGCAGCTTTTCCGAAAAGATGAGAGTATGCGAACAGGCTGTTAAAGACAGCCTAAGCCTTGAAATAGACTACATCTCAAGGGAAGGCGAGCATAGCCGCAGAGTGATTGACCCCCACGTTCTTATCTTTAAACAAAACGTGTGGTACGTTTACGCCTTCTGCCACTCTCGCCAGGAATTCAGAACCTTTAAAATAGGTAGAATTAAGCTTGCTCGCTTTACGGGCGGCAAGTTTGAAAAGAAAGAAATTTCACGCGAAGATATTCCCCTTAACTTTGAATACTCTTCCGAACAGTTGACCCAAGTTACCTTAGAGATAAAAAAAGACGCCCTTGCGGACGTGGAAGAGCTTATCGGCGTGGACAACGTAGAGCCTAAGGGCAACGCGCTTATCGCCACCGTTGCCCTGCCCGACGACGAAACGCTCGTCGATAAAATTTTAAGCTACGGCGGAAAGGTTAAGGTTATTGCCCCGACTGCGCTTAAAGAGCGCGTTAAATTGGCGGCGCTTGCTATTGCCGAGAGCTGCGAGTGATAATGACGAAAAAATTATACCAGCCCGATGCAACTTGCTTTTGCATCGGGCTGGTTTTCATTTGGTCAAGTGAATTAAAGCTTTTCAACGGTAAGGCTGTAGCCGAAAGACGAACCCTGCCCCCTGTCGAAATTCATAAAGGGCTTTAAGGTTATATCCTTAGGTGCGCCTGAAAAGTCGTTAATGCCCCACCAGGGCTCTACGCAGATATAGTCGCCGCCCTTTTCGTTGGACCAGAACGCGTACAAAGGGCAGTCCGATTTATAGGTGTACCTATAGCCGTCCTGCGTGGTCGCATACACCGCACCGCCCGAAAGACTGCCGAGCTGATACGTCTTGTGGCGAGCAAAAAATTCCTTGTCCATACAAAGCGATTTAAGCTTGCTTATGGGGTACGGCTCGCCTTCAAGGGGATATACTTGCGGGTGTTCTTCGTTTTCAAAGCTGATTTCTGCCTTCCCTTCGGGCGCAACCATACCGGGGTGACCGCCGAGATAGAAGGGCAAGACGCCACCTTTTGAGCGCACGAAGTAGTTTACGTTTACCGTGTTTTTGTCAAGCCTATAGCCGATTTCAAATTCCCACTCGTACGGGAACTTTTCAAGGCTTTCACCGTTGGACTGAGTGCAAAGCGTTATAAAGTCTCCCCCCTGCTCTTTTACTGAAAGAGTAGTATAGCGGATAAGCCCGTGTGACTTTAAAAGACATTCCTGCCCCTTTGCCGTAAACGCCCCTGCGTGGCCGACTATGGGGAAGATTACGACGTCCTGTCCCTTCCACCACCGTTCGTCGCCCTGCCACAGTCTTTGGCAGTTAGTACCCTTATAAACAAGCGACGTCATAGCGCCGCCGTCGGAATTGACCGAAAGCTTTATATAATCGTTTTCAATCGAATAAATCATTTTGTTTACCTTTTAGGTGGAATAATTAGAATTATCAAACTCTATCGGTTCGCACTTTACGTGCGAACCACTTTCCCTATTCTTTAGGGAAAGCGAGAGTTGGTCGCATACCCGATGGGATTGCCACGCCGACTTATAGTCGGCTCGCAATGACGCGGCTTTTAGTTACTTTTCACCTTATTTGGGATTCCGGCTCTTTAGAGATACTCTTCACCTTATTTGGGTTAATTGCTCTTCATAGATGCGAGCAGTTCAAGGCGTGCGAGTACCGCCGACAGGAGCTTACTTAAGCGTAAGTGACTTAGGCGGCACGGAACACAACGCAGAAATGCGAAGTATATATGAAGAGCGCCCCGTTAAAAGTCGGATAATTTCTCTCCGCCGAGTATGTGAATATGTAGGTGAAACACCGTCTGCCCTGCGTCGTCGCCTTGATTGATTAAAAGGCGGTAACCGTTTTCACAGCCGTTTGATTTGGCGATTTCGGGAATTTTTGTAAGCATATATTTTAGAATATCCGCTTCCCCGTCTCCCATCTCTTCTAAGAGCTTAAAATGCGTTTTAGGCACAGCCAAAAGATGAACCTTAGCCTTAGGCTCTATATCCTTAAAGACGTACATTTTGTCGTCTTCATACACCTTAGACGAAGGAATTTCACCCTTGATTATTCTGCAGAAGATACACTTTCCGTCGAGCATAGTTTTTTAACCCTCCAACTTTTAATTCTTAAACCTATATAACATACCGCCGCCGCGCCCGTAAGGGCGGCAAACGTGTAGAACAAAGACGTGTAACGGGGGTCGGTCAAATCCCTTGCATAGTCCGCATCGTAGATAAAGACGGTTATATTGCCGCGCGTGTCGAAGTTGTAACCTGTTACCACTGCTTCGGTCAGGCGGAAGAACGACGCGTATAACGTTCCGTTATTGTAGATATCTTCCTTAAAATAGGTATTTTGAGTAGTGCCGTTATCTATCGTAACGCCCGTCTTATACGGGTATTTTCTCACCGAGCCGTAGTACCAATATTCGTAAGTTACGTTGCATTCCACGCCGCCGAGCACCGCAACCGCGTCTACGCTTTGAATGACGTATTCGCCGCTGACCGTATCGCTTGCGGACGTACTGCTATCGTAATCTCTGCTTTCAAGGTTAAGCTGAGCGCCGTCCTGCATAAACTCTATAAAGCTGTCCGCCGTATGGAATACTTCCGTGCCGTATCTCTCGCGGAAGGGAATCGAGCAGTAGATACAGGCGATGATTGCCATTAGCACAGCGGAAATAACTAAGGACACATGTCCCCAATGTTTCCAATAGGCAGGGTCGGTCTTTTGAAGAGTGTCTTCGTCGGCATTGCTCGCTTCCGCACCTGAACCTAATTCTGTCGGTAAACTCTTTTCGCCGAACACCTTATTCCTTTCAGTCTTAATAATTATTGCACACTCAATCAGCGCAACGAGCGCGCACGCGCCGCAGACTATTCCGCGAGCAACGTTGCCCAAAGGCAAATCCCACGCGATATGCAAGCCGCAGCTTAAAATAATTACGGGGTACAAGACCAAATTTGCAAACGTCCGTTTTGAAAAATTGAACGCCCAACCGATTGCACCCGTCCATAGAATGTGAGTGCAGAGAGACGATATACCCCTTGAAAAGGCGATATTAATAACCGTAGTAAGGTTTAAGGCAGAAAACTCGTTTGCGCTTACGAAGATATAGCCCATATCTTCTACAATCGAGAAGCCGCAGCCCACCGCCGCGCCGAACATAAAGCCTGCAAGCGGAGAACGGTTTTTAGCCGCGATAAGCACTGCAAGCGTTGCCGCCGCCTTAGGCAATTCTTCAAAAAAGCCCGTGTAGACAGCCGTAAGCCATTGATTGTTTGCAGGGAATAAATCGAATAAAATCTGTGAAACGACGTTTGCCGCCGTACCGCCTATAAGCAGTGCAAGCAGGACTGAAAGATAGCTTAAATCTCTCTTGGGGTACAGCTCGTACAAAAACATTATAAACGACAGATTGAAGCAGGTTGACGACAGCACTATTATAGTGGGGGAAAACAGCTCGTTATAAGTAAAGCGGACGATTAATAAGAATACCGCAAGCAGTACGAAAAGCAACGCGAAAAGACGGCAATACGCCCAAGGGTACTTTTTGTTTTCACCCTTTCTGCCGCGAATGCCGCGCGTAAGCAGTTCGGCGTATTCCATATTGGTATGCCGCCTGAAAGTCTGTTTGAAAAATCGTACTATCTTACTCTTCATTTTAACTTGCCAAATAAAAATGTCGTTAGTTTGGTCAGGCAGTATGCCTAAACCAAAGCGGTTTTATTAATCTACAATCTCTGCGATTGCGCCGTCCTTATAGGGCGAAAGCAGCTTAACGGCTGACCTTCCCGACTTCTTGCCCGAAACGTATACCTTGATATACCCTTCGGTATAGCCCGTAGTATATTCGCCGTCGAAATCTTCAAAGATGACGTTATATACCTTACCCAGCCTTTCGCTAAGATAGCGGCTTGCGGCGGCGTCTGCCGCTTTAAGTAGGCGGTGCAGCCTTTCGGACTTAATCTCCTTAGGCACGTCCTGCATTTTAAAAGCCTTAGTGCCTTCACGGGGGGAGAACGCAAACGCGTGTACCCTTGAAAGCCTTGCCGCGTCGATTATTGAAAGGCTGTCGCAAAAATCTTCTTCCGTCTCGCCGCAAAAGCCCGCGATTATATCCGTGGTGATTGCCGCGTCGGGGAATTTACTATAGATAAGCTCACACTTTTGAAGATATTCTTCTCGCGTGTACTTCCTGTTCATAGCCTTTAAAACGGCGTTAGAGCCGCTTTGCAACGAAAGGTGAAACTGCGGTGCAAAGTCCTTTAAGGACGCAAGCGCGTCTAAAAGTTTTTTATCTATTACCCTGCACTCTATAGAGCCAAGTCGTATGCGCTTATCTGTAAAGGAAATTTCTTTAATCAGTCCTGCAAGCCCGTCGGGGTGGGCGTTGTAAGCGGATATGTTTATGCCCGTTAAGACGATTTCGGGCGAAGTGCAGTTTTTCACTTCGGCAACGATTTCTTCTACGGGTCGGCTTTCTACCCTGCCCCTTAAATAGGGAATTACGCAATAGCTGCAAAAGTTATTGCAGCCGTCTTCTATCTTGATAAAGGCACGGGTTTTTAACTGCTTGGGCGGACAAAGAGACAGACAGCCTTCGCCGCCGAAATCGGATACGATGGCGTTTACGACTTCTTCCTTCTTCCTTGCGCCGCACACGAACCTTACGCCCTTGCCTAAAAAACTCTCTTCACTCTTTTGCGACGCACAGCCGCAGACGTAAATTGGCGCTTGGGGGTTGAACTTTTGCGCCCTTGCAACGAGCTGACGGCTCTTTTTTTCCGCTTCCTTAGTCACGGCGCAGGTGTTTAAAACGTATACGTCGGCAGGCGCAAGCTCGTCTGAAACCTGCCACCCCCTATTTTCTAATTCCGCCGCGATAGACGCGCTTTCGACTTCGTTTACCTTACAGCCGAGAGTAAATATAACCGCTTTCAATCAAGCTCCTTCAGGCTGAACGCGGCAATAGAGCAAACGGCGATTGCCGCCGTCTCCGCGCGCAAAATGCGCTTGCCCAAGCTCATACCCTTAAACCCGTATTTTTCCTTTGCCAAAGCGAACTCTTCGTCCGCAAAGCCGCCTTCGCTGCCCACGACGAGCGCGCAAGAGCCTTTTATACTCCCAAAATCAATTTCGCTTTCGGTTGCAAACTCGCAGAAAAAGAGCTTGACGTCAAAGTCCTTTGCAGACGCTAACGCCGCAGCAAAATCGTCGAAATACTCAACTTCGGGCGCGATAGAGCGCAGGCACTGCTTAGCCGCTTCCCTTGTCACTTTTTTCAAGCGTTCAAGCTTGTTGGCGTTCATATACGCCGAACAGTAGCGAGAATTAAACACGCCTATTTTTGACGCGCCAAGCTCGGTTGCCTTTTGCACGACGAGCTCGGTCTTGTCGCCCTTTAGCGCGCCAATAAGCAGATATATGGGGGTGTTCGGCTCCCTTTCGCCCCTGTTTACCCCCGTAATATGCGCGAGCAAACTGTTTTTTGAGACCTTTGCAACTATTGCCGTATATTCGTTGGCGGTGTTGTCCAACAGGGTGATTTCGCTGCCTTCGCCCACCCTTAACACCGCCTTTGCGTGTATAAATTCTTCGCCGTCTAAAATAACTTCGGTCTGGTCGGGGTAGTCTATTCTATCTACGAAAAAGCGGTGCGGCGTACTCATAGCGCTTTGAACGCCAACGCGTTCCACTCCCCTTTATTTACCTTTTCGCTAAGGGTTAGCCCCTGCGCCGAATAAACTTCTATAACCCTTTCAAGCTTTTCGTTTATGATGCCGCTTAAAATGAGCGTGCCGCCCGACTTGAGATTTTTAGGGATTGAAGGGGCTAACCTTTCCAAAATGTCCGCCGTTATGTTTGCAAGCATTATATCGCCCTTTAAGGAGCTGTCTTCTAAAAGGTCAGCCCGTGCTATGACCACCTTTTCGGTCACGCCGTTTAGCTCGGAATTGTGCTTTGCGCTCTCAACCGCAACCGCGTCGATATCGGTAAGGTAGGCAAACTTTGCGCCGAGCTTAACGGCAGCTATACCCAAAATGCCGCTGCCGCACCCTACGTCTATGCAGACGCTCTCGGGCGTGATGTACTTTTGCAACAGCTCTACGCACATAGAAGTCGTCTCGTGCTCGCCCGTGCCGAAAGCCATATTGTTGTCGAGCTTGACAATCTCTTCGCCGTCCTTTTTATCGTAGGCAATCCACTCGGGCACGACCACCACGTTGCCCAAATGAATAGGGCGGAAATGGTTACGCCAAATCTCTATCCAGTCGTCGCCTTCGATTTCCCTTTTAGTCGTCTCAAGCGTGCCTAAGGGCAATGCCCCCGCACAGTTTGCAACGAGCTCTTCTATATCCTTTCTTATCTGCGGCAGAACGGCTTCCGCGTCGGTCACGGCGATAAACGCCTTAACCATAACGTCGCCCGAATTTTCTGCAATAAGCTCTTCGTCCATATAGTCCCAATAGGACGATTTATCCCTTTGAAGGGCTATAACGTCCTTAACGTCGGAGATTGCCACGCCGTATGAGGTGTATCTCCACATAATATCTGCAATGAGTTCGCTGCCTTCTGAAGTTGTATGTACCGTAAGTTCAATAAATTTCATAGTACTATTCTAACACATACCCTATTAAAAAAGCAAGCACCGCCGTAAAGATTATCATGGCGAAAGGCGTGAAAAGGTTTTAAGCCTATTTATATTATCGTTAATATATATTAATCCGTATATTTTTAAAAAAACCTTTACTTAACTAAAGCGCCGTGATATAATCAAATTGATAGTATTCGAAAGGAGAATATGTATGAAAAAGAAAATTTTATTCTTACCACTTATAATTATAACTGCCTTAGTTGCGGCTATGGCGTGTTCTACGTTTGCCGCTTGCGGTACAGCCACAAGCCCCAACGAAGCTGCTTATTGGTTTTCCGAGAACGGTTATGAGTACGTTAATTACGACTCCGAATCAGGCAATAGCGATACGGCGGGTGCGTATTGGTACTTTACCGCAGCTAAAGACGAAGATATTACTATGTCGCTTAGAATGACCTTACCTACGTACGCAACCGCATATCTCTACGTAAACGACGTACAGGTTCAAAGTGAAAACGACACGGGCATTTTCACATTCGTATACAAATTATCCTTAAAGAAGGGCGATAAGATTAAGTTACACGCATTCCGCGTGCTTGGCGCGTCACTTGCAGAAGGCGGTTTTGAAATTACTTATATGACCGTTAGCGACGGACAGAAGGAATATCCCATTAAGGAATTCGATAAATCAACTTCCGCCCCTTACGCTTAATCTGGCAAACATAAAAAAATAAAGGCTGGTAAAAATATGTTCAAGAAAAAGTTTTTATCTTCCGCAGCGGCGCTTTCGCTTGCAATAATTATGCCGTTTACGGTTTTCGGTTTAATTTCTTCGCAAAGTCCGACTTCGGTTGCCGTAGCGGAAACTACTGAAACCGAAGAGAAGTCCGTATTTGACGGCGTCCTTGACCTTATAAGCGAAAAGGGTGCGGACGTTATAAAAGATAGCCTGCCGACGGTGGGCGACTTTTTGTGCGCTAAAGTCTTTGACTTTATAGGCATCGACTATACGGACAGCTATACAAAAGAGCTTAAAGTTGTAAACGAAAAGCTTGACTCGATGCAGGACGACTTAAAGCAGATAATAGACAACCAAAGCAATGAAAAATCGCAGAACGCAATTCGTTCTTTTCTCAATCAGACGAACGTCTTTTCCGCTGCGATAAGAAAATCGTATAACTATTACAATAATATTTTACAAAAGCAAAAAAACAACTCGATTACTAAAGAAGCGGCAAAAGCTGAAGAGACTAATTTATACGAAAACCACGTTAAAGAATTGTTTTTCGGTTCAAGCTCGTCTACGGGCGACCTTTCATTACAGCTTGAAACACTGTGTAAAAGTATCGTAACCCCTGACGAGACGGCTGCGGAAATTACTTTATTGGAACACTACCATATAACGTACGAGTATCTTTGGTCCTTCGATATGCAGTCGTTCAAGCCGAAAAAGGACTTTTTAGGCTACGTTTCAACCACGACGCTTCAGGGGCTTACGCTTGCCACTTTCCAGCACACCTACGAGTACGAAAACGCTAAATCCGATTTGGAAAGGGACGCTATCAATTCTTCGTGGGCAGAAGTTAAAAAAGCGTCTGACAAGGCTTTCGATTATCTAAATAAAGAAATAAAAGCCGTTCAAAAAGCCGAAAAGGACAGCAAGGACAGTAACACCACTATCCACTACGCAACGGGCAAAAAGATTTCAAAAAAGCTGTACTCTGCAAGGTTTTTAAAGAGCAGTTCGAGCAGCGAAGATTTTTACGACGGAAGCAATCACTATACCTACGGCGTAAGGGAAAGTAATAAAAAAAGAAACAGGTATCACACCCTTTATACGCTTGACAACAGGTCGTTTTTGAACGTCGTGCAGAAGGAATACACGCAATACGTTAAAAACCATAAAAAGCCTGCAACCTTTACGTTTTTAGATTACTTGAAGGAAATAGGTTTCACCTGCGACGATTGGAACGTTACGGGCGTTTATATGGGACAAAGATATAAGATAGAAGGCGGTTTTACTTCTATCGAACGTTTCTATCTTGAGTATACCGATAAAGAAGGCAAGACGACCGAGATGCAGTGGGCAAGATGGAAAAGCGATAACTGTTGGGCAAACGGCGATGCGGTAGCCAAGTTTGCGGCTTTTGTAGACGATAACGGTACTTTGGTTGGAAGCTACGGTAAACTTTACGAGCGTTTTTCTAACAGCGGTAATACCGGTTATTATATCTATAAGGGCTTGAAAGGTCACAAAAATTATACGGACAACGCACAAAAGTTAGGTAAGGTATGGTAAAGACTATGAAGAAATTATTATTTGCAATTATACTCTGCTTGGGCTGTGCCTTAACCTTGACAGCCTGCAATAATAATGACGGTGCAAGTGACGGCTCTGATGATAGTACCGTTTACGCCTACTGCTCTCAATTCTACAGCGCAGCCTTTGGCAATTACGGCAGTTTTACGATTACCCCCACAGACGATAACGAGTTGGAAAAGTCCTTTGACCTATCTAAAATCACCCTTTCGGGTGCGTTCACGGGTATGAGCATAACGGCGGCAACTTTGTCCGACGACGAATACTCGGCGACGTTCAGCCTTAGCGGCGCCCTTTCCGAAGGCGACTACGGCATAGTTTCAGGCGACGGGATAGTTAAGGGCAAGACGGCGGAAATAACCGTGCCTATCACGCCGGCTGAAGCAAGCTCGCAATCTAAAGTTTACGCCAACGCAGGCGAGCAGACGGTTGAAATAGAACTTTTATCCGCTTGCTTTAATAAGGATATTACCCCTGCGGACTTCACTCTTTCGGGTGCGGCTAAGAATATGACGGTTAAATCGGTTTCAACAAATTACGCAACTGATACCGACGGGGAAGTAATGCTTTCGCAGACGGCAACCTTAACGCTTACGGGAGAACCCGACGGCACCGACTATGCGTATATAGAAGCTTCAAGCAGTGCAACGACTTACAACAAAGCTTTAAGCGCGGTTTTGACCACCGACTTTTACGGTGCGGTGATATTAAACGACGATATAGACAGCTACACCCTTTCGGACACAGTTTATATCAAGGCGAATAATATAAAATTCAAGGACACGATAGGCAAGGGCGATTTAACTTTTGGCGGTGCGCTTAAAAATTTCGCCGTGATTGAAGAAGTCGACGTCGTTAACGAAGAGCTTATAGGCTTGCACTTATCCTTCCCCTACACGTTTATAAATTACACCGAAAGTATTGGATATATAAGCTTTAGCGCGGATACCAATACGGACGGCAAGTCGTTTACCTGCTCTGCCGTTTTATCCACGCCTGAGATTGACTATTCCGTCACCGTAAGCGAAAACACGGCTTTGCTTGTAATCAAGCTCTCTAATGCAGAATTTAACCTTATAGATTCGCCCACTATAACCACCGAAGACGGAACGGAAATTTTGGTTAGCGGTATGGATATAGTGGATATAGACGAATACTTAAGCATTAAATTCAACCTGCCTGCAAACTATTCGGGAATGCTCTATTGCGAGATTGCGAACGCCTACGATATAGTTACGTCCAACAATCAAACCGAGAGCATAACGATTAAATCGGCTTTATATATCTAAATAGGGTTTAATAATTCTACTAAAGCTAACCCGTCGTTGCGAGAGCAGCCATAGTCGTAGCGCAGAGATTTTGTATACAAACTTTGGGATTGCCACAGGGCGTAAACGCCCTTTTTCAATGACGACCTTATCCTATTAGCCCGTTATAATAATAACTGCACTCACGGTCGTCATTGTCTATAACGCATAGCGTTATGCGGCAATCCCAACTTAACCGTTAACGCAAATTCAGCAGTAACGCAATTCTTGCGTAAAATAAATAGCCCGCTGTTCAGCGGGCTATTTACTATATATAAGGTTGTCACCAACTATTCATATCGAATAGCGATACTTCGCTTGCCAAAAGTGCCGTCGACAAACCCATTTGTACTTCCTCCTACTTTTGCAAAAAAGTTTTTATCCCGAAACGGCATTTTACCATTTCGGGTGATTGATTTGAATTACTTTTAAATTTTTTCAGCGGTAACGTATAAGTTAGCCCATTTCCAACTTATCGTGCCTTTTACGTCGTCAGAAGGACCGCTGTAAATACAAAACAACCCTGTATTATTTTCAAGATTGCAGTTAAACACAACGTGCTTTGTTTCACCGGCAGACAACGTTACATTTTTTTCATCAACACAACGGGGGTTGTTGATTGAAATTTCCGTTTCAAAAGCTTTTTCAGCTATCATATCGAATTCGATTTTAGTAACTTTGTATTTGCTCGATTTCCACTTTAAGTTTATGGTGGAATAATTATTATAAGGTAATTTGCCGGTTGCTAAATCTTCAACCGTATAGCCGTCCACCTTTTCGCCGGTCCAACCTGCGCCGCCTTTTACAAAGTGAGTAATTAGTGGACATTCTTTAAGGTCGTGAACTTCAAACACCGTTGTAAGCATATTACCGTTCGCAGGGACTTCTTCGTTATTCTTACTGCAACCCGTAAACCCGAATGCAAGTGCTACACAAGTTAGAGCAACAAGTATTAACGCTAAAAACTTATTTTTCATATTTTCTTATTTCCTTATTTTTTTATTGATTACAATATTGCAATATGTAAATACAATATTTATTTATTGTTTTATTGCTTTATTGTTTTATTGTATTATAATACCTTATTCCATGTTGGTCAAGCGTTCTGCCATTTCCAACCATTCCTTTTCGGGTACCTGCTTTTCGCTGCTTTTTGCAAACTGCTCGGAAAGGATTTTTGCCTTTTCAGGTGGAATAACCGTGCCAACGCCTGCAACGCAACCGCCGGGGCAACCCATTCCTTCGATAAGGCAGCCCTTGATTTTACCCGCCTTTGCAAGCGTTAAAATCTTCTTGCACTCGGTCAAGCCTTCTGCGTGGTATACGGAAACTTCCGTTTCGGGGAAGTATTCCTTAACCGTCCTTTCGATTGCCGCAGCAACGCCGCCGGCTACGCCGTAGCCCCTGCCTGCACCCGTCGTACCCGTTTCCCTTAAGGGCGTTTCTTCAAGCTGTGAAGGCACGATATTCTTTGCCTCAAACATACCGTTAAGCTCTTCAAACGTGATTACGAAGTCGACGAACGAACGAATGGTCCTTCTTGAAGCTTCTAACTTCTTTGCGGCGCAAGGTCCTATAAACACCACCTGCGTTTCGGGTTCGGGGAAGCGCTCCTTAATCTTTCTTGCCGTTGCGACCATGGGGGTGAGCTCTTGAGAAACTTCGCCGACCAAATCGGGGAACTGCTTTTTAGCGAGCACCGCCCAAGCAGGACAGCAGCTGGTTAAAAGGAAGGGCAACTTACCCGTTGCAACTTCGTCTACGTAGTGGTTAGCTTCTGCAATACAGCCAAGGTCGGCACCTTCGGCAACTTCGTATAAATCTGCAAAGCCGAGCTTTAAAAGAGCAGTCTTAATCTGAGCCATCGTGGTCTTAGGTCCGTACTGACCTACGATTGCAGGCGCAACTGCGGCAATGACCTTATTGCCCTGCTTAATCGACTGAATAAGCTGGAAGATTTGCGATTTATCCGCGATAGCGCCGAAGGGGCAGGCGGACATACACTGACCGCACGCAACGCACTTGTCGTTGTCAATCTTTGCTCTGCCGTACTCGTCGGAAGAGATTGCCTTAATGCCGCAAGCCTGAGCGCAGGGGCGAACCTTGTGCGCGATTGCGTCGTAAGGGCAAGCGGCTTTACACCTGCCGCACTTAATGCACTTAGTTTGGTCGATAAACGACCTGCCGTCCACGATAGAGATTGCACCCTTAGGGCAGTTTTTTATGCAGGCGTGGGATACGCAGTTGCGGCACATATTCGTAACTTCGTACTCGTTGTCCGAACACTTATCGCACGCTGAAGGAATAACCTGCATAAGGGGCGGTTCGTAATATTTCTCCGCAATATTGCTTTCGGCAATGCCTTCGGTAATATGTACGGGCTTATTTGCAGGGCGGAGAGAAAGCCCCATTGCAAGGCGTACGCGCTCTGCCGCAATCTGTCTTTCCCTGTATATATTTTCCCTGTACTTGGGAACTTCGTCAGGGGTAATCTTATAGGGAATTGCTTCAATGTCGCTGCTTACGTTGTCGGATTCATACGCAACCTTAGCAACTTCGGCAAAAACCTGCTTTCTTAAATCGGTAACAACACTCTGTTCTTTCATATTATAAAACCTCTTTAAAAATGTGATAATTATGCTATATTACGGGGTCTACCCCGTTATTTGACGATTTTTTTCTCTTTTTATTTATCAATACTTCCGCCGTTATAACCGTCGCTGCAAAGACGATAAGAGTAGCGGCAACGATTATTGCGCAGTTCATAAAGAACTCCTGCGGCATAACGTTTATGATTTGGTCTTCAGTCGGGTCGAACAGCCAGTTGGTTTTGCCCGGAAAGAAGATTGCGTGGAAGGCGTCGAACGCCGCGTCGAACCCGACGATTAGCACTAATAAAATAATTACTATAGGAAGCGCAACGGCAATTATCGCCGCAAGAAGCTGTGCGCCGTGACCGAACGGACGGGCGAGAGTTATAACCTTGAACCTGTTCAACAGAATGAGCGTAAGGCTAATTACGCCCGAAACTAAAAGTGCCCAGAAGTTTAAAGAAAAAAGCACCTTACAGTCGGCAAAGTGTGCCGCACCGTCGCTTGAAAGCTTTAACTGCCCCGTCTTGCACGGATAGCCGGGCAACGTACAGAAATTTAAAATATCGTCGTACGCCGTCTTAATGACGTCGTAGCTCCACCCCGTCTTTTCAGGCAGGTTAAGCGTGTTTATCTGGATATAGTACAAAAACCTGCAATAGATTGGAATGCCTATCGAAAAGGTAAGCATAAATATTACGAGAGCGACGATAAAAATTACCGTTAAACTCACGTTTAAACCTTTTTTAACCTTCGGCGACATCTTCAACACCTTGACCCCTTTTAAAGCTAAATCCACCCTTATAAACCGACAGAGTTATAAGCACCTGAGAAGGCAGATAGAACGCCCAGATTGCAAACGCGGCGAATGATATAAGCCAACTCGGCAAGGCGACGTTAAGCACCGAGCCGAAGTTGTGCAGCCCCACGCAGATATCACAGCCCAAGAACAGCAAGAGCCCTATTGCAAAAATAAGGTTTTTAACGCTCTTTTTGCAGATTATAAACGCGTCCGCCACGTTGCCGACGAGCATAGTTATATAGATTGCACATTCCGCAACCAAAAGATTGAGCATACCGAGCGCCGCAAAGGTGATAATAAGCGCAAGCATAACTACAAGGCGTACGGCAAGCGTGACATATATCTTTTTAAGCCTGTCAGCATACAGCCTGTATAGGTATAAAGCTTGTACGATTATAAAGGTAACGAGACCTATTTCGTAGTACCTATCGAGCACTAAGATGAACAAATCGGATATTGCGGTGAAAGACAGCGCGGCAAGCATAACGGCGTTGTCCCTGTTGCTTTCTGGCATAAAAATTACGGCTAACAATACCGCAAGACAGAGAAGTACGCCTGCATATTTCAAATATATCGGGTCGGGCGCGCCCGTTGCCGCTAATACGTTGAATACGACGTATATTACCGTCTCTATAGCAATAAATAATAAGAATATTAAGTTTTTAACCGATATCTTTCTCATTGCCATATAAAAACTCTTTTATAGGTTTATTCCGCCTTGACCGCACAATCTCCTTTAGGCGTATTCACAACTTTATGTTCAACTTCCTTTTTCACTTCTTCCCCACTGCTTTCTTTTGCCGTTTCCTTCTTTTCAGATACGGCAAACACCGCGAGAAGGGGTGAATAAATAAACAGCGGTAAGGGGTAGAAAACGTGATTGTCCAAAAGGCTGGTGAGCAGAATTCCGCATATTGTAAACATCAAAAAGAATCTGCCTGCGTCGGGGTTTTTAAAGAGTGAAACCACCGTCTGAGCCCTGTGGATTATGTAGGCGACAAACCCAATTAGCCCACAAGCAAACAATAGCTGAACGAAGGTGTTGTGGCACATAAAGGGAACCGCTTCCGTGAAACCATAGCCTGCTCCTATATATCCAGGTGTCTCATGATATGTTACGGATAAATCGTAAAAACCGTTGCCGAAAACGGGGTTATGTAAAAACTTCTTTAAGCCTTCTTTCCAAATTTCCGTTCTTCCGCTGCCCGTAGTAAAGCTTGCCGCAAGGTCTTTGAACATAACGGCGAACTCTTCTTTTTCAATAAAAAACACGATGAGTGCGATTACCACCGCAACGAGCATAAACGAGCCGCCGTAAAGCTTATACTTTTTAGGCGCTATGATTAAATACCAGATAGCGCAAAGCGCCGTAAGCACCGCAGCCATAAGTATAGCCTGTCTGGACATGCCATAGACCACTACTAAAAGATTAAACGGTACGCCTATCAGGTACAAAAAGCCGTTTTTACAGTTTGCGGCGAGATAAAACCAGGCAGGTATGCACATAGTAATGACCATACCGAACTGATTGTAAGTCCCCCAACCGAACTGTATCAAGCCCCTGTGTATAACCCCGTCCTTGATTACGTCTAAGGTCAAATAAGTAATTAAAAGCTGTGCAGCCAAGGTCAGGCAGAAGGCAACGAACACAACCGCTATGCTCTTATAAGTGCTTTCGTTTACTACCACGTTTCCGCTAATAAATACGAACATAAACAGAATAATAGCACCCATACCTAAACCGTATAAGGTGTCCATATAGTAGTACTTATTAGAAAACAATCCGTTTAAACTTAAAGCCACAAAATAGGCGCATATGCCTATAAATATGGGTGTTATCTTAAACCTGTGCTTAATTATCGAGTCGACAATGCGGTACACTGCGCAGCCTGCAAACAGCAAAATAGCAACCGACGCCTGAGTAATAAAGGCAGGCGAAGTCATATACGTCGGGTCGCCCCACTCTACTCTTTTATACGGGCTGTGCTCAATCGAAATAATTATGTGCATAAACACGAAAAGACAGATAGTGGGCGAAACGTCTTGACAGCATAGACATATAGCCGCACCGCAAAGACATATATACCATATAACAAGCGGTTCTAACCCAAAGGTCGTGGAAAGAAGCGTTATTGCCGCCGTAACGAAAGGGAAAACGTAGGAAGAAAAGGCCTTTTCGGCGAATGCCTTCATCTTGCAGATATTAAATTTTTCTATCGTTTGGGAAAAACTCATATACCTTCTTCCGTCACCGTTAAAGTTTTTTTTATTATACTCTTTAGTACTATAATAGTCAAGCAAAGAAAAACCTTAGCAACGAGTGTGTTAAGGTTAAAATTTATCTACTATTGATAAAATCTCTTGAGTGCGTTTAAGCGGAAAGGGCGCCGTCTGGGCGGTGACGTTTTCTATACGCAACACCACACCGCAAGCAGTAGTTATTCCGCAGGGTACTACCACCCTATCGCCAACGCTGATTAGGGCGTTGGGAGATATAAACCAACGTTTAGCCCCTGCTTCCGCACCGTCCTTGATTTCAACGAAGCAGTAAATTAAATTTTCGTTTGCGCTTAATACGCCGCCACTCATTGAATGTATCATAATGCTATTATATCAATTTCGACAGAAAAATAAAAGCTTTTGCGTTGACATTTACGGCAATATATTTTAAAATATTAACCGTTGCAAATAATACAACGTATTCTGTTGAATACTTTATTATCTGCGGATATGTTGGAATTGGCAGACAAGACGGACTTAGAATCCGTTGGATAACACCGTGCAGGTTCAAATCCTGTTATCCGCACCAAGTCTTAATAGCTTGAACTTCTTTACTATAAGAAAGACGTTCGGGCTATTTTGCTATATTGAGGAATTTAAAAACTTCCATAAATGGGTGAATTGTCAAATCAAGTGCAACACTTAGATAAAAAAGAATCAAACAAATCTT
>JBJEVB010000062.1:0-5892 GCA_051884155.1 Candidatus Coproplasma sp. | reverse complement strand
CCCGTCGGGCTTAATTGCCGTATAGCCGTACTCGGTCAAGGCGTTGTACAGCGTATCTCTGTTTTGCTTGTATACGGATATATCCGCCGTCTTGCCCAACACCTTAGATACGAGCTGTTGGAAAAGGTTGGGTGCGCAGACGTAGCCTAACGCCCTGCCTGCACCGCAGATACCTGCGTACAGCTCTCCACTATCTTCCATATCCGCATTGACTGCTATATAACCTATTCTTTCGCCCGGAAGAGAAAGGCTTTTCGAGAAGGAATAGCAGACCACGCTATCTTTATAATAGTTCATAACGAAAGGCACTTTTACACCGCCGAAAACAAGCTCTCTATACGGCTCGTCGGAAATTAAAAATACTCTGTTACCCGTTGCCTTTTCGTGCTGCTCAAGCGCCGCGCACAAGTTTTTAATAGCCTGTTTGGTATAGACTACGCCGCTGGGGTTGTTGGGCGAATTTATAATGACCGCCCTTGTCTTGCTATTTAATGCCGCCTTGAATTTTTCTATATCGGGTTGGAACGTTCCTTCTTCGCTTTCCACTTTAACGAGTTTTCCGCCTGCGTTTGCCGTAAACACCGAGTATTCGGGGAAGAACGGCGCAAAGGTTATAACTTCTTCACCGCTGTTTAAAAGGGCGTTTAAGGTTATGCACAGCGAAGCCGCCGCGCCGCAGGTCATATAGATTAAATCTTCCCTTACGGGCGCGTTGAAGCGCGATTTTAAGTCGGCGGCAATTGCCGTGCGCACGCCCAAATCGCCCTGTGCAGAAGTGTAGCCGTGTAAAAATACGGGGTCGGTATCGTTGATAAGTTTTACAAGCTCTTCAGCGACTTCCTTAGGTGCAGGCACGGAAGGGTTGCCTAACGAGAAGTCAAAGACGTTCTCTTCCCCTATTTCCGCCTTGCGCTTTTTGCCGTATTCAAAAAGTTCCCTTATTACCGAACGGACTTTGCCGAGCCCTACGTTTGTTTGGTTAAACATATTTTAACCCCCTTTTTAACGCTTGAAATAATTGTAATGCCCTGAAAGCCGTTTTACTTTCAGGGCAGATGGTAGCTTTGAATTAATCGAAGAATTCGTGGTAGATTGCGGCAATGCAACGCTCGCAATCTTCGTTTTTAACGCCGACGATAATGTTGAGCTCGGACGAGCCCTGGTCGATTAGCTTTGCGTTGATGTTAGCTTCTGCCATAGCCTTGAAGAGCCTTGCGGAAGTACCGATGGACGATGACATACCGTGACCAACGGTTGCGATTAACGCTACGTTTTCCATAACCCTTATAACGTCGGGCTCGGCGTCGTTTTTAATGCCTTCGATGACCTGTTCAAGCTTATAGCCCTTTATCTCTTCGGACTCGACGACTACGGACATCGTATCTATACCTGAAGGAATATGCTCTATGCTAATACCTTCTCTCTCCAAAACGGAAAGCACCTTACGAATAAAACCGATTTCGTTATTCATATGGTTCTTTTCGATTAAGATGACCGTGAAGTTCTTCTTGCCTGCAATACCCGTTACGATATTGCCTTCGGGCGTGTATTGCGAAACGGGAAGAATTGCCGTGCCTTCGTCTTCGGGGCGGAAGGTGTTTTTGATTATGATAGGAATATTAGCCTTGCGTACGGGGAATACGCTTTCGGTGTGCAAAACGTTTGCGCCCATATAAGAGAGCTCTCTAAGCTCTTTATATGAAAGCGTGCTGATACGCTTAGGGTTTTCTACTATTCTGGGGTCGCAAGCCAAGAAGCCGGATACGTCAGTCCAGTTTTCGTACTCGGAAGCGTTTACCGCCCTTGCGACGATTGCGCCCGTAATATCAGAGCCGCCGCGAGAGAAGGTCTTGATTTTGCCGTTTATATCCTTGCCGTAAAAGCCGGGAAATACCGCCTTTTCGCAGTCTAACACGGCGTCTGCAATCGCCTTATACGTCTTTTTATCGTCCATAACGCCGTACTCGTTGAAAAACACGACGTCTTCACTGTCGATAAACTTTGCGCCAAGCACTTTGGACATGACCTTTGCCGAGAGATATTCGCCCCTTGAAGCGCAAAAATCTTTGCTGTTTTCTTCGTCCATACGCCTTTGCGTTTCATCAAGGTCGGCAGTTATATCAATGCCCATATTAAGCTCTTTAGCAATGCTTTCGAACCTTGAACGTATTGCCTTAAACGCTTCCTTGCAGGTACCGTTTTTTTGAATTTCGTCGTAGCAGGAATATAAAAGGTCGGTAACCTTTATATCGCCGCTGAACCTTTTACCGGGTGCGGAAACGACTACGAAACGCCTTGCGGGGTCTGCTTCGATTATCTTTTTTACTGCCTTCATTACGTTGCCGTCAGCCATTGACGTGCCGCCGAATTTACAAACTTTTAATGCCATTATCTTATCGCCTTTGCTTCAATATAGTATCTTTTTTCATTACCTTCACCCATAGAGAAGGTTTTACGGGGAAGATTGCCGCCCGTAACGATTAAACGGAAGAAATCGTCCTTGCCGATTGCGGGAAGTATTACGCCAACGCCCATTGACGAGAACGAGCAAATCTCTTCTTCGCCGTGTATATAATCGACTTCTCCGCCGTTTTCTTTAATAAACTGCGAAATATACGCGTCTAATTCCCTTATACCCTGCGGTACGTCTGCAGGGAAAGAAACTTCCGCCTTTTTGCCGTCTACCACGACGCAAGCTTTACCGCTTCCTTCGGGGTTATAGCCTTTGACAAACTCCTGCGCTTTGTCCGTCTTTATAAGCCTATGAATAGGCTCGAAGAAGAGCGCAGGGTCGTATATGTTGACCGCTTCGCACAAGGCGAACCTTGCAGGGTGATTTTCCTGCTCCTCTTTGCTTAAGCCCTTTTTAATATTTTCCCAACAGGTCTTTGCCGTTGCAAGCGAATGATTGCCGTCGCCCACCGCAAACAACAGCTTTTCGCCGTTACCGTAGTCGGTGTTTTCCATAAGCGAATAGAAGGCGTCGATAATCTCGTCTGCGTTTTCTATATAGGTGCCCTTTGCGTGACCGCCGCCCATATTAAGGTCGAAGTCGTATAAAGTTTCACCCTTCTTGACTTTTGAAAGGACCGAATCGTCCTTATCGTTATACAAAAGCATTACGTGCGGAAGCTCTATAGGTGCGTTTTCGCGTATTTTTACTCTGGGGGGAATTCTCTCTAAAATGGTTGCTTCGGTGGAACGAATGAGCGCCTTTGAACCGACCTTGAAGTCGTACGCTTCCAAATCGATTGCAAGCACAATACCCGTTCTCGTACCAGACTGAGTGGTACGCTCTACGAGCACGAACCCTTCGCTAAGCTGCTTAAACACGCCGCCCGAAAGGTAGCTTTCCATATTCGCGTTTATGTCCTTAATGCGCTGTTCGGGGTTGTCCTTTAAATAGATTTCAGGATAGATAAGCCTGAGCGTAGACGCTTTATCGCCGACTAAGCTTTCAACTTCTTCCCAATACTTTTTATCGGAAGTGAACTGGTCGCAGGCGTTTACCGCCCAGACGGACATATCCGCATTTGCAGGTAACAAAATCTTAGGTGTTTTAATAGCTTTCATATTAAGAAAAATTAGGCACGTTAATCGCAAGCACGACGAATGCCGCAAGCACGACCGCAAGCACCTTTATCCCTAAATTAGTTTTGAAAAAATCAGCAATTTTTTTAGTAAACTTTTTCATAAAATCAAGCCTCCTTACCCGACATATCCGACCAGTAATACTCCGCCAAAACGTGTTTTAAGTCGGCGTCGCTTGCGTAACGCTTTATTATTTCGCCCTTCTTCATAATCGAAATAATACCCGTCTCTTCCGAAACCACTATTGCGGTAACCGCCGCAACGTTGGTTACGCCGAGCGCCGCACGGTGACGGGAACCGATTTCCTGCGGAAGCGAATCGTTTTCGATTATAGGAAGGAAACAGCCCGCCGCGTGAATCTTCTGCCCTTCGATAATCATTGCGCCGTCGTGCAAAGGTGCTTTGGGGTAGAAAACCGCTTCTATCATAGAAGAATTGATGTCCGCATTAATTACCGTACCGCTTGAAACGATACCTTCGGGAAGGTTTTTATTGGAAAGGACGATAAGAGCGCCGATGTCGTTTTTGGACATATGCTGTATGGCGCGGATAATCTCGTCCATAATAAGCTCTACTTCCCTGACCGTTGCAGTATCCGTTTCCTTTTTAACGTGCTTTTTAGTACCCGTACCTAAGAGCGAACGCTTAAATTCGGTATTGAATACGGTAAGCGCCATTAAGTCGATGAGCACGATTACGATTGTCAAAGTAGTCGAGTCGAGCGTTGACGAAAGGCTGAACGCAATGCCGCATAAAACGATTAAGCCCGTAATAAAGGCGATGACCTTATGGCATTTGTTATCTTTTAAAATTTTAAAGACGATATAAAAGGTTACGGCGAATGCGATAAACTCCAAAATATAGCTCAAATCGAAATTTGAAAGCATCAATTTGAGTTTTCCTAAGTAGCGAGACCAAAACTCGCCTCCCCAATTGTTGGTAAGTAAACTTGCGTACATATTTTTCTCCGCTGAATTTGCGCCAATAGTTATAACTTTATATATTATTATACTTATTCTAACAAAAAAAATAAAGCGTTTTTAACCGCTTTATGATTTTAGTTTTTAATTTATTGTGGTAAAGTGTGGCATTTAGCTGAAGAACACCTGCGCAAACGCATTCTCTAAAGAGCCTGCAGGCGTGATAAGTCCGCTTTTTGCTGACGCGGAAAGGGCGTAAAGCCCGTCTATAAGCCTTATTAGCCTGTCCTTGCCCATTGCCTTTGCCTGTTGACGGGTTTTGGTCAAGGCGTAGTCCTTCATCTTGAGCATGGAAGCAAGTTCGTCCTGCGATTTTTCGGACACGAGCACCGTTAAAAGGTTTTTGAAATAGTTTAAAAGCGAAGCTATGACGGCATTTGAGTCGTACCCCTTAGATAATAGGTCTTTGCAGATTTCGGTAAACGACGAATAATCGCCCCTTGATACGGCGCCCGTCATTTGATAGATGCGGTAATCCGCGTCCTTATATACGAGTTCGTCCACGTCCGCTTTGGTAATAAGCCCTTCTTTGCCCCACTCTATAAGCTTTTCGACTTCCTTACTCACCCTTGCCATATCATTAACGCAGTAGTCGGCAATGGCTTCGCACGCTTCGACCGACGACGAAACGCCTGCCTTTTTCATAGTGAGATAGCACCAACGGGCAACCGTTTCCCTGTCGGCTTTGTTGCAGTCGAAATAGCTTACCGCCTTCTTCCTTTTAAAATCACAGCCCTTTTTAGATTGTGAGTTGACTATTATCAAGGTTGCCGTATCGGGAAAGTTTTCAAACGTGGGTTTAAGGTATTTTTCAAAGTCGGAATCGGTGGGATAAAATTCCGTAACTTTAACTATTCTGCAAGATGCCATAAACGGAAATACGGCAAGGGCTGAAACTATATCTTCTATTCCTGCGCCCTTAATATTATCGCCGTCAAAGGAAATATAGTTGAGCTCGGGCATTTCCAAAAACGCGTTTTTCACCATATTTTCCGCAGACGTGCGAAAATACGCGTCGTCGCCTTCAAAAAGGTAGATTGCCCTTCTGCCATTTTTTATATCGTCTTTAAGTTCGGTAAATTTCATAGCTTATTCCTTTGGTGTTATGCACTCTTTAGTCAACCTGCCGTAGCTTGCGTTAAAACTCATTTTTCCGCAATAGGATAGGTCGTAGCTGTCGTTTTCGGTAAAAAGTACGGGGGCGTCGTTTGCATAGCTGTACATACACAGATTGCAATTATCCGGAAGATTGCCATACTCTTCCCCCTTGTCGTTATAGGCAAAGGAGCAAGTCACGCCGCTGCAATCTGCATATAGTGCG
>JBJEVB010000061.1:22150-30226 GCA_051884155.1 Candidatus Coproplasma sp. | reverse complement strand
ACACACGAAATAAGTAAAAATTTGTAAAATCTTGACAATACGGGGTAAGGCGGATATAATCAATTATATGAAAAGCAATTCAACCGTAGCCAGCAGGCAAAACCATTCTCAGGCAATCACGTTGATTAAAGCCAGCTATAGGTGCTTTAGGGCGGAGAGAGTCATTAAATACATTATGATATTTCTTTCGTTCAGCATATGCCTTGCCGCAATTTTTAACAGATATTTGCCGACTTTGTTCCCCACGCTTGAAAATTTAGAAAAGATACAACAGGATATTTCCACCTATTTAAACCTTATCTCAGGCGGAATTTTAGTTGCAGGTATGCCGCTCGGTTTTTACTGTAACCGTATGCACACGGAAGGAACGGTCTTGCGCGACAGATACGACGCTTACGTTTTCGACAACAAGGAAAACAACTCGATTCTTCGCCCCATTTCCGATACTTACATAGACTTATACGCAAAGAAGGTACGCAGGGCAGACAGAAAGTTTTATAACTATATCTACGGCAACGAGCCTGCGCCCGACGACGCGGTTGCTCAGTTTGAATATATTAGCAAAGAAGCGCATTCCGACTACAACCTATACGTCTCTATTCAGCCCTTCTTTTTGACCATTTGGGTCGGCTTTTGCATTTTGATTATCATTATTGCGGTTAGCTTTAACGATATGTTCGTAACTACGCTTATCAATATTATGATACCTTCGCTGTCGGCGATTACGACCATAGGCAATTCCTGGTACAATTGCAGGTTGCAGATGCGGCAGCTAACTAACCTTATGAACTGCATAGAGCGCATAAAGGCGTTGCCGCCCGACCAATTTAAGCAGTATATAACCGATAAGGATAAAATGCGTAAGCTTGCAGACGGCTTGTTTAACTACCGCTCGAGTGCGTTCGTTATACCCAACTTTTTGGTCAGACGCTTCCATAAGTCGGAAGAAAAGGCAAAAATAGCGGCACTTGCTAAGAATGCCGTAACCGCAGACGAAGTTGCCGCATCTTCCGCCACCGTACCCACCGTTACGGCAAGCAATACTGCGGCGGCTGAGGCAAAGAACAAGACGGCAAACGTTAAGGTTGAAAACGTGACTAAGAGCGCTACCCCCACCGCGCCTACTGCAAAAAAGGAAGAAAAGACGGATAAACTTGCGGACAAGATAAAGACCGCAACGACGACTAAAGCCGCCACAGCTAAAGCCGCAACGCCCGTTAAAAACTCACCTGCAAAACCTGCGGCAACAAAAGAAAGTACGGCGACGGGCAAAGCGGCACAGCCTGCAAAGACAAGCGGCACGGCAACCGTTAAGCTTAAAACGGCGCAAAAGGCAAAACCGAGCGACGCAAAGAAATCCGATAAGAACGCAACGGCGAAAAAAACCGTAAAGCCGACCGCAACTGAAAAAAAGCCTGTCGCTAAAACGGACAAGCCTTCTCAAGTAAAGAAATGATATTAATACTAAAGTTAACCGCCGCACGACGAGCTGTCGTGCGGCGGAATTGATTTTTTTATTATAAGTCGAAAGGGAAGATAAATTCGCCTAAGGAGTTAATCTCTACCCTGCCGTTAAGCTTATTAATTAACGCGGCGTTAAAGCTTGCAACAAGTTCGGTCTTGACCGAAACTATAAAGCGAACCTTGTCGGCATAGACGGTATCAACCACAGTGCAATCGTTTTCGGAAAAATACCTTAAAAGTGCGTCCGTTGAAGGATAGTCGGCTATGTATTCGCTTTGAGTGCACGGTTGATAGCACACTTTTTTTGCGCTTGCGAAATTTTCTGCAACCGCACCCGAATAGGCGCGAACCAAACCGCCTGCCCCTAATTTTATGCCGCCGAAGTACCTTGTGACGACTACCGCCGTCTGCTTTAAATTGTTGGCTTTAATCACTTCGAGCATGGGCATACCTGCCGTACCCTGCGGCTCGCCGTCGTCCGAAAAACGCATAAAGTTGCCCTTTTCGTCGGCAATATACGCATAGCAGTTGTGCGTTGCATCCCTGTACTGTTTTCGCACTTCATCTATAAAAGCCTTTGCCTGCTCTTCGCCTTCCACGTGGCAGGAAGTTGCAATAAAGCGTGATTTTTCGATGACCTTTTCGGTTACGCACCTGCCGCCTACCGATAAATATTTTTCCATTTATATAAGCTTTACTTTAACGTGAATCTTTTTGCCCTTGTGAATGACGTCTCCGCTATTTACAGGCGCGTTGATATCGGTGACCTTATCGCTGTTGATAGATACGCCGCCCTGTTGGATAAGCCTGCGGGCTTCGCCGTTAGAAGAGCAGATTTTTGCCGCAACCAAAACGGGGATAATCGTAGCCGTTTCAACCTTGATTTCGGTATCGGGCAAATCGTCTGAGCTGCCGCCGAAAGCCGCTTTAGCCTGCGCCATTGCCGCAGTAGCCTTCTCTTCGCCGTGAACCATTTTGGTAAGCTCGTAGGCGAGAATTTCCTTCTTCTCGTTGATGCGGCTATCTTCCCACTTTTCCATTTCGGCAATCTCTTCTAAAGACTTGAAGGTGAGCATCTTTAAGCATTTATCGACGTCGGCGTCGTCTACGTTGCGCCAATACTGGTAGAACTCATAAGGGGTGGTCTTGTTTTCGTCTAACCAAACCGCACCCTTAGCCGTCTTGCCCATCTTCTTGCCTTCGCTGTTAAGTAGCAATGTTATGGTCATTGCGTAAGCGTCCTTACCCGTCTTTTTCCTGATAAGCTCCGTGCCGCCGAGCATATTCGACCACTGGTCGTCGCCGCCGAACTGCATATTACAGCCGTAAGCTTCGTTAAGGTGATAGAAGTCGTAGGACTGCATAATCATATAGTTGAACTCAAGGAAGGAAAGTCCCTTTTCCATACGCTGTTTATAGCACTCTGCCCTAAGCATATTGTTGACTGAGAAGCACGCGCCCACTTCCCTTAAAAGCTCGATATAGTTGAGCTTTAAAAGCCATTCGGCATTATTGACCATAATGGCTTTATCTTCTCCAAATTCTATGAAGCGTTCCATCTGCTTTTTAAAGCACTGGCAGTTATGCTCGATTATTTCAGGGGTAAGCATTGCCCTTAAATCGCTTCTTCCCGAAGGGTCGCCGATATAGCCCGTGCCGCCGCCGATAAGGACGATGGGTTTATTCCCTGCCATCTGCAATCTCTTCATAAGGCAAAGCGCCATAAAGTGACCTACGTGCAAGCTGTCTGCCGTGGGGTCAAAGCCGATGTAAAACCTTGCGCCGCCCTTATTTATAAGCTCTCTTATTTCGTTTTCGTCCGTGACCTGCGCAATCAAGCCACGCTCTTTAAGTTCTTCGTAAATTCCCATAAACCACCAAATTAAAATTGATATGATTTAGTATACCAACATTCAGCAAAAATGGCAATAAAAAAAGGTCAATCGGTGAAAAAATCTTGCTTATTAAGGTTTTGCCGTGCCTTTTCTATCGCCCTTTTTTCAATACGCGACACATACGAACGGGAAATGCCTAACTTTTTGGCAACTTCCCTTTGGGGCATAGGACAGCCGTCTTCTAAGCCGTAGCGAAGATTTATTATCGTGTACTCTCTGTAATTTAAAAAGCCCTTTAATAGGTAGACGAACTTTTCCCTTTGAATATTCTTTTCCACTTGAGAAAAGACGCTCTCTTCCTTTTCGGCAAGCAGGTCCATAACGGTCAGCTCGTTGCCGTCCTTATCGGTGCCGACGGCGTCGTTCATAGACACCGTGTTGCGGTGCTTTTTACCAGAGCGAATCAACATTAAAATTTCGTTCTCTATGCATCTTGCCGTATAGGTTGCAAGCTGAGTTCCCTTACTTTCGTTATAAGTGTTGATAGCCTTTATAAGCCCGATAGAGCCAACTGACATTAAGTCGTCGTTGTCCGCCGCACCCGTGTACTTTTTTACGATATGGGCGACCAAGCGCATATTGTGTTTAACCAAAATGTCCTTCGCGTTTTTATCACCTGCACGGGCAAGTGCAAGGTACTTTTTTTCTTCTTCCGCGTCCAACGGTTTGGGGAAACTGCCTTTTGGCTTAACCAACCCCGTGAAGAAGAAAATTTTAGAAAGTAAAAGTCCTGCTACGTCAAAAAACATATCCTTTTAACTCCTTTCAAGTCAGTTTACTAAGGTATGTTTTTTATAGGTTGTCTAAGAACAACAATAAAAATTTGCGTAAAAAAACTGCCTGTACAATGTTGTACGGGCAGTCGTTTTTTTATAAATTCAATTATTATTAATCAAGTTCGAAAGCACCCGTGTAGAGCTGGTAGTACTTACCCTTCTGCTCTAAAAGCTGTTCATGGTTGCCGCGCTCGATAATCCTGCCGTGTTCAAGCACCATTATCGCGTGGCTGTTGCGCACGGTGGAGAGCCTGTGGGCGATTACGAACACCGTTCTGCCTTCCATAAGTTTATCCATACCCTGCTCGATAAGCTTTTCGGTACGGGTATCGATGGATGAAGTTGCTTCGTCCAAAATGAGCACGGGGCACTGCGAAACCATTGCCCTTGCAATTGCAAGTAGCTGCCTTTGCCCCTGCGAAAGATTTGAGCCGTCGCCCTTGATAACCGTGTTATAACCTTCGGGCAAGTGCTCGATAAAGCTGTGGGCGTTTGCAAGGCGAGCGGCGTTTACGCACTCTTCGTCGGTGGCGTCTAACCTGCCGTAGCGGATATTGTCCATAACCGTACCCGTAAACAGGTGAGTATCCTGTAACACTATGCCGAGCGAACGCCTTAAATCCTGCTTTTTGATATCGCGGATATTAATTCCGTCGTAGGTGATTTCGCCCGACTGAATATCGTAGAACCTGTTGATAAGGTTGGTTATAGTCGTCTTGCCTGCACCCGTAGAGCCTACGAACGCAATCTTTTGACCGGGCTTTGCAAACAGGGATATATCGTGAAGAATGACCTTATCTTCGTCGTATCCGAACGTTACGTCGTTAAAGCGGATATCGCCCTTTAGGGGGATATATTCAAACGCACCGCCTTCAACGGGCTTCTTCCACGCCCATTCGCCTTCTGCACTCTCGCCGTGCGTCAAGGTGATGTCGCCGCCTTCGTCTTCAGGCTTTTCGTCTACCATATCGAAGATACGCTCTGCACCGGCAAGCGCCATAGTAATCGCCGCAAACTGCTGCGATACCTGCTGTACGGGCATATTGAACTGACGTGTGTACATAAGGTACGAGATGAGCATACCCGTCATAAGCGCGATGCGGTTTGCTTCCTCGCCGTTGGTGTAGCAATATAGCGAGAGCAAGCCCGTTTCACTACCGAATGCTATGATTAATATACCCACTAACGCAACTAAAACGTATTGCAGATAGCCGATATTGTTGTTAACGGGACCTAATAGGTTTGCATAGCCGTTTGCCTTTTGACCTGCTTCGTTGAGTTCGTCGTTGAGCTTTTTGAAGTTTTCCCTTGCAGTACCTTCGTGGCAGAAAACCTTTATAACCTTTTGACCGTTGGTCATTTCTTCAACGTAGCCGTTTAACGCACCGAGCGCCTTTTGGTTTTTAAGGTAATATTTTGCCGCGCCGCCGCCGATTTTTTTGGTTACAACGAACACGACTATTACCATTGCGATTACGACGAGCATAAGCGTTACGCTGTAGTAAATCATAAACGCAAGCACCGAAAGCAGGGTCAAAAACGAAGAAATTAACTGCGGTATGGTCTGCGATAAGAGCTGACGCATTGTATCTACGTCGTTGGTGTACAAGCTCATTACGTCGCCGTGCGTATGTCCGTCGAAATACTTTAAGGGTAAATCCTGCATCTTCGAGAACATATCGTTGCGCAACTTCTTTAACGTCTTATTGCAGATGAGCATCATTATAAGGTTATATGCTAAAGACGACATTGCGCCTATAAAATAGATAACCGCCATTGCGATAATGTTGGGATAGATTACCCCGTTCATATCGGCGTTTACGCCGTTTGCTATAAGCTCGGACGTAATGTACGATACTCTCGACGCGGCTAAAACGTTGGCAACCGAAGATAAAAGCACGCAAACTACCACGAAAGCCGTGGCGAGCTTGTTGTTTGAAAAGGCGTACTTAAGCAATCTGCCAAGCGTCTTTACGGGGTTTTTAGCGGGTTTACCCCCGTGCATTTTAATAGGCGGCATTACTCTTCACCCCCTTGCGTTTTGTTTTCGGTCTGCGACTCGTAAACTTCTCTATAAATTTCGTTAGTTGCAATAAGCTCTTCGTGAGTGCCTATTGCGCTAATTCTGCCGTTGTCCAAAACGATAATCTTGTCTGCGTCCTGCACGGAAGCAATGCGCTGAGCGATTATGATTTTAGTGACTTCGGGCGCGTACTTTTTAAGCGCACCCCTTATTTCGGCGTCCGTCTTGGTATCTACAGCGGAAGTCGAGTCGTCGAAGATAATTATCTTAGGCTTTTTAAGCAGCGCCCTTGCAATGCTGAGCCTTTGCTTTTGACCGCCGGAGACGTTTACGCCGCCCTGACCTAAGTCGTAATCGTATTTATCCGGTAAGTTTTCAATAAATTCTTCGGCGCAAGCCTGCTTGCAGGCAAGGCGCAAATCTTCGTCCGAAGCGTTTTCGTCGCCCCAGCGAAGGTTTTCTGCAATCGTGCCTGAGAATAAGACGTTCTTCTGCAATACCATTGCAACGCTGTTTCTCAAGGTGTCGAGGTCGTAATTTTTAACGTCTACGCCGCCGACGTACACACTGCCCCTTTCCGCATCGTAAAGTCGGGGAATTAAGGATACGAGCGAAGACTTGCCCGAACCCGTCGCACCGATTATTCCCACAGTTTCACCCGAATTAATAGTGAAAGACAAGTCCTGCAATACCATTAAATCTGCCTTTTGAGAATAGCAGAAATCTACGTCGTTAAATACGATAGAACCGTCTGCAACGCTCTTTACGGGTTCGAGCGCCTTAGGCAGGGTCGTGCGTTCTTTTAAAACTTCGCAGATACGGTCTGCCGAGCCTTTGGACATTGAGATGAACGTAAGGCACATTGCAACCATCATTACGCCAGAGAGAATCTGTACGGAATACTGAATAAGCGTCTGTAGCTGTGAAGGTTTAACGCTGCCGATGGTTATATTGCCCACTGCCATATTAGAGCCGAGAGTTAAAATTAAAATGTTTATGATAAACATTACTAAGGTTACGGCGGGCATAAGGCAGGTTAAGATTGATTCTGCCTTGACTGAATAATGGTACAGCTCTTCGGACGCCACCTTCATCTTGCCCTTTTCACGCTCTTCCCTTACGTAGCTTTTTACCACGCGGATTGCGGTTAAATCTTCCTGCACTACTTCGTTAAGCCTATCGTACTTTTTAAACATCGTCCTGAAATAGGGTACGGCTTTGACCATACATATCGACACGATTACGCCGAGCACTAAAGCCGCACAGCCGAATAAAAGCGCCATATAAGGTTCGATGAACAGCGTCATAATTATCGCCGTGATAAAAAGAACAGGTGCCCTAACCAACATTCTTAAACACATTTGATATGCGTTTTGCACGTTGGTTACGTCGGTAGTAATTCGGGTGATAAGGCTGGACGTTGAGTAGTTGTCTATGTTTGCAAAGGAAAAGGTTTGAAGATTGTTGTACATATCTTCCCTTAAGTTATGCGCAAATCCGCACGACGCCTTTGCCGCAAGCTTTGCACCCGTAACGCCGCAGAACATTGCAAACAGCGCACACGCCACCATAAGGCAGGCGTAAAGAGCAACGTTGCCGCCGTTTATGGGGTTACCGGCAGCCATAAGCTCTAACTCGCCGACTATGAAAGTCATAAGAAAGGGAATGATTATTTCCATTACCGCTTCGCCCACCATAAGTATAGGCGTTAATATGGAATAGAGCTTGTATTCCCTTACGCTTTTTAAAAGGGTTTTTAACATTTATTACCTCTATTAGAAATAAATTCAATTAAGTATTATAACAAAGTAGATTTTTTTAGTCAAACGTTATACCGAATTATTATATTAGCGTAATGTGAAAAAACGGTACTACGCTCTGTGAAAAATTGTGAAAACCGTATCTTTTCATTTTGTGT
>JBJEVB010000061.1:4034-22050 GCA_051884155.1 Candidatus Coproplasma sp. | reverse complement strand
CTGGCGCAGAGAAGAGGATTTGAACCTCCGGGCGGGTATTAGCCGTCACACGATTTCCAATCGTGCGCCTTAAACCACTCAGCCATCTCTGCATCGTGCTTTTTTCAAGCTTTATTATAATATTAAATTGTCAGAAAAAAATCAAGCAATTTTATGCGTGAATTTGCGTTTTGAATTTATTTTATTACTTTAAACAGGCTAAGCATCCATAAAATCGCAAACACGAACGCCAGCGCAAGGCAGATTATTCCGCAGATTAACAGCTTTTTATCTTCCTTAATCTTTGTAACGTAATAAACCGTTGCAAATACGCCGATTATGGAAAAGCTTAAAGTAAACATCGAATAGGACACGATATAGTTTACAATAACTTCTATAAGGTTCATAATCTCGCATATCATTGCGACAATCGTTGCGCAGAGCGTACTTGCCTGTACTACCGTTTTAACCTTATCGTTCCCTTCGCTCTCTTCTTCAAAATCAAATTTTACGTCGGGGTCGGACTGAACGAAAGAGATATTCTCGTCGTTTTCGACAGTCTCTTCGTCGTCGTCAATTTCTATGCAGTTGAGTTCTCTCATAAGTTCCCATCTGTCTTTCATAAGTTAAAACCTCTACCTTAATTATTTTACCACTTTGAAAACGCAATGTCAATTGTTTAGCAAAATTCCCATATTTAGGATTAAATTTGACCAAGCAGATATCAAAATTTTTTGCAAATGGGATTGAACAGAGCAAATATTTGTGCTATACTTAGTATGATTATCCGAAGAACAGGTTTAGGTGATTGAAATGATTATTAACGATACATATACACTCTCAAACGGCGTAAAAATTCCTAAGGTTGGCTTTGGCACCTGGCAATCAAAGAGCGGCGAAGAGGCGTACGATTCAGTTTTATGGGCGCTTGAAGCAGGCTATAGGCACGTTGATACCGCCTACGCCTACGGCAATGAAGATAGCGTGGGCAAGGCGATAAGAGATAGCGGCGTTAAAAGAGAAGATATATTCGTCGTGACCAAGCTGCCTGCTGAAATTAAGAGCTACGACGGCGCTATAAAATACTTTGAAAGCTCGTTAAAGGCGTTAGGTACGGGATATATCGACCTGTATCTCATTCACGCGCCCTGGCCCTGGACGGAAGTCGGCAAGGACTGCACCGAAGGCAACATAGAAGTCTGGAAGGCTTTTTGCGAGCTTTATAATAGCGGTAAGGTAAAGTCTATAGGCGTTTCTAACTTCCGCCCCGAAAACATTGAACCGCTTATCAAGGCGACGGGCGTTAAACCTATGGTCAACCAAATTCGCTATTTCGTGGGCAATACGCAGGAAAAGGTGAGCGAATACTGCAAGCAACAGGGAATTTTAATCGAAGCTTATTCCCCCCTTGCTACGGGCGAGCTTTTGGAAAACGGAACGCTTGACCCCATAGCGCAGAAATATGGAAAGAGCGTTGCGAAAATCTGCCTGCGCTACTGTCTGCAAAAGGGCGTTTTGCCACTGCCTAAGAGCACTCATAGAGAACGTATTTTCGACAATACCGATTTGGATTTTGAAATCTCAGCTGAAGATATGGCGTACCTTGATAGCTTACATCATATAGCTTCTACAAGGCAATTAAGGGATTAAAAAGCTTTAAAACCAACCGCATAAAAGGCGGAATAAACTAAAAATTTTTTAAGGGGATATATTTAAATGGACACTTCTTGTATGAGAGCTTTAACTTACGGACTTTTCGTGGTTACGGCAAAGGAAAACGGGTTTGACAACGGCTGTATAACCAACACCGTTCAACAGGTGACTACCACCCCCAACCTTATCACTGTTGCCGTAAACAAGTCAAACTACACGCACGGAATGATTTTGCGCACGGGCGAGCTGTGCGTGAGCGTCATTTCGGAAAAAGCAGACTTCGAGCTGTTTAAAAGGTTCGGCTTTCAAAGCGGCGCAAACACCGACAAATTTGCCGGCTACAGCTGTGTTCAGAGAGCAGAAAACGGGCTTTATTATGTAACCGAAGGCGTAAACGCGTATATGTGCGCTAAGGTGGTTAACACCGTTGACTTCCCCACCCACACTCTTTTTATCGCGGAAGTTACAGACGGCAAAACGCTTTCAAGCGACCCTTCCGCAACGTATGCATACTACCACTCGTCTATAAAACCGCAACCTAAAAAGGCTACGAAAACGGTTTGGCGTTGCACGATTTGCGGTTACGAATACGAAGGCGAAGAGCTGCCCGACGATTTTATCTGCCCCTTGTGCAAACACGGCAAAGAAGATTTCGTTAAAGTGACCGTCGAAAAGTAATTTTAAATTTAATGAATATTTATACATATAAGCGCATAATGATTGACAAATTATGCGCTTTTGCCTATAATTGAGTGAATATAATTAAACAAATAAAAGTCAAGAAGGGAAACAAATGCTTACGTTAGATAAAGTATATCACGCTCACTACGTTTTAAAGGACGCTATACGAGAAACCGATATAATTTACTCACCCGTCATCTCAAGCCAATGCGGCGCAAAGGTCTATTTAAAGACTGAAAATTTGCAGATAACAGGCTCGTTCAAGGTCAGGGGCGCTTACTATAAAATATCACAGCTCTCCGAACAGGAAAAGGCTAAAGGCGTTATAGCCTGCTCGGCAGGAAACCATGCACAGGGCGTTGCCTTAGCTTCCGAAAAGTTCGGCATTAAGTCCATTATCTGTATGCCCGACGGCGCGCCTATTTCTAAAGTTGAAGCGACGAAGAGCTACGGTGCGGAAGTCGTGTTGGTTCCCGGCGTCTACGACGACGCGCACAACGAAGCCGAAAGATTAAAGGACGAAAAGGGCTATACCTTTATCCACCCCTTCGACGACGAAGACGTAATCGCAGGTCAGGGCACGATAGGTCTTGAAATTATGGACCAGATTAAAGACGCAGACGCGGTGGTCGTACCCATCGGCGGCGGCGGACTTATCTCAGGCGTGGCGTTTGCAATCAAGTCGCTTAACCCCAACGTAAAGGTCTACGGCGTACAGTCGGACGGCGCACCTTCTATGCTTAATTCGGTTGAGCATAAGCATATTGAAACGCTTAACTCGGTATCTACCGTTGCCGACGGCATTGCGGTTAAGGAGCCCGGAAAGCTCACCTTTGACATCTGCTCTAAATACGTTGACAAAATCGTTTCCGTAACCGACGATATGGTTTCAGCCGCAATACTTGCTTTAATCGAAAAGCAGAAGATGATTGCAGAAGGCGCAGGCGCGGTATCGCTTGCGGCGGTTATGTTCGATAAAATCCCCGATATCAAGGGCAAAAAGGTCGTCTGCTTAATTTCCGGCGGTAATATCGACGTTACTATTTTATCGAGAGTAATTAGCCGCGGTCTGCTTATGAGCGGAAGGCAGTGTTCGCTTACGCTTGAGCTTATGGATAAGCCCGGTCAGCTCGTAGGCGTTTCCGAAATAATCGCAAAGTGCGGCGGCAACGTTACGGCGGTACTGCACGAGAGAACCAACGAAGGCACGGCAATCAACGGCTGTTACCTTAAAATGCAGATTGAGACGAAGGACTTTGAACAAATTGCACTCATCAAAGAAACGCTTAAAAAGAACGGCTTTAAGTTGGTTGACTAAAGCTATATAAGGAGATAATTTATGAAAACCGTATCCACCCCCAACGCACCTGTGGCAATAGGACCTTATTCACAGGCAAAGATATTCAACAACGTAGTATTCACAAGCGGTCAAATTCCCGTAAACCCTGCAACAGGCGCAATCGAAGCAACCGATATTGCAGGGCAGACCGAACAGGTTTGCAAGAACGTTGCCGCCGTTTTGGAAGCGGCAGGCTCTTCGCTCGATAAGGTTGTAAAGACCGTCTGCTTCCTTGCGGACATTGCTGACTTTGCGGCTTTTAACGCCGTATACGCAAAGTATTTCACGTCTTCCCCTGCACGAAGCTGCGTCGCCGTTAAGGACATTCCCAAAGGCTGTCTCGTAGAAGTCGAAGCTATAGCAGAGATATAATCCCTTTAATTGTAACACTACAGTCTTTTGTAATGAAAATACATTACACGAAAGCTTAATCTAATTGACATTACACGCAGAATGATTTATAATTCTGCGTATAATAATTTTACAGATTTTTGTATATTTTAATTATTTTTATTGAGAGGATAGTTTATGAAAACCGCAATAATAACGGACAGTAACAGCGGAATTACTCAAAGCGAAGCAAAAGAGCTTGGCATTTTCGTCGTGCCTATGCCCTTCTTGATTGACGGCGAACAGTATTTTGAAGATATTTCTTTAACTCAGCAAGAATTCTATGAGAAGCTAAAGAGCGACGCTCAGGTTTCCACCTCTCAGCCCAGCGCATACGACGTAGGCGAGCTTTGGACTAACGTCTTAAAGGACTACGACAAGATTATCCATATCCCTATGTCCAGCGGACTTTCTCAAACCTGCGCAACGCTTACTAACCTTGCAGAAACGGAATTTGCAGGTAAGGTCTACGTAATAGACAATCAGCGCATTTCCGTATCTCAAAGGCAATCGGTTATGGACGCTATTGCAATGGTCAAGGACGGCAAGAGCGCTGAAGATATAAGAGATTATTTAATGGATACGAAGATGCAGTCGTCTATCTATATTATGGTCGATACGCTTAAATACCTTAAAAAGGGCGGAAGGCTTACCCCCGCCGTTGCGGCTATAGGTACGCTTTTAAAGATTAAACCCGTATTGCAGATTCAGGGCTTTAAGCTTGACCAATACGCTAAGGTGAGAAAGCTTGCAGACGCGAAGAAAACTATGATTAACGCACTTGTAAAGGACTTTGACGAGAGATTTGCTTCTCTTCGCAAGGCGGGTAAAATGACCATAGCGATTGCCCATACAGAAAACTTTGACGAAGCTAAGTTTTTTGCCGAAGAGCTTAAAACGGCATTCCCCGACGTTGAATTGACGTTTATAAACTCGCTCTCCTTAAGCGTTGCCTGCCATATAGGTCCCGGTGCGCTCGCTTGCGCTGCAATTATTAAATATTAAAAAACGTTTTCCGTTCCGCATAAAAATGGAACGGATTTTTACAAAAAATTAACGCAAACTTTGTCTGCGTTTTTAGGGGGGAATTAATGAAAACTATTATCGTAACCGACAGCAACTGCGGAATAACCGTAGATAAGGCAAAAGAGTTGGGCATCGAAATTCAGCCCACCCCCGTTCTTTTAAACGGAAATCAATACTTTGAAGAAGAAGGCTTTACTCAAGAGCAATTTTACGAGAGCTTGAACGACGACAGTGCAACCGTTGCTACGTCTCAGCCCAACCCCTACGACGTGGCAGAGCGCTTCCGCAGGCTTTTAAAAACCTACGATAATATCATCTACCTGCCCCTTTCAAGCGGTCTTTCGCAGACGGCGCTGACAATTAAGAATATGGCGGAGACGGAGCCTGAATTTAAAGGCAAGGTATTCGCGCTTGATAATCACAGGGTTTCGGTTACGCAAAAGCAGACCGTTTTCGACGCGCTTAAAATGCTTGAGGAAGGCAAGAGCGCTAAAGAAATTTACGACTGGTTGAACGAAACGTCTAAAATATCTTCCATATATATTGCGGTCAACACCTTAAAATTCTTGAAAAAAAGCGGAAGGCTTACCCCTGCCGTTGCGGCTATAGGTACGCTTTTAAAGATTAAACCCGTATTGCAGATTCAAGGCGAAGTGCTTGACCAGTACGCTAAGGTGAGAAAGCTTTCCGACGCGAAGACGACGATGATTAACGCGCTAAAGAGCGACCTTGAAGGGCGTTTCAAACCCTACAGAGATAACGGTAAAATGGTTATTGCCGTTGCGCACACCAACTGCTTAGACGACGCTAAGAAGTTTGCCGAAGAGCTTAAAGCCGCTTTCCCCGACTGTGAGCTGCGCTTTATCGACCCCCTGTCTTTAAGCGTTGCCTGCCATATAGGTCCCGGAGCGCTCGCTTGCGCCTGCACTATCAAGTACTGAGCGCCTTATAAGATACTTAGAGTTATAGATTAAACCTATAACAAGGCTGTTTATCATTAGGTAACACCAAAGCAAAAATACGATTATTGCGGTTATTGCACCGTAAAGCCGTTGCGGATTTGAAAAGCGAAGATATATAGTGAAACCCACCGCAAACAGTATCCAGAGTATAACGGTTAATAGCGCACCGCCGCTTGCTTCGCCAAAGCTAAGCTTATAAGGGCAGGCAAAGACGTTTAAAAAATAGGACGCAAAAAACGCAAACATAGTTAAAAATATCGTTGTAATTGTCTCGGCTAATAGTCGGGGCATTATATTTTCTAAAACGTTGACACCGATAAAGGGCGTTACTGCGGCAAGAGCAGCTATTAAGAGAATTGCAAACACCGCAAATAGCGAGCTTATGCGAAGTTTAAAGGCGTTTGCCTTGACGTGCGGTGCAAAGATGATTTCCCCACTCCTTCTCAAGTGATAGAAAAAATTCGTAGACGACCAGAGCGAAGTTAAAATGAGTATTAACGTTGCACTGCCCGTTGCCGAAACAGCCGCCTGTTGCAGGGCGTTTACTACGGGCTGTATAGCTTCAAAAAAGGCGGCAGGCAAAAAACGGCTTAGGTCGACGTCGCCGACGATTAACGCAAGCCAAAATAAAAAGGGCGTTACCGACATCAACAAAAAATATACTAAAGTACCCGACAGCGTTGAAAAGCGCTTGTCCGAATAATACTTGTACTCTTTTATTATCGTTCTCATACATATATTTTTGACCTTTACGCCCGTCAATATACGAAAAATACGGGGGTGAACCACCCCCGTACGCTTTAAAGTTCAACAGCCGCAGTTATTGCAGTTACTACAGCTATTACAGCCGCAACTGCGGTTACAGGAAGAGCAACCGCTTCTTACGTTGCACCAACCGTTACCCGTCCAAGCTACGCCGCCGGTTGCCGTTGAACAGGACGAACACCCGTTACAACCGCTACAACCGTTGCAGCCACATCCGCTACGCCACGAATTACAACCGCAACCGTTGCAGTCATTGCAGCCGCAGCCGTTACAACCGCTACGCCAATTGCTCCAATTACAGCCGTTGCAACCACAACCGCAACCGCTACGCCAAGAATTGCAACCGCAACCGTTACAGCTGCTGCGCCAATTATTCCAGCTGCAAGAATTGCAACCGCTGAACAATGAAAATAAACCCGAACAGCCGTTACAGCTGCCTAAGTTACAGCAAAAACACATATTATAATTTTCCTTTGCTTTGGTATTAAGGGCTAAGTTTTTCCGCCTGACCCTATAATTTATAATATGCCGTATCTCGCTATATGGTTAAAAAATTGCGCCCCGCACTTACGTTAGTGCGGGGCGTTGAAAATTTAGTTTAAATTATTTGCCGAAGTATCTCTTTAAAAGACCTGCAAAGCCTGCGCCGTGACGAGCTTCGTCCTTAGCCATTTCATGAACGGTATCGTGGATAGCGTCGTAGCCGAGCTGCTTAGCGCGCTTTGCAATAGCAAGCTTACCTTCGCAAGCACCAGCTTCAGCTTCTGCCCTAAGCTGTAAGTTCTTCTCGGTAGAAGGGGTTACGACTTCGCCCAAAAGCTCTGCAAACTTTGATGCGTGGTCAGCTTCTTCATAAGCGTAACGCTTGAAAGCTTCTGCAACTTCGGGGAAGCCTTCGCGCTCTGCAACCCTTGCCATAGCAAGATACATACCAACTTCAGTGCATTCACCGGTAAAGTGAGCTCTAAGTCCTGCCATAACTTCAGCGTCGTCAACTACGCCGTCGCCTACATGGTGTTCGCAAGCATAACCTGCCTTTTCTTCTACGGGTGCAAAAGTCTTAGCCTTGCATACGGGGCAAACGTCTACGTCATCTGCAACGATTTCGCCGCAAACGGTACATCTTTTCATACAAACATATCTCCTTTAATTTTAAGTTTTTGTGCCTATATTGTAGCACAGGTATTATAAAATATCAATATATTGAGTGTAAAAATTTTTTAAAAATTTAGTGAAAATATTTTTATCTATTAGATAGGACAAATTTTTCAAGTGCGTTATAGCTTTCGACAAAGTTTTTTGCACCAGCCGCTTCAAGCTGAGCTTTACTGCGATATCCCCATAAAACGGCTAAGTGTTCCATTTTTGCGTTTATCGCCGTCTGCACGTCAGTTTCGCCGTCGCCGACGAAAAGGCACTCTTCCGCCTTTACCCCCATACTTTCTGCCGCACACAGCGCCAAAGCAGGGTCGGGCTTTAAGGGGTATTTTTGAGTGTTGCCTGCAACGAAATCAAACCCGAATTTTTTTAAGTGTCTATTATATACGCCTTCGGTTGCATCCTGCGGTTTGTTGGTGACGAGCGCAAGCTTGACGCCTGCTTTCTTTAAATTGAAAAGCGCTTCTTCTTCGCCGTCGTAAAGGCAGGTTAGCAAGTTGTCGCAAGCGGCAAAGTGAGCTGCGTAATACTTATATATTTCTTCAAAACTGCCCGTTGCGCTTTGGGGTATTGCCCTTTGAACAAGCATTTTTGCGCCGTTGCCGACGTATTCAACCGTCTTTTCAAGCGAGAGCTGCGGCAGGCTAAAGTGCGCAAGCGTATCGTTTAAAACCTTTTGAATGTCTAAAGACGTATTTAAAAGCGTTCCGTCTAAATCGAAAATAACCGTCTTGAACATATTTACATCTTTTCGGGTACGCCAATACCTAAAAGCGCTAAGGCGTTTTTAAGCGTCTGCAAGGTTGCGGCGCATAATGCAAGGCGGAAGGATTTCGTATCTTCGTCGTCTGCGGTTAATATCTTGCAGTCGAAGTAGAACTTGTTGAACTTCTGAGAAAGGTCCACCGCAAAACGGGCAATGACGCTGGGCTCGTACTTTTCACCTGCTTCTTCCACAATTTCGGGGAAGGACGATATCGTCCTAACGACTTCGTATTCCTGCGGAAGAAGGTTAATCTTTTCGGGAATATTAAAGCTCTCTACCCTTGCCTTTTGCAGTACCGAATACGCCCTTGCGCAGGTGTACTGGCAGTACACGCCCGTCTCACCTTCGAACGAAAGTACTTTATCGTACGAGAACACTATATCCTTGATTTTATTATTATACAGAGCGCCGAAGATGACCGAGCCTATACCAACCTTTTCTGCAATGTCCTGCTTGTTTTCAAGTGAAGGGTTTTTATCTTCAATGACCTTACACGCCTTTTCAACGCACTTTTCGATTACGTCTTCAAGCCATACCACCTTACCTTTACGGGTGGACATTGCGCCGTCTTCTAAAGATACCATTCCGTAGGCAACGTGAACCATGTCCTTTGCCCACTCCTTGCCCATAAGTTCCAAAACCTTAAAAATCTGTTTAAAGTGCAAATTCTGCTGATAGGCAACTACGTATAGGCACTTATAGAAGTCGTAGGTATTCTTTCTATAAAGTGCGGCGGCTAAATCTCTCGTTGCGTACAGCGAAGCGCCGTCCGAACGCAAAATCAAACAGGGGGGCATTCCGTAGGGCTCTAAGTCTACGATTTTTGCACCTTCACTCTCTTTAAGCAGACCCTTCCCCTGCAACTCGTCTATTACGGGCTGCATTTTATCCGAATAGAAACGCTCGCCGTTATAGCTGTCGAACTTAACGCCAAGCCTTGCATAAATCTTATTGACGTAATCAAGCGTTAGTGATTTGAACCACTCGAAAATTTCGTTAGCTTCTCTATCGCCGCTTTCAATCAGGCGGAAGTATTCCCTTGCTTCAACTTCCATTTCGGGGGTCGCTTCGTTGTTAAAGCGAACGTACAAGTCGTTTATGGCGTGGATACCGCCCTTTTCCACTTCGTCCTTATTGCCCCATTTTTTATAGGCGCAGATAAGCTTACCAAACTGCGTGCCGTAGTCGCCAAGATGGTTTATACCCACCACGTTATAGCCGAGATAATTATAAATTTTATACAGCGCACCACCTATAACCGTGGTTGAAAGATGACCGATATGGAAGGGCTTTGCGATGTTTACAGACGAGTAGTCAATACAAATGGTCTTGCCTTCGCCTATTTTTGAAGAGCCGTAGCTTTCGCCTTGAGAGAGCACTTTTGCCACCGTCTCCTGGGCGAGAGAAGCCTTGTTAATCTTGAAGTTCAAATAGCCGTTTAAAGCCAAAACTTCTGCAATTACGCCGTCGGGCGTAATCTTTTCGGCAAGCTCCTGCGCGATAGCGACGGGGGATTTACGCATAACCTTTGCAAATTTAAAGCAGGGCAGCGCATAGTCGCCCATATCCGTATTAGGGGGAACGGCGATATTTTCTTCAATTCCGTCGTCGGGCAAGCCGCATTCTATTATTTTTTTAGCGATATATTCTTTGTAATTCATAGCAAGATAATTGTAGCATAAGTTTACGTTTTAGGCAAATAAAAGACTTGATTAAAAATATTTAATATTATATAATTATTGAGTAATCTTATTGGCGGTAAATTAAGAAAATCGCCTTGATTGAACGGTTAAATTTAAGGAAAAGTTTTTTATGAAATTAGGCGTAGTAGGTCTGCCCAACGTAGGCAAATCAACACTTTTTAATGCAATTACTCACGCTGGCGCAGAAGCGGCTAACTACCCCTTCTGCACCATCGAACCCAACGTAGGCGTGGTCGCCGTACCCGACGAAAGGTTGGATAAGCTCGGCGCACTCTATTCAAGCAAAAAAATCACCCCTGCCATCGTTGAATTCGTAGACATTGCAGGGCTTGTTAAAGGTGCGTCACGCGGAGAAGGTTTGGGAAACAAATTCTTATCCCACATTCGTGAGTGCGACGCAATCGTTCACGTCGTGCGTTGCTTCGAAGACGCAAACGTAACGCACGTCAACAACAAGGTTGCCCCCGTAGACGACATTACCACCATTCAGTTAGAGCTTATTTTGGCTGACATAGAAGCTGTAAACAAGCGCCAAGACAGAATTAGAAATACTGCAAGGGGCGGCTCTAACAAGGAAGCGGCGGCAGAGTTTGCTATGCTTGAAAGGCTTGAAAAATTCTTGACCGAAGAAAAACCTGCAAGGCTGTTCGAGTGCGACGATAGCGAAAAGGCGTTTTTGGACAATCTCTTTCTTTTGACGGCTAAGCCCGTTATCTATGCGGCAAATATTTCCGAATTCGATATGGGCAAGGACGAAGACGAAATTCCCCTTGTCGTTCAAGTTAAGGAATTTGCTAAGACGGAAGGCAGCGAAGTGTTGACCATTTGCGCAAAAACCGAAGAAGAGCTTTCTCAAATGGAACCTGAAGAGAGCGCAATGTTCTTAGAAGAGCTTGGGCTTAAAGAAAGCGGCTTGAACAGGCTTGTTAAAAAGAGCTATAGCCTTTTAGGTCTTATCTCCTACCTGACCGCCGGCGAAAAAGAGACGAGAGCTTGGACGATTAAAAAGGGTGCGAAAGCACCGCAGGCGGCTGGCGTTATTCACTCTGACTTTGAAAAGGGCTTTATAAGAGCTGAAGTCGTCGACTACCAGACGCTTTTGGACTGCGGCGGACTTGTAGGCGCACGCGAAAAGGGCAAGGTAAGAAGCGAAGGCAAGGAATACGTCGTTAAGGACGGCGACGTCATTTTGTTTAGGTTTAACGTTTGATTTAATATTATTAGGTGACTTTTTAAGCCGCCGCTTGCATTGTGATATGCAAGCGGCGGCTTTTTGACGATACAAAGTTACTTTGGTAATTTGATAGTTTTTTCAGTAAACTCAATAAACTAAAATCAGTTTATCTTTTTATTCTCAATCTACACAAATTTATTGTAGGTTTATTTGTATAATCGTAATTATAAATTATGTATTCAAGTTTATTAATTCCTTCTTGTATAAATTGATATTCATATATTTCTTTTAATTCAATATTTCTTAACCAACTTAATCGAAAAACGTGACAAATTCTTGTATCGTCAACTTCAAGAGCTATTAAGTATAAAGAGCCGTCAATATAATTTAAATCCACCTTATACGGTATTAGTGAATATATATTATCTTGATATGCACAAGAAATAGACAGCTTTGAATCTATCGCTCGTTTTAAAAGTTTGTATTCGCTATCAAAACAGATTGCTTCACGTTTATCTTTTCTCATATTGGCATATTCATTGAATAAATTCCTTAAATAACTCGTCTTATTTTGATTATGTGCTTGCAATTCGTCAAAAAAATTTTGAAGTCTAATTATATTTGATTTATTCAATCTAAAATGAAACACATGACGATGATATTGTTCGCGATAGTCGTCAAAATAAGTATTATCGAACAAATCGTCCATATCGTACAATAATTTTTCTTGAAAACACTCTTTTATACAATGTTTTATATTTATTTCAAGATACTTCCTTAATTCTCTCCTTTTATCAACCCTATAATCTATTATATTTGGAATTAATTGATTAAAGAAAGCGTTTGCATTTTGTTCTCCGTTTGCTTTTTTAAACTTAAAGTCGTCTATATCTGCAAGCAATTGATAATAAACCCCTTCGCTAACCCTAACGCTTATTTTTCCGCGTTCCAAATCAAAAGGTGGCATTTTCTACACTCCAATCAAAACATAAAAATTTATCACAAATTATATCTTTTTTATTACAGTTATCGCTATATATATTTTAAGTTATTGTATTTTTTTAATCCTTTTTATGAATGCTTTATATGATAATTCTTCTATTACGCAATTATCTACAGAAAATTCGATATATGCACCCAAATACTCCTGCACTGCATACACGTTTTCCTTATCCTCTATTTTACTTATCTTAAAGGTTGTTATTGAGTTATCAAGTTCCCACCCGTCTTCACATTTTAAAAGCATTAACTTGAAGTTACCTGAAATTATAAAATAAAAGAAGTTTGTATTGCCGTCGTTATCTGTTCCGTTTCCATTCACTGAAAAGAATAACTTACCATCCTTCATTTTCAACGGCTCAATATTAAGTTCCATATTCCCATACAAATTAATAAAATCATTAAAGTTCATTTTATTTGCCTTCTATGTGACTCTCTTTACTCTTTCTTGCACATGGATTTCCATATTTATCTAAATAAACTAAGCCATCTTTCTTACTGCGCATAAAATTTTTAGGCAATCTATCTTTTTTCCACCAATTATACCAATGCCAATGAGAATCATTTTTTGCTGTATCGTTCCTAACCCATTGATTTGTACTTTTTCTGCGGTAGAAAGTTGTCGAGTTATTAGGCTTATTATTTTTCATTATATTCCCGTTTTCATTTACCCAACCTTGTTTTTCAAGTTTCTTTCCTTCTTTAGGTAAATACGAACCAGAATAAACCTTATGCGCCTTACTCCAATTATTATATTGTACCTGCCTAGCATCTTGCGCACGCAACAACTTACCTATAATCGTCTTGGGCGGATTTTTTACTTCCTTATAGTGCGTCGGCTTTTGCGTTATTCTATAAACTAATCTATCTATCAAGCTTCTCGCCATACAATTATATCACTCCTAACGTAATAATTCAAGTTTTTACTTGTAGATATAGATTAACATAAATAAATTATAATTAATAGCCTACAATTCTAAATCAAATTTGTCGGACAAAATTAACGCTTAAATCACGAAATAATTTGATAATAAGATTATAAAAATCGCTCGTTTTGTCGGACAAAAATGTCATACAAATAGAATATCTATTCTTTAAATTAACAAATAAAATCGCTGTCTCAACAAACTTCTCATTAAGGCAAATTTTTAAGCCGCCGCTTGCAGGTGATATGCAAGCGGCGGCTTTTTCGCATTTTTTGATTTTATTTCAATAAAGTTTGGATAAGGCTTTCCCTTATTTCGGAATTAGCGCCGAACGGTTTGCGGTTTGAATTATCAAATTCCGCCGCTACACGTCCCCCCTTCAAGACGATTATTCTGTCGGCAAGGTAGCAGGCTTCGTCGATATCGTGCGTGACGAATAGCGTGCCCGTACCACTTGACGCTTGCAGACTTTTAAATAAATCCATTGCCGCAATTTTTGTCTTTAAGTCGAGCGACGAAAAGGGTTCGTCTAATAAAAGCAGCTTGGACGGGTACAAAAACGCACGGCAGAGCGACACTCTCTGCTGCTCGCCGCCAGACAGCGTTTTGGGATAGGCGTTGACTTTCTCTTTCAGCCCTACCCTTTCAAGCATATTCTTCGCTTTGTTTTCTTCTACGCCTATCAGCGTGAGATTGGTCAGGACTGTGAGATTTGGCACGAGACGGGGCGTTTGGAACACGTACGAAACCTTAACGGGCGTTATTTCACCCGTGTAAGGAATAAGTCGCGCGATTGCGTTTAAAATAGTAGTCTTTCCGCAACCGCTTTCTCCAAGCAGGCAGGTTACGCCGCTATCGCCTATTTCAAGGTTAAAATTTTCGTATACTTTCGTTTCCCCGTAAGCTACGCATAATTTTTCAATCTTCATTTTTGCACCCCCTTACCCAAGCAAAGGCGTAATTTGCAATGAGAGAAAAAATCAGCTCTACCGCTATGCCGAAGAGTACCGCAAACAGCGTAAGTGCGGCAAGGCGCGGAAGGCTGTAGATTACCGCTTCGCTCATCATTCCGCCAAGCGCGGTATAGGTTGAAGCCATAACTTCTGCAGAGATTACAAGCTTTATGCCAAAGGACAGGTTTGCGCCCGTCTGCGCAACGAGCATAGGCGCAAGGCGGGATATATACACTTTTGTAATGACCTTCGTCGGCGCAACTTTATACACCTTGACCATTTGCAAAAGCTCGGAATCCACTTCGGCAATGCCTTGCGAAAGCTGGCTGTAGCACATAGGAAAAAGCACTAAAAAGGCGACGACCACGGGGGCAACTCGCGGGGTCGTCCACACCAAAATTAAAAGAAGTACCGCCATTGTAGGAAGAGAGCGAAACCCGGCGACTATGGGGCGCATAAACGCCGCAAACGGCTTAAACTTCGCCGCAAAGCTTGCGCACACCGCCGCCACCGCAAACGAAATTATAAACGCTAAACCCGTACGCAGCAGCGTCCAGCCGAAAGCCTTCCAGAAAAACGGCGTTACGAACAGCTTAAAAAACTGCTCTACCGATTGCAAAAAGGGTGGAATTAAATACTCGTTTTTGACGATTGCCGCCGCGATTATCCATGTGAGCCACATAAGAAGAAGTGCGGTTGCCGACGCTAAAATATTAAGTTTTTTCGCAGTGAAAAACTTTTTCATAAATTTGCTTTTGCCGCCGTGCGCAAAGCACGGCGGCACCGTTTCTATTTATTAGTTTATACCGTAAAAGAACGTATCCGCAGGCGTTCCCCACGCATTGTTTGATACGGCGTTGAGCTTGGAAATAACGTCTAAAACGCTCTGCTTGCCGTCTGCGTTGGAAGTAAACCTAATTCCGCAGTTGGCTATAACAGTTACATTTAAGTTTTCCGCCGTGAACGTAGGCGCAAGGTCGCCTGACATTTTAGACCGAATGGCATTAACTATAGTTTCTGCCGAAGTATCACTATCGTTTATCCAGCTTTGGTTATCCTTTAATGCTTTGATAAAGTTTTCTACCGCTTTTTTATCGCTTTCGATTACCGAAGTTTTTGCAACGGCTACGGCTTGGGGATAGCCGTTCTCGCCGCCGTAAAGGGTCTGCAGGCTTGCGGCAACCGAGAGCTTGCCCTGTGTTACGTTTATCTTAGTGGTTGCGGCAGGTTCGGGCACTACGAAATAATCACACTCGGTGTTGGCAGGATTAATTGCAGTTTTTGCCTCCTCATCGCTGATGTTCTTTAAATTTACCTTATCGGTTGCAACTTCATTGCCCTCGGTAAGCTGATTGAAAGGTATGTTATACTGCTGTAAAATTACTTTAAGCATAAGTCCAGGCACGTTTGCAAGGTTGATTACCCCCACCGTTTTGCCGACGAGCGTAGAAATGTTAGCCGTCGTAATCTCTTCGCCGTTCGTCTTTTTTAAAAGAAAGAGATTGCCGTGCGTTACCGTGCCGAGCATTTGGTATTTTTCACCGCTGCCGAGCATCTTTACCGCAGCGTTTACGGGAACGATTGCAAAATCTGCTTTGGGTTCTTCACCTGTTACGTAAGTAGTTATTGTAGAGGCTTTTACTACGTTTACCGCATACTCCGACTTTTCCTCAGTACATAACTGCGCTAACGCAAGCGCAGGGGCGCCGTCGGGGGCGTACACCTTATACTTGCCTACTTCCACCTTATTGCAGGCGGTAATGCCTAAGCTTAAGCCCACCGCCGTTATTGCGGCGCACAAAATTGTCAAAAATTTTTTCATTATTTACTCCTTTTCGGCGTTAGGACTGACCTTTCGCCTTAAAATTATTTTGTGGTTATAATTATTTGAATTTTCAAACTCTATCGTCACTCGCTTTACGCTCGTGACGCTTTCCCTGTTCTTCAGGGAAAGCGAGATTAAAGAATAAAGAATAAATTTGGTTAAATTTATTTTAAATAATCTTAGCCTTATTTGGGTATACGGCTTTGGAAAGAAGCAAGTAAGAGCAGGAGAGCGCGGAAAACCTGAAGGAGTTTACAATGAAGTAAATGACTGAAGGTTGCCACAGCTCGACGAACTATTACGACGCTTATTTACAAAGCGCTAGTTATTTCTTACTTACTACCGTTTTGGCAGATACCCCCGCAAGCATTCCTATCTTGCCCGTTACCGTGTTGATAACTTCCATAGGGGCGTCGAGCGCAACGCAGATTATTGACACGCCCTTTGCTTGGTAAGGTACGCCCATTCGCCCTATTGCGTAGTTGCCGTATTCGGACAATATCGCGTTTATTTGCGGGCTTACTTCCCTGTTTTCTACGATGATTGAGATGACTGCAAGTCTGTTTTCCGACATAAAAATTTCTCCCTTCGCCAGAAGAGAGAATATAATACACCCCATAATATACCCCAACGAACGGGGTTTTACGGAAAATATTTACATCTTTACCTTCAGGCGAACCTTTAGATTTAGATATTCTTTTTTAATAAATTATTTTCTGTTGTAGTTGATAAGGCAGCCCTTTAAGATAATCTGCTTTTCTTCGGGGGTCAACGCGCCGATTGTTAAGAAGATATCCTTGACCTTGCCGCCTGATATATGCTTTGCACAGATTGTGCTTTCACTGTTTAACACGAAGTCTACTGCGTTTTCAATATAGATATAGTCGCCTGTCGCAAAGTCGAACTTCTTGCAAATTAAAGGCAACATACCCCAATTTATCAGGTTGGAACGGTAACGCTTGGTTGCGTACTCTAAAGCTACGTTTGCAACGCCGCCAAGTACTCTTTGACAAGACGCAGCCTGTTCCCTTGCAGAACCGTCGCCGGGCTTTTTAGCCGCAACGCAGCTGCCGAGCATTGCGGTGTTGTCGATATCCGCGCCAACTGCTTTAAGCACTTCTTCGGACAGGGTGCCGTTTGCCCTTCTCTCCGCTTCCAAAGCCTTGACTTCCTTTGCCCTGCCGACGTATGCAGGGTCTTTACGAGAAAGCGCAAACTCTGCAAGCCTTAAGGGGTTAGAGCGGTACGAAGATGTTTCGCCCGAAGGAATAAGCTCGTCAGTGGTGGTTACGGGGTCGTTGATTACGGATACTACCTTTATTAAAAGATTTTTAGCCAAAGGAAGCTGTTCAGGCCAATCCGCGATATTGTTGCCGTAGACGAGCTGAGCTTCGGGGTCGGGCTTGCCTGCGCCGTGATATACTCTCTTTGCGTAGATTTCGCCGTCGAAGTAGTACTTTTTAAACTTCTTGGTGTATTCAACTTCGGTTGCAGGGGTAAGTCTGCCGCCGTTTGCCGCCGTTGCCGCAACCGAGCGTGCGTCCATTAACGCAACGGCTGAAAGCTGACCTTCGCCGGGCTTACTGCCTTCTCTGTTTTCAAAGTTACGCGTCGTATGGCGGATTGAAAGAGCGTTATCCGCAGGTGCGTCGCCTGCGCCGAAGCAGGGTCCGCAGAAAGCCGTTTTAACTACCGCGCCTGCCGAAAGAAGTGTGGA
>JBJEVB010000061.1:0-3934 GCA_051884155.1 Candidatus Coproplasma sp. | reverse complement strand
CCGTAACGGGTGTGGCTGTCCGAACCCAAAATCATCTTGCCGCAAGCCGCTTCGCACTCTCTCATATACTGGTGGATAACTGCAAGGTGGGCAGGCACAAAGTTGCCGCCGTACTTTTTAGCCGCAGAAAGACCGAAAACGTGGTCGTCTTCGTTAATCGTGCCGCCGACTGCACACAGCGAGTTGTGGCAGTTGGTAAGCGTGTAAGGTATGGGGAAGTTTTTAAGACCCGACGCCTTTGCCGTTTGAATAATGCCGACGTAGGTTATATCGTGCGACGCCATTGCGTCGAAGGATATTTTCAACTTGTCGTCGTCGCCCTTATTGTGGCTCTTTAAAATCGAGTACGCCAAAGTACCTTTTATTGCCTGTTGCTTCTGCGCTTCGAGCAAGAACGCGTGGTTTTCCCTTACGAGTTTGCCCTGCATATAGTAAACGCCGCCCTTAATAAGCTTTATCATAGCCGTTACTCCGAAAAAATGTTGGATAATTAATATTTATTTTACCCTATTGTGAAATATTTTTCAACCATTTAGCCGATAAAATTACATAACTTTACGTTGCGTTTTACATAATTATGGTTTATAATTGAGATATGAAGAAATTTAAGTATAAATTTACCAAACTAATTACGGCATTGATTTATGCAGGTATCGCCCTGAGCGTGGCGGGCTTCGGCATAAATTTATATTACTGCATTGCTAACGGCATAAAGGGTGCGGCAGACCCCGTCTACCCCATACTGCAATATGCGTTAATGTTCCTTGTCACTATAACCTTAATCGTGCTTTTAGTTAGCGTTTTAGTCTCTTCCTGCTACATTATTGACGGCAAATATTTTAAGACCAAGTTCGGGTTTATCATAAGCAAGTACGACGTTGAAAATATCGACACTATCGTTGACAACAAAAAGACGGGTAAGCTTACCGTGACCTTTGCTAACGGTGAATATATGGTCATAGTCGTTAAGCAGGAATGGTACAACGACTTTATTGAAGCGTTGCTTGCCGCTAACCGCAAGATTGAATATTCGATTATCTCGCTTGACAAAACCGATTTGGACAAGGAAGATAAGTTAAAATAATTTTAAGCAAAATAAAACAGACGGGTTATCGTAAGGTAACGCCGTCTGTATTTTTTTACTGTATTATTTTAAGCGGTTATTTTTTGCCGCCTATATGCAACATCTTTTTGAGCGAAGTGTGATGCTCTTCACCCTGCAAAAGCCTGTGCAGGTTTTTGTTGTGCGCGCCCCAAGTTATTACGTTGAGCGCAAGTATTATCATAAACGTTGTTATGACGTAAGGGTTTGCAAGGCAACCTTCGTAGCGAAGGATAAATATTATTACCTGCCAGATTGAAAAACCTGCAACGCCGATAAGCGAACCCATAGAGCCCCACTCGGTGAAAAACACATACACGAACAGCGAGATAAACAGCGCAAGTCCAGCGAAAGCGAACCACCAGGTATCGCAGGAAATTGAACACCACAAAAGACCTATCGTGGTAGAAATGCCCTTACCGCCCTTAAACTTCATAAACACGGGGAACACATGACCGAGCACGGCGAAGAATGCGAAGAAGTAACGCATAAAGTCGGAGACGAGCACGTCCGTACCCTTAAACACCATTCCCTTAAAGCAGAAGTAGCCGACAAGCACGGGGATAACGCCCTTTAACGCGTCGCAAACGAAATTTATAAGACCGTACTTAAAACCAAGCTTACGCGATACGTTCATTGCGCCGGGGTTGCCGCTGCCTTCTTTTAAAATATCCTTGTTCTTGATTTTTGCAATTAAAATAGCAAAGTGGAAACAGCCGATAAGGTAGCTAACTATCGCGCCTATAACCAGCCAATACCAGCCTGTTGATAAATCGAATTCTACCATTAGTCTTCCTTCTTTTCTCTCGTTACGATTTTTATGGGCGTGCCCGAAAAGTCAAAGGCGTTCCTTATAGTATTCTCTAAAAATCTTTGATAAGAAAAATGCATAAGGTTGGTGCTGTTTACGAACAGTACGAAAGTAGGCGGCGCAACCGAAACCTGAGAAGAATAATAGACCTTTAAGCGCTTGCCGTTGTACGAAGGGGGTTCGTTTGCACGGACGGTATCTAAGATAAGGTCGTTGAGCGTGCCTGTGGAAATTCGCCTTTGAGAGTTGGCGTACACCGCGTCCACTTCCTTCATTATCTTTTCCGCACGCTGACCCGTCTTTGCCGAAACGTACACGGGGCGGAAGTAGTCCATAAACTTTAAATCTTCCTTAAGCTTATCGTTGAACTTGTTTATGGTATTGGTATCCTTTTCGATTAAGTCCCACTTGTTCATTACGATTACCGAAGGTTTGCCCTGCTCGTGAACGTAGCCTATAATCTTGGTGTCCTGTTCGGTCAAGTTTTCCGAACAGTCCACGACGAGAAGACAGACGTCCGCACGGCGAACAGCGTCGAAGGCACGCATGACCGAATAGTATTCGATATCGTCTTCCACCTTTGCCTTTTTGCGGATACCTGCCGTATCGATTATGGTGTAATTCTTGCCGTCGTAGGTAAATTTGGTGTCTATAGCGTCTCTCGTAGTGCCTGCAATATCGGTTACGATTGAGCGTTCGAAGCCCAAAAGACGGTTTACAATAGAGCTCTTACCCGCGTTGGGTTTGCCGACGACTGCAATTTTCAAGCTGTCGTCTTCTTCGTTTTCGTATTTTTCGAACCAGCTTACGGCTTCATCTAAGACGTCGCCTATGCCCTTGCCGTGCTCGGAAGAAATGGGGAAGGGTTCGCCTAAGCCCAAAGAGTAGAACTCAAAGACCTTTTCTTCGGAATATTCGTCGACCTTGTTGACGACTAATATAACTGGCTTTTTACTACGGCGAAGCATATCTGCAACGTCGTAGTCGGAAGAAGTTAAACCTTCCTTTGCGTCCACGAAAAAGAGTATAACCTGAGCCGTTTCGATAGCCACTTCCGCCTGCTTTTTAATCTGGCGCCACATTATATCGTCGCTCTTAAGCTCTATACCGCCCGTATCGACGAGAGAAAACGCCTTACCGCGCCACTCGGCATCGGCATATAGCCTGTCGCGAGTGACACCCGGCTTGTCTTCCGTTATTGAAATTTTTCTGCCGACGACCTTGTTAAAAAAGGTGCTTTTGCCCACGTTAGGTCTGCCGACGATTGCTACTAAAGGGTTTGCCATAATTTTTACCTTATTTGGGTATTGTTCGGTCTAATTATATAGTAAAGGTGTGAAAATGTAAAGCGGTTTGCGCCGTAATAGCGCAAACCGCTTTAATAATTGAATTAAGTGAATTAAACGTCAAACTCTATCGTCACTCGCTCTGCTCGTGACACTTTCCCTATTGCGTCGCCGCAAACTACATATAAAGCAATTTGCCAAAAGACAAATTGCAACTTTACTTCGTTGCGGCTCCTTTTCCCACAAAACTTTTTTACAAAATTTTTGTGGGAACCCTAATTTGACGAACTATTACGAAGTATATTTACAGAGAAAGCGTTAATTAAAAGAAGCCGATGCCAAATAACCCCAAAATACCCAACACAAGGAAGATAATATAGATTATTCTCCAAGCCTTTTTCTTGTACTTAACGTAGTCCCAAGCCGCAAGCCAAACGGTTATAAAGAGCGCAATTTGTGAAAGCAGACTGCAGATACTGCAAACCCTGTTACCCCAACTGATTGTAACGCCTATTTTACCCAAAAGCCAAAGGATAAAGGATACTAAACCTGCAACGCCTGCAAGCACTAACCCCACGAAAGCGCATACTTTTACGATAGAGTAATTGCTCGTCGTAGACGTAGTTGTTTTTCTTTTTGCCATAAAACATTCTCCTTGATTTTTTATTTTATTAAATTATATCAAACGCATTTCCGTTTTGCAACAATATTATAAAAATTTTATATTCAGCTTAT
>JBJEVB010000060.1:0-6383 GCA_051884155.1 Candidatus Coproplasma sp. | reverse complement strand
CGTAAATAAATTTGCTTTTTTGGTAAAATAATTTATTAAAACAGTTTACAAATACGGTAAATATTAATATAATGTTACAGCAATAGGGGGATTGACCATATGATAAGATATATTAAATGTCCGAGATGTGAGCTTAACTATATTGACGCCGACAAGCAGGAATACTGCGATGTCTGCATCGCTGAACTTAAAGGCGATAAATTAGCGTTTGTGGATTTAGACGACGAAGAGCTGAACGACGAAATGGAAGCGGAAGCTACCGAGCTCTGCCCCGTTTGCGGTATTAATCTTATGCGCGCAGGCGAGCAGATGTGCGATAGCTGCAGAAGCAAGAGCGAGTACGAAGAAGAACCCGACGTCGACCCCGAGCAGGACGAAGAGTGGAAGAATTACCTTAACGACGATACGGAAGATTTAACGCTTGATGAAGCTCAGCTCGACGAAGAGTTCAGCGGCGACCTTGACGACGAAGAAGACGAATACGACGACGAGTTCGACGACGTTGACGATTTCGACGATGATTACGACGACCTTGACGACCTTGACGAAGACGATGACGACGACGAAGACGACGATGACGACGACGAAGATTTGTTTTGATTGAGCCGCAAGTTTACTACAACTGAATTTAAAAATTTTTAAGCCCTTGCGGTTATGCCGCAAGGGTATATTTTTTTACTTTGGTATAATTTGTAAAATTTCGGGAAAGATTATTTGTATGATTAAACAGGGAAATACGATTAGTGCGGTCAGGCGCAGCGTAGAGCAGTGCTTTAACAAGCCCGTTACGGTAAAACTTAATTTGGGCAGAAACAAATTCGTGACCTTTTCTGCAAGCGTATCGGGCATCTACCCGTCGATTTTTACCGTAGAGCCGACGGATAAAAATTTCTTAGGCAAGACGACCTATTCCTATTCCGAGATTTTGTGCGGTAAGGTGTTCATAACGCCCGAAAGTGAAATGGCTTAACGAAAAATAATAGCATAACGCGTCGGGGTGCGGCATATTATAGCGATAGGTGACAAGGAGCTATTGTATTATGTTGAAACCCGAAATTAATTCAGAAGGCGTTAAAAGGCTTATTAAAACGGTTGAAGACCGAAGCGTGGTGGAGAGCCGCTTCCCGCAGTCGAGCGAGATTACCGAAATAATCGCGGTTGAACCGCAGCTGTCCACCTTATCGTGCGAAGTTGCGGACGGCAGGGTAAACTACGGCGGTAAGGCTGTGCTTACCATAGTCTATTCGGACGAAGAAGGGAAGCTGTGCCGTATGCAAAAGGGTGTGGAATTTTCTCACTACTTAGACGGTGAAGATTTTGCGCCTGCTCAAACGGGCGTGTGCGCCCTTAAGTGCGACAAGGTGACCTTCCGCAGAGACGGTTCGTCGTTCGTTATATCTGCGGTCGTTGCCGCCCATATATGCGTCTACGAACAGGGTGAAAGGACGTACGTTGCCACGTCGGAAGGCGCGTTTATAAAAAACGAAGAGTTGAACCTGTGTTCGGTCGTAACCTTTACAGGTGAAAGCGAAGTGGAAGACGACTTCGAAGCGGATAGCCTTATTGACGTGCTTATTCCCAGTGCAAAGGCTGTGGTACTCTCTTGCGAGTGCGGTACGGGCGACGTGGATATTTCGGGCGAAATATACCTTTCCTTATTCGCAATGCGTAGGCAGAGCCCCGTGTGCATAGAGCGCGTCATACCCTTTAAAATGACCGCCCCGTGTGACGACGCGTCCGCAGGGATAAACGCCGCCGCGTGGGTGGAAATAAGCGATTTAAACTTGACCGCAACCGTCAACGAAGATAAGGGCAGGTGCAATTTGAATTTTACCTGCACGATAAGCGCAAACGGTTGGTTTACGGCTATGCGCACAGAGAGCGTCGCGGTGGACGCGTTCTCGTCAGACAACGCCCTTAATTTAACCCTTGCCAAAGAGAGCAGTCTGGTCTGCAGGGAAATTAAGGTGTATTCGGAAAACGTAAAAGGGCTTGCCGCCGCAAAGAGCAAGCTTTCCTACGACTGTCAATTCTGTGCCGCCGTGTTGCCCGTTGCCGAGTGCGAGTATAACGCCGCAGAAGGCACTGCGGAAGGCGCTGTAAGCTGTCATTTAATATATTTGCAGGGCGGCGAGATAAAGAGTACGGAGATAACCCTGCCCGTATCGGTTGAGTTGAAGGGCGTAGCTCAAAGCGGTCAAAGCGTATCGCTCGATATAGCCGTAAGCGGTATATCCGTAAAGCTCAAAGCCGAAGGTGAAGCGGAAGCGGCGGCAAGCCTTAAAATCTGCGCGACGGTGTGCGATAATAACGAGTGCAGCTACTTAAGCACTATTGAAGAAGGCGAGAGTATCGTGCCCAACGACTGCGCCGTATCCGTCTTTTTGCCGGCAGCAGGCGACGGGCTGTGGGAAGTGGCTAAAAAGCTGAACAAGTCGCCTTCCGACGTGCTCGTCTGCAATCCCGAACTTTCCTTCCCCCTATGCGGTAAGGAACGCATCTTAATCTACCGCAGCAAATGTAATGGTTAACGCCTATTCAATAGACGGGTGCTATAGCTAAAAAATAGCGTAGCGCCCGTTTTTTTGTCGTGTTATCGGTTGAAACGACGTGATTATTGTGTTATAATTAGCCTATGAGCTACGCACGGGTAAAGTCATACGCAAAGGTCAATCTCACGCTCGATATTACGGGCGTTTTCGGCGGCTATCATATGCTTGATAGCGTGGTGGCGTCAATCGACCTTGCGGACGTGATTACGGCAAGAAGCCGCGTCGACGAGCTTGTAAGCGTGACTATGCACGGCGAAGGAAGCGAGACTATCGACCCCGAACGCAACAACGCGGTCAAGGCGGCAAGGGCGTTTATGGAAAAGTTTAATACCTGCGGTGCAGATATAACTGTGTGGAAGAATATCCCCGTGGGTGCGGGCTTAGGCGGCTCTTCTGCGGACGTAGCAGGCGTTTTAAAGGCAATGGCTAAGCTGTATAACGTGAGCGATTTTGACGCGATTAAGGCAATTGCGGACAGCTTGGGCAGCGACTGCGGATATATGCTTAAGGGCGGTTACGCAAGAATTTCAGGCAGGGGCGATATCGTCAAGCGCATAGATAGCGACTTGAAAATGCAGTTAGTGCTTTTAGTGCCTGAAGGCGGCGTTTCCACCGCCGAGTGCTATGCAAAAAGCGATAGTCAGCCTAAGGGCGCGCCTAAGAGCGAAAGCGCGGAAAACGCCCTTTTAAAAGGCGATTTGGAAGGGATTGCTAAAAGCCTTGACAACCACCTGTATCCGGCGGCTGTTTGCCTTAACACAGGCGTTTTTCAGGCGGTAAAAGAGCTTGAAGAGTTTGCGCCTTTGGGCGTAAATATGACGGGTTCGGGCAGCGGCGTTTACGCAATTATGGAAAACGAGCAGTTTTCGCGCTACGTTCAAAGCCGTTACCGCGGAAAGCACCGATTAATTTTGACTAAAACGGTTTTACCAAATATAAAGGAATAGATTTATGGCAGAAGAGAGATTGATAGACACCGATAAGGATAAGAAGTATAAAATTCGCAAAAACGCAGACGGCGAAGACGAGCTGTACATAGACGATAGCGCCGCTGAAGAACAGGTGGAAGAAGTGACCTTTTTAGTCGACGAAGAAGAGCTTGAAGAGACGGAAGAAAATTCTGCCGCAAGTTTTGCGTACGATGAAGAAAACGAGCGCAATTTCAAAGAGAAAAAGCAAAATGCGTTAAAGGCGGCAGAGCTCGTTGAAAGCGCACGCAAGGAATGTGAAAAGGGCTGGTATGCTTCGGCGGTCGAGAGCTTGGAAAAGGCAATCGAGCTTGACGGTGAAAACGGTGAAATCTACGCGCTTGAAATCGTGGCGTACACCCGTAACTTTACCGACTATTCAAGGATAAAGGACGCTAAAGAGTACGCGGGCGAGCTTAAAAAGTACACGGACAAGCAGACAAAAAAAGAGCTGTTTGAAAAATCTTCCGAAAGCATGCTAAGTAATATCAATGCCCTTTCAAGAAAGGTTGCTGCTCTTAGCGAAGAAAACGAAAAACAAAAGGAGATTAGGGCAAAGAAGTTTATTGCGGACAGAAATAAGGCAATAACCTTTATATGCGTTTCGCTCTCCTTCTTCGCGGTGTTTTTCGGGCTTTCAACTTACTTCTTCTTGAATATCCATTCTATACAGACGAACACGAATTTAATTTTGGCTATCGTCTTTACTTCGCTTGAGTTTATAGCGTTAGTATTTACGGCGTTTATACTTCGTCAGCTTCTCACCGCATGCAGAAGGGTTAGGCTTAACAAGAAGAATACGGCGACCAAGCTTGGTCGGGAAATGCTTGCAAATCAAGCCGATTTAGATGCGTTCAACGCAATATATAACGCGCTTAAGGGTTAAAAATGATTTACTTAGACAATGCGGCGACTACGCCTTTGGATAAGGACGTATTAAACGCAATGACGCCATATCTTACGACCTGTTTCGGCAACCCGTCGTCTCAGCACCGATACGGCAGGGCGGCGGCTAACGCCGTGCAGACTGCAAGGGACGAAATTGCCGCAATTTTGGGCGTTAAGGCGGACGAATTATATTTTACTTCGGGCGGTACCGAATCGGGCAACACCGCGCTTAAGGGCGTGTGCCTTGCAAACGCTGACAGGGGTAAACACTTAATAGTATCCGCAATGGAACATCCTGCGCTTATAGAGAGCGCTAAGGATATGGTTAAGCAGGGCTTTGAAGTCACCTTTTTAAACCCCGACGAAAGGGGATTAATTTCGGCGCAGGCGGTAGAAAGCGCTATCCGCCCCGATACGGTCTTCGTCGCCGTTATGGCGGCTAATAACGAAGTGGGTACGATTCAGCCCATATCCGAGATATATTCGGTCTGCAAAGCTAAAAGCGTGTTCTTATACTGCGACTGTGTTCAGGTTGCAGGGGTGTTGCCGTTTGAGTTATTCCCTGCTGACGGCGTGGGTTTTTCGGCGCATAAATTCTACGGTCCAAAGGGCTTCGGCGGGCTATATATGCGTGGCAACGGCAAATTTACCCGTTTAATTTCGGGCGGCGGACAGGAACGCGGCTTGCGCGGCGGAACGACCTTTACGGCTGGTGCGGTGGGCTGCGCAAGGGCGTTAAGCAACGCCGTCGCCGCAATGGATGAAAACAATAAAAAGGTTGCCGCCCTGCGCGATAGATTTTTAAAGCTCGTATGCGAGAAAATAGACGGCGTCCATATCAACGGCGATATGGTTAGCAGGTTGCCTGCTAATGCCAACGTCTCCTTTGATGGGTGCGACGGCGAGCAGATTTTATTCGCCCTTGATTTGCAGGGCATTGCCGTATCAACGGGTTCGGCTTGCTCTTCGGGGGCGGTAAAGGCTTCCCACGTTATTTTGTCTATGGGGTTAGGCGAAGACAGGGCAAAGAGCGCCGTTCGCTTCACCTTCGGCAAATACAACACTCAAGAAGAAGTGGACGAAACGGTAGAAGTTTTGTGTAAAGCGGTTAAAAAAATACGCGAAAAATAAAACCTATTCGCCTTACGGTCAAGCCGAAAAGTTTGACTTTTGCGTTTAAAAATCATATAATAATTAGGTCAATGAGTAGCTTTTATGGGGCGTAAATCCAATTGCGGATTTACGCCTTTTTTGTTTCTCTTCATATATACTTCGTAATAGTTCGTCGCGCTCCGCGCCACCTAAGTCACGTACGTCTATGTACGCTCCTGTCGGTGGTGCTCGCGCTCCTGCTCTTGCTCGTATCTATGAAGAGAGATGGGTAGTTTTCTTCATATATACATCGCAATAGTTCGTCGCGCTCCGCGCCGACTTGGTCGCGTAGGTCTGTACACTTCCTGCGGTCGGTGCTCGCGCTCCTGCTCTTGCTTGTATCTGTGAAGAGAGATGAGTTGGTTCTTATCATTTTAAGGTTTACGGAAAAAAGAGTTTTAAGGAGATAATAAATGGAAAATACTAATTTGGCGCCGCAGAATAAAATGGCGGTGACTAAGGTGGGAAGGCTCATTTGGAAGATGGGCTTGCCTATGATTGTTTCAATGGTGTTGCAGGCGGTGTACAACATCGTCGATACCGCTTTCGTCATCAATATGGGCGAAGGCGGCGTGGCTGGCAACCTTGCCTTGACCTACGCATTTCCCATTCAGCTTTTAATTATCGCAATAGGCGTAGGTACGGGCGTGGGAATAAACGCCCTGCTCTCTAAATCGCTTGGCGAAGGCAACAGGGATAAGTGCAACAGGGTAGCAGGCAACGGCATATTTTTAGGGTTTTGCATTTACGCGGTGTTTCTTATCTTCGGGCTGTTCGGGGCAAAGCCGTTTATAGCGTTGCAGGCTGGCGGCGACGAGACGGT
>JBJEVB010000059.1:0-6469 GCA_051884155.1 Candidatus Coproplasma sp. | reverse complement strand
GTAAACCATCACGCCCCGACGAAACCTGTCGGGGCGTGATGGTTTACAATATTAAATCACAGTTAGGTGCGTTATATCAATCGAAATAATCAACGTACTCTATTTTAAGCTCGCTTTCGGGGAAGAGCTTTTTGTGCAGGGCTATAAAGTAATCGTCGGTCATGCTTGCAATATAGTCTATAACTATCTGCTCGGGCTTTTCATTTAAATAGGGTTTAGTTCTCTTAAAGTACGGCTTGTCTACATAAGCGATATGATGGCGGTAGATATAAGAGTTCTCGTCGCCTTTTATAAGGTCGTCCAAAAGCTTTTTAAAAAGCTGTTCCATCATCGGCTTTATCACGTCTTTTTGATATTTTTGCGCGTAGTCGGTCTTGTACACAAGATTGTAGTTGTCGCTCTTTACCTTTTGCAAGTCGCTAAAGTGGCTTTTATCAAGCATTATATAGTCTTTGCCGTAGCTGTTTTCGATTATGTTTACCATAAGGTTGTTCATAATCTGTGCGTTGTAGTCGCCCAAGCCCTTCTCGTTAAAGTCGCTCTCGCTTAAAAGGTGCGCCCTTGCGGCGTCCTGCCTGTCCTTGCCGACGTAGGCGATTATGTCCGAAATGCGCACTACGCACCCTTCCAAAGTGTCGGGCACAAGTTTTTTAACCGCCGACTTGTCAAGGTAGCAATTCTCTATAACCGCGTCGAACTCTTCAAAGCCTGAAACGGGTTTAGGGCGGTACTCTGCAAGCTCTAACTCGCCGTCGTGCGCGGCAATTCCGCACAGCGTTTGCAGGGTTATATTGTAGGGGAAAATTCTATCAAGCACCCTAACCGAGTGGATGTTGTGGCTAAATCTTCTGCCCGTATAGTCTTTAGAAATGCCGTCTAAAAACCTTTCGCCCGCGTGCCCGAAAGGGGTATGCCCTATATCGTGTCCCAACGCAATGGCTTCGATTAAATCAAGGTTTAAATTCAGTGCCGCGCCTATCGTCCTTGCAATGCGCGATACGAGCTGAACGTGCAGACCCCGTCTCGTTACGTCGTCGTTTTTGTGCAGGGAAAACACTTGAGTCTTGTCCGCATAGCGGTTATAGTAGGGGCAGTTGATAATCTTATCAACGTCCCTTACAAACGGCGGACGCAAAACGGTGGCTCTATCTCTTGACGTATCGCGGCGCACCGCGCTTGCGTTATCAAAGGCAACCTTTTTAAAGCTTAAGCTCTTCTTCTCTTGCGATATTCTGTTTGCTAAATCGTTTGAAAGTTCTTCGTACATACCGTAGTTATTATACCATATTTATTATAAAAAGTAAAGGGAAGTAATTACCGCAAGTCAGCTCAAAAAATTTTTGCTCAAAACCGTTGACATTTATTTTTAGGTTTGTTAGAATATGATTTGCTGTTAATTATGCACTCGTGCAATTTTATACACGGCAAAACAATTAAGCTTTTTGAATCTTCCGCATTGTAAGGGTAGTGCGGCAGGATAAAGAAGATATATTCCACAGGTTTAAAAAACCGAGTAAAAGAAGGAGGAATCACAATGCCCACCATTAACCAGCTTATCAAGCACGGTAGAGAAAGACAGGTTTACAAGAGCAAGTCACCCATTTTGGATAACTGCCCTCAGAAGCGTGGCGTATGCCTTTCGGTTACGACTACCACCCCTAAGAAGCCTAACTCTGCAATCCGTAAAATCGCAAGGGTAAGACTTACCAACAAGCAGGAAGGTACCGTTTACATTCCCGGCGAAGGCCACAACTTGCAGGAGCACTCTTCCGTATTAATCCGTGGCGGACGTGTAAAGGATTTACCCGGCGTTCGTTACCACATCATCCGCGGCGCACTCGATACCGCAGGTGTTTCTAAGCGTAAGCAGTCCCGTTCACTTTACGGCGCAAAACGCCCTAAGTAATTAAAGGCAAATAAATCGGCTTAAAAATTTAAGCCAAAGAACAACTTTTCTTCCTACTTTTCGGAATATATATTTCTTTACCCTTACCGATAAAAGTAGGCAGTATTCGCAGCAAATGACTGCGGAGAAGATTTGCTACCCCCGTAAAAATTAGTTACGGCGGCAAGCATTAGCTTATTTAAAAAACCCAAAATAATCAAGGAGGATAAAATTATGCCCAGAAGAGGTAACGTTCCTAAAAGGGACGTATTGCCCGACCCCGTGTACGGCAGCAAGGTAGTAACCAAGCTCGTTAACCAGATTATGTACGACGGCAAGCGCGGCACGGCGCAGACAATTGTCTACGACGCATTTAAAATCGCGAGCGAAAAGCTCGGTCAGGACCCCATGGATGTATTCAACCAGGCTATGAACAACATTATGCCCGTGTTGGAAGTAAAGGCAAGGAGAGTAGGTGGTGCTAACTATCAGGTACCTATGGAAATCAGACCTGAAAGACGCCAGACCCTTGCAATCCGTTGGTTGGTAATCGCAACCCGCAAGCGTTCCGAAAGGGATATGAGCGCTAAGCTCGCAGCAGAGCTTATGGACGCTTACAACAACGCAGGCGGCGCTGTGAAGAAGAAGGAAGACACCCACAGGATGGCAGAAGCTAACAAGGCATTTGCACACTTCCGCTTCTAATAGAGGTAAATTATGGCAAGAGAATACGACTTATTACACACCAGAAATATCGGTATTATGGCTCACATCGACGCAGGTAAAACTACGACGACCGAGCGTATCCTTTACTACACCGGTATCAACCATAAAATCGGTGAAACACACGACGGTACCGCAACCATGGACTGGATGGTACAGGAACAGGAACGTGGTATAACCATCACTTCCGCCGCAACCACCTGCCACTGGACCCGTACCGGTAAGACTAAGGCAGACGAGTGCCGTATCAACATCATCGATACGCCGGGACACGTTGACTTCACGGTAGAAGTTGAACGTTCGCTCCGCGTACTCGACGGCGCTGTTGCAACTTTCTGTGCAAAGGGCGGCGTTGAACCTCAGTCCGAAACCGTATGGCGTCAGGCTGATAAGTACAAGGTTCCCCGTATTGCATACGTAAACAAGATGGACATCAACGGCGCTAACTTCGAAAGAGCCGTACAGATGATGAAGGACAGGCTTCAGGCTAACCCCGTTCCCATCGAACTTCCCATCGGTAAGGAAGATACCTTCAAGGGTATCGTAGACCTTATCGAAATGAATGCAGAAATCTACGATTCCGACGACGGTAAGCAGTATCATAAGGCAGAAATCCCTGCAGATATGATAGACGCTGCTCAGGCAGCTCACGAAGCTATTATGGAAGCTGCTGCAGAAGGCGACGACGAGCTTATGGAAAAGTTCCTTGAAACTATGGAACTCACCCCCGACGAAATCAGAAAGGGCTTAAGAGAAGCTACAATCGCTATGAAGTGTACGCCCGTTCTCTGCGGTTCTTCCTATAAGAACAAGGGCGTCCAGATGCTCTTAGACGCAGTCGTTGACTTCCTTCCTTCCCCCGTAGACGTAGACCACGTTCAGGGTATCAACCCTAAGACGGGTGAAGAAGAAATCAGAAAGACCGACGATAACGAACCCTTCGCAGGTCTTGCATTCAAGATTGCAACCGACCCCTTCGTAGGTAGGCTTGCATACTTCAGAGCATACTCCGGCGTGCTTTCCGCAGGCTCTTACGTTTTCAACTCAACTAAGGGCAAGAAGGAAAGAGTCGGCAGATTGGTGCAGATGCACGCTAACACCCGTATGGAAATCCCCGAAGTTTGCTCAGGCGATATCTGCGCAATCGTAGGCTTAAAGGATACCACCACAGGTGATACGCTCTGCGACGAAGCTCATCCCATCATTTTGGAACAGATGACCTTCTCCGACCCCGTTATTCAGCTCTCAATCGAACCCAAGACTAAGGCTGGTCAGGAAAAGATGACGCTTGCACTCATCAAGCTCGCTGAAGAAGACCCCACTTTCAAGACCTATACCGACCAGGAAACCGGTCAGACCATTATTGCAGGTATGGGCGAACTTCACCTTGACATTATCGTCGACAGACTTCTTCGTGAATTCAAGGTTGAAGCAAACGTTGGTAAGCCCCAGGTTGCTTACCGCGAAACCATCCGTCAGGCTTGCGACGCAGAAGGTATGTACAAGCGTCAGTCAGGTGGTAAGGGTCAGTACGGTCACTGCAAACTTCACATTATACCCGGCGAACCCGGTTCAGGCTACGTATTCGAAGACTTAACCGTCGGCGGCTCTATTCCTAAGGAATATATCCCTGCAATCGACAAGGGTATTCAGGGTGCGGCTAAAAACGGCTACCTTGCAGGCTATGAAATGGTAGACTTCAAGGTACAGGTTTACGACGGTAGCTACCACGAAGTCGACTCTTCGGAAATGGCGTTCCAGATTGCAGGCTCTATGGGCTTCAAGGACGGTATGTCCAAGGCTAAGCCCGTTCTCTTAGAGCCCATTATGAAGGTTGAAGTCATCACCCCCGACGATTACTTCGGTGATATTATGGGTAACGTAACTGCTCGTCGCGGTACCATTCTTTCCACCGACGACAGGGCAGGCGCAAAGGTAGTTGACGCTGAAGTTCCCCTTTCGGAAATGTTCGGTTATGCAACCGACCTTCGTTCCCGTACTCAGGGTCGTGGTCAGTTCACTATGCAGTTCGACCACTATTCCGAAGTGCCTAAGTCGGTAGCCGAAAAGGTAATCGGCGAAAGAGCTAAGCGTAACGCGTAAGCGTTGGCGCTTTTAGCGGGGGCTTTGTCAATAAGCGTCGCAATAGTTCGTCGAGCTGTGGCAACCTTCAGTCATTTACTTCATTGTAAACTCCTTCAGGTTTTCCGCGCTCTCCTGCTCTTGCTCGCTTCTTGTCAAAGACGGTATCCCAAATAAGGTGAAGAGTAATTAAAAACTTTCAACCTTAATCTTGCTTTCCCTAAAGAATAGGGAAAGTGGGTCGCAATAAAGTGCGAGCCGATAGAGTTTGATTTTCTAATTATCAAACCTAATTTATAAAAGATACTCATACGGCGTTTTAGGTAATTTGTCGTAAAATGCCGTATGGTGTCAATCAAAATTTTTAAAAACATCGTCAAAATAATTGTGTTTTTAAAAGTTTTAATATATAATAAAAATAACGCACAAGGCGCTATTATAATTGCAGCCCCAAAAAGACGTAATATGGATAGCTGCGACGCCTAAAAAGGCGTAAGTTATCATTAAATAAAAAAATAACAGGAGAAACAAAAATGGCAAAAGCTAAGTATGACAACAGCAAGCCCCACGTTAACATTGGTACTATCGGCCACGTTGACCACGGCAAGACCACTCTGACCGCAGCTATCACTATGGTTATGGCATGCAAGGGTCAGGCACAGAAGATGAGATACGACGAGATTGATAAGGCTCCCGAAGAGAAGGCTCGTGGTATAACAATAAACACTGCTCACGTTGAGTATCAGACCGAAAAGCGTCACTACGCTCACGTTGACTGTCCGGGTCACGCAGACTACGTTAAGAACATGATTACCGGTGCCGCACAGATGGACGGCGCGATTCTCGTAGTTGCTGCAACCGACGGTCCCATGCCCCAGACCAAGGAGCACATCCTTCTTGCTCGTCAGGTAGGCGTTCCTTACATTGTAGTATTCCTTAACAAGTGCGACCAGATGGACGACCCTGAACTTTTGGAACTCGTTGAAATGGAAATCACCGACACCCTTGAAAGCTACGGCTTCACCGGTTGCCCCATCATTCGCGGTTCCGCACTTCAGGCTCTTGAAAAGGCAACTTCCGGCGCATCCGACGCAGAAGTTCTTGCATCTCCCGAAGTACAGCCCATCTTAAAGCTTATGGACACCATCGACGAGTACATTCCTACTCCCGAAAGAGATACCGATAAGCCCTTCCTTCTTCCCGTTGAAGACGTATTCACTATTTCCGGCCGTGGCACCGTTGCTACCGGTAGAGTAGAAAGAGGTGTTGCTCACGTTAACGACCCTGCAGAAATCGTTGGTCTTATCGACAAGCCCGTTGGCACCGTTATTACCGGTCTCGAAATGTTCCACAAGAGCGTTGACGAAGCTATCGCAGGCTTCAACATCGGCGCACTTCTTCGTGGTATCGACAGAAAGGGTATCGAAAAGGGTCAGGTTCTTGCTAAGCCCAACACCGTTAAGACTGCTACCAAGTTCGAAGCTCAGGTTTACGTTCTTAAGGCAGAAGAAGGCGGCCGTCACACTCCTTTCTTCAACCACTATCGTCCTCAGTTCTTCATCAGAACTACCGACGTTACCGGTTCCATCGAACTTCCCGAAGGTACCGAAATGGTTATGCCCGGCGACCACGTAACCATCACTGTAGAGCTTATCAAGCCCGTTGCAGTTGAAGAAAAGCTTAAGTTCGCTATCCGTGAAGGCGGCAGAACCGTTGGTTCCGGCGTTGTAGCAAAGCTTCTTGGCTAATTAAATCGCTAAAAATTATAAGGCGTTTGTG
>JBJEVB010000058.1:0-6542 GCA_051884155.1 Candidatus Coproplasma sp. | reverse complement strand
AGGTTTTAAAGCTTGCAAAGAAGAAGCGCGTTAAGCCCTTTTATACCTGCGGTTTAAAATACGCCTTTTTCTTGTTTCTTGCAAAAATCTTGCCCCGCAGTCTTTCAAACTTCATAGTCGGAAAAATCTATTGTTAAAATTTTAACCGCCGCAGCGCTTGCTTTAGCGCTGCGGCGTTAATGTTAAATCGTTGATTTTACACCAAAATCATTTTTTCATTTTCGTTTTTGTATTCTGTCGGCGCGGATAGATACTGCCATAACGAGTATGCCGCAGAGTTAAGTTCGTAACACTTTCTTGTGCTTTCGTTTTCGGGTGAATAGGTAAGTAGGGGCAATAACTCGTCTTTTACCTTTTTCTTGACGGCAAGCACTTTCAAGCCGAGCTCTGCATTTAAAAAATTTTCCGTCTCGTCGGCGTAAAGGCGCAGTAAATTCGCCGTCATAATTCTTCTGATTCGCGCCGTCGAATATCTTTTAGAAGTCGCCTTTTCAACAATCTCTTGGTAATCGCCGTTGCACTCTTTAATAAGTTTTTTTAACCTATTTTCTAAACCTTCTTTACAGCCGTAAACGCGTTTAATATTCTCTCTATCGCCCATAAAAACGGCGTCTGTACACGCCTGTTCAAATCTTTGTGTGCAATCTTTAGCGGCGCAGTAATCTCTATAGGAGTATTCGGGCATAAAATCTTTAAAATTTTCGCCGTCTAAAGAAAGCTGCCTTATCGTATGTGCAGGAGCAAAGCTTTTACCGCACTCTCTTTTTGCGGTAAAAATTTCTATATGCGCGTCGGCGCATTGCGCGGCTTTGCAGTATTCTACGCCGAGTACGTTGTTAGGGGAAGAGATAATCGAGACGTCGCCCCCGCAGGCGGCAAACGCCGAAGCGTAGCTTTTTATATAGCTTGTGCCGTCGTCCAAACCCTTAGCAAGCAGAGTTTTAAATTCTTGGCTTTCGTTAAGCGTAATCTTTGCGGCGTTTAAAAAGTCAACGCTCGTGCCGCTCTCGCTGCCAAAGCAGAGCGACAGTTCGCCCCTAACGCGGCTTATTAGCTTTACCGCGCCTTTTGCAAAGATTTCAGCAGGCGCAACGGCGAAGGGGGCGGGCAGTTCAACGACGGCGTCCGCACCCGATAAAATCGCATGTTTAGCCCTTAAAAATTTGTCAATTCTGCACATATCGCCACGTTGAGTAAACTGACCGCTCATAACGCAGACCACCGCGTCGCAGTGTGAAAGCTCTCTCGCACTGTCGATAATACGGGCGTGTCCGTTATGAAAAGGGTTAAATTCACAAATTATCGCACAAATTTTCATTTCAAGCCTTTACAACCGCAAAAATTTATTATATAATAATTAAAGTTAATTAATTGCGGTAACTATATTATAAGCGTTTTCCGCAAATAAATAAAGCATTTTAAGGAGTTTTGGTATGGGTTTACTTGAAGAAATTAAGGCAAAAGCTGCCGCACGCAAAAAGACAATAGTTTTATGCGAAGGCGAAGACAAGAGAGTTATCGAAGCGGCTGCAAAAATTACTGCTGAAGGCATAGCTAAAATCGTGTTAATCGGCAACGAAGAAGAATGCAAAAAGGTCGCACCCGAAGTTGATTTGACGGGCGTAACTTTAATCGACCCTTTAACTTCGGATAAGACTGCAACCTACGCTAACATTTTATACGAAGCAAGAAAGGCAAAGGGTATGACCGAAGAGCAGGCTATGCAGCAGGCAAAGGACAGGACTATGTTCGGCGCTCTTATGCTTAAGGCAGGGGACGTAGACGGCTACGTTTCAGGCGCTTGCCACTCAACCGCTAACACGCTTCGTCCCGGTTTGCAGGTCGTTAAAACCGCACCCGGCATCAAGACCGTATCAAGCTGCTTTATTATGATTGCACCCGAAGGCGAAAATAAGTACAATCCCGACGGCGTTGCAGTATTCGCTGACTGCGCAATCAATATCGAACCTACGGCAGAACAGCTTGCAGATATCGCCGTATCTTCCGCAAAGACTGCTAAGGCGATTGCAGGTATCGAACCCAGAGTCGCAATGCTTTCCTTTTCAACTAAGGGCAGCGGCAACGACGATAAGTTCTTCCAGACCGTACCTAAGGTTCAAAAAGCTACGGAACTTGCAAAAGAGATGGCGCCCGACCTTGCTTTAGACGGCGAATTCCAGTTCGACGCGGCAGTTGCACCCGAAGTTGGTCAGCTTAAGGCGCCCGGTTCTAAGGTTGCAGGTCATGCAAACGTATTCGTATTCCCCAACATCAACGCAGGTAACATCGGCTATAAGATTGCTCAGCGTTTCGGCGGCTATATGGCAATCGGTCCCGTATGTCAGGGCTTCGCTCGTCCTTTGAACGACTTATCTCGTGGCTGCAACGTAGAAGATATCGTTGCAACGGTTGCAGTTACCGCACTTCAGGCAGAATAATTTTAGTTAGCAGGCGGTTCAAAATTTGTTCCGCTTGCGCTTCGTTTTAATTAGTTAAAAAAATCAGGAGATGACAGATGAAAATTTTAGTTGTAAATGCAGGTAGCTCTTCCTTAAAATATCAGCTTATCGATATGGAAACCGAAGGCGTTTTAGCAAAGGGCGGCTGCGAAAGAATAGGTATCGTAGGCTCGCTCTTAAAGGCAAAGGGTAACGGCAAGGAAAAGGTTTACACTCAGGATATGCCCAACCACAAGGTCGCAATCGAGCTCGTGCTTGCCGCTTTGCAGGATAGCGAAATCGGCGTTATCAAGTCTATGGACGAAATCGACGCTGTAGGTCACAGGATAGTCGCAAGCGGCGAATACTTCAAAAAGACGACTTTGGTTACCCCCGAAGTTTTAAAGACTTTGGAAGAAAAGACCTTCGAGCTTGCACCTTTACATAACCCCGCCGCAGCAACGGGCTTAAGGGCTTGTATCGAAGTTATGCCCAACACGCCTATGGCTCTCGTATTCGACACTTCTTTCCACCAGACCATGCCCGAAAAAGCGTTTATGTTCGGTATTAAATACGAAGATTACAAGGAATACGGCGTAAGAAAGTACGGCGCGCACGGCACCAGCCACAAGTTCGTATCTCAGGAAGCTGCTAAATACTTAGGCAAAAAGCCTTCCGAAGTAAAGGTAGTAACCTGCCATCTCGGCAACGGTTCTTCCATTTCCGCAGTAGATTGCGGTAAGTGCGTAGATACTTCTATGGGCTTTACCCCGCTTGCAGGCGTGCTTATGGGTACCCGTTCGGGCGACATCGACGCGTCCGCAGTTGAATTCCTTGCAAGGAAGAAGGGTCTTAACCACGCAGATATGGTAACCTATCTCAACAAGCAGTGCGGCGTTGCAGGTATTTCCGGCGTTTCTTCTGACTTCAGAGACTTGCTCGCAGGCGAGGCTGACGGCAACGAAAGGTGTGCGCTTGCGCTTGATATGTTTGCTTACCAGACCAAGAAATTCGTCGGCGCATACGCTGCGGCTATGGGCGGACTTGACTGCATAGTATTCACCGCAGGTATCGGCGAAAATACGCCTACCGTCCGCGAAGACGTCTGCGAAGGGCTTGAATTCCTTGGTGTTAAGATGGATAAGGAAGCAAACAAAAAGCCCAACGACGGAACTATCCACGATATATCCACGTCAGACAGCAAGGTTAAAATTCTCGTTATCCCTACTAACGAAGAGCTCGTTATCGCAAGGGAAACGGCAGAACTTTTATAATTAGTCCAACTTAACATAAAAAGTTTGTGTTGCCGCCGAAAATTGATTGACAATTATTTTGGCATATAATAAAATAATTAAGTCGGTTTTGAATATGGTTTTGGAAATTAAAAGGCTTCTATCAAAAGGCGAATATATAGGAAAAATTTCTTTTGAATTTATTCCCAAAAAGGAAGAGCTTTTAATACCGTTGTGTTCGTTCGACGGGGCGGTAAGCTTTGACGGCGAGTACGAAATTTTCGACGATGACGAAGTTGAACTCAGGTTCGATATAACCTATAAGTTGAAAGGTCAGTGTAACTATTGTCTTGCAGATGCTGAAAAGGTTATAAAGTTTTCGTCCGAAGTGTTGTTCGTAACTAATAAAGACGATATTGATAATTATTATTACGACGGCGTTCGTTTAGACTTATCCAAAGCTATAGGCGACGCATTGCTTTTTAGTCAGCCCGACGTGCTTTTGTGCGAAAGTTGTGCAAACGCAAAATAAATTCAGATAAATTTAGAGAGGTGTAAAGATATGGCAGTACCCAAGGGAAAACAGTCCAAGAGCAGGACGAATAAAAGGTTTGCAAATTATAAGGCAACGGCGCCTACGCTTGTAGAGTGCCCTCATTGCCATCAGCTTATGCAGGCGCACAGGGTTTGCGGCAACTGCGGTTATTACGATAAGACCGAAGTTGTTGCTCAGAAAGAAAGCAAAAACTAATTTCAATTAAAATGAGTTGCGGGCTTTGTAATTTCAAAGCCCGCATTTCGTATACTTAAAAACAGGTTGCAAAAAAATGGAACAAAAGATGCTCTTCGTCGCGCTTGAATATCCCGATGATATAAACGTATGCGGCAGGCTGTTTTGGTACGGTTGCCGCGACGAAAGTATCGCCGTTGGGGATAGGGTTTTGGCACCGCTCGGCAGGCATAACAGGTTGCAAACCGCTGTGGTGCGAAAAACGGTATGGGCGACCGAAGAGAACGCGCCCTACCCGTTGTATATAATAAAATACGTTAAATGTAGGGTTCAAGAAGATAATAAAGGGGAATAGCCGCAAAGAATTTGCGCAAAATAGCCTTATGGTACCTGAAATAGAGATTCAAGAAATTGCTAAATACACGGACGGGATAAACGTCTACGACGGCGGCGTATGCGTGCCTTATACTAAAGAGAGCGCAAAGTTTAAAGAAATCTGCGCCGTATGGACGGGCACGATGAAGTTCGCCCGACAAATGCCTGCGTTCGGGGTTAGCCTTAATAGCGAAACGGCTCAAGCCGTAAAAAAGGACGTGTGGTTAGAATTCACCTTTCCGCAGGAATACTGCAACAGCGGTATGACGTTTGAGAGATTGCTTATAAACGTTTCGCCTGAAATTACGGGTTTTAACGTAATTCGATTTAACAGTCAGTACGGCTACGACGGCAGGTGCTTTTACTTCGACCTGATAGGCAGCGATATGAAAGATTTGTACAACGTAATAAAAAAGTAAAAAATAAGCCGTTCCGAGTTGGAACGGCGTTTTAGCGTATATAATTACTTGTTATTTTCAGCTTTATAAGCTTCGATAGCTTTAGAAAGTTGGTCGGGGCAGGAAGTGCCGTTTCTGCACAAAACGCCTTTGACGATATCGTGCACTTCGTCTAAATCTCTGCCTTCGCAAAGCCTTGAAACACCCTGAGTATTTCCTGCGCAACCGCCTAAAAACCTTACCGAGTGTATTTTATTTTCTTCATCGACTTCGAAAGTAATCTGCCTTGAGCAGGTGCCAAAGGTTGTATATTTAAAAGATTTCATAATATTTCTCAATCGCACAAATTTTCGTACACGGCGGTGTACACGTTAGCCGCTTTTTCTTCCCATTTTTTATAGATGGTGTTTGCGGTTTTCTTGTCGGGAACTACAAACTTAAGTTCAAGCATAGGCTGTACTGCCGCAAGTATTTTTAAATAGACGGTGTAGGTGCCGTCTTTATTTTTATAGTAGTCCGCCCTACATTCCTGTCTGTTCTTATATTTGCCACTGTTGCTCTTTACGAACTTAGATATTTCTTCCCTGACGCTTTTAGGGATATTTATGTAGAAATTAGCAAGCGTTTCGCGTCCGTCGGGCGTGATTGAATAAAGGGTGTTATCTTCATCGTCGTCGCTTACGGCAAAGATAAAGTTATCGTCAATTAGCTTGTGAATTATGTTCACGCAGTCCATATAGCCCATCCATTCGTTGGTGGTAGAGCACATATCGACAATCGTTCTTTCCGAAAGAGCGCTTTCCATTTTGTCAAAGACGAACAGAATTATTAATTTGTTAATTGAGTTTTCCGTTTGTCTCGTCATAATTCTCACCCAAAAAAAGTTAACCCGAACGCCCGTTCGGTGAAAGTATATCAATTATATCTTTTATTTGACTTAAAATCAAGATATTTAGGCGAAAAATATTTTATTTTAAAAATTAATGTGTTATAATTGAACTGCAAAAGTAAAAAACATACAAAAAGCTAAAATCAAGGGTGAAAAAGTGGAAACTGTAAAAGCGCAAATAACCGACTTTTTAAACAAGTGTGAAGAGCTGAAAAATTGCAAGTTCATAATGGCAACCACAAAGATTAAGGACTTGCTTAAATCTATCGTAAACAGTTCAGAGCTGTACGAGCTCTTTAACACCGTTGCGACGGGCTTCGATTATCCTGCGGTTAAACAGCGTTGCTTTATCGAAGACGGACGCTGTAAGGTGGTTTTACCCGATACCGTCGGCGAAAGGCTTGCCTTTATCTTCTGCCTTTTGGTGGAATTTGACCGCAACGAAATTAATTTTAACGCGTTTTTACAGAAATATTACCC
>JBJEVB010000057.1:2087-6627 GCA_051884155.1 Candidatus Coproplasma sp. | reverse complement strand
GGCAGTTAAAACCTACCTACCCGCAAATTCCCCAAGAGCATTTAACATTTGGGGTTCACTTCAACGCCGTCGAGTTGCTTTTATGCAATCAAAAATATCTTAGTCCTGCTTATCCGTCTCGTTATTTACGGTCTCAGCCGCATTTTTTTCGGCTTCAAGCTTTTCCTGTTCAGCCTTGCGCTCTCTGTAAGTCTTATATTCGGGATTTTGGTTGTCGCCTGCGTCCCACTTCTTGCCCTGAACGAAGAGAGTAGAGATAAGAAGACCTGCCGAAAGCACCAAAGCGATTACGGGTAAGATTATCTCAACCGATTTAAGAACCGTACCGATAAGCGCGCAAACGCCTGCTACTACAAAGAGTACGCCCAAAAATACGTAGAACTTTCTTATTGAGATAAGGTTTTTAGTTAAAATGCCTTTGCCTATAAATAAAATGCCCATACCGAAAGCAAAGATGGCGATAAGCCAGGCAAGGCTCAAGCCGCCGAACGTATCAGGCAAAATGGCTGAAAGCAGCCAAAGAATTGAAACGGCTAAAAATAATACGCCGATTAGAACTTTAAAAAGAATATTCTTGTTCATAATTTTTTCTCCTTATTTTAGTGAATAGTTAAAGTAATCGTCACTTTATACCCAAAAAGTAAATCAAAGCGGCAATACCTGCAACGGCGACAAGTCCCAATAAAACCGCAATCCCCACGCGTAGGGGTGAGACGGGGGCTTTGCCCGTAACCTTGCCGTTTCTGCCGTTGACGAAGAAGTTGAACAGCTTTTTCGAATAGGAGTAGTGTCCTACGTAGAGAGGTAATAAAACGTATTTATAAGTAATGTCGTTACAGCTCATATTCATAGAGAAAGAGCCAACCTTATCGTATGTATACTGCCTTAAAATAGCCGCTTTAACCTGTTCCTGCATAACGCCGCGTGCGTATTCCCAACACTCTTGACCGCTTTTTGAATACTGTGCGGCAGTATATCCCATAAGGTAATCGGACGAATACGCCTGCGATTGATTCGTGTCGAAAGGACTTATTTTATCGACGTCCTTTTGTTTAACCGAGTCCGAAGCCTGAACCAAAAAATCGTCGAACGACATCTTATAAGTACCGCTTATATGAAACCATTCGGTATAGGTTTCGGTAACCGTTTTACCGTTCACCCTTTTCGTGCGTGTCTTATTGCGCCCTAATTTACCCGAGTAACGCGTAACTGTATTCGTGTCGAAAGTAAAGGCAGGTATGTAGTTCCCGTCGATTTCTTCGGGATAGACGGTCTTTTTAAACTTTCTCGGCGAAAACAGCCTTTTCTTTGCCCACTTAACGGCAGATTCGCACGCCTGCGCTTTATCCAACAAAAAGGGGAGTACGGCGTTAGGTTTTAAGCCGCAAAGCTCTTCAGTCTGCACAACGTTCGTCGTACCGCAGAAGGGGCATTTTTTGCTTATTTCCTTTTTAGAAATAACCGTCTTAGCGCCGCAGTTGTTGCAGCGGAAAACGTGGGTTTCGTTAGACCAGGTATTATTTTTGGCGTTGATTAAATCGTAAAAATTCAATTCTTCGCCATATCGCGACATATCAATTTGACCCTTGCCGCCGCAGTACTCGCACTTAAGCGCGCAGTCGGCAGGGGAGTAGACTAACCTTCCGCCGCACAATGGGCAGGAAGAGGTGTCCGTTGCGTCTTCTTCTGCGGTTAATAAGTCGGCAGTGGCGGCAATCTCGTTTTCTTCAGCCATAATTAATCTTCCTTAATTAAAGTTTTTCGCCGCACTCAGGGCAGAATTTAGCGTTAGGTTGAACGGGCTTTCCGCACTTAGGGCATACGGACGCAACCTTATTGCCGCATTCAGGGCAGAACTTTGCGCCTGCCGCAAGAGCCGCGCCGCAGTTAGAGCAGTACGCCGCCGCACCGCCGACGGGTTTAGCCGCGTTGTTGCCGTTATTTGCCTGATTAGCTTGATTGTTATTTTGGTTGCCGAGATTTTGGTTATACATATTTCCGAACATTGCGCCCATAGACATACCCATGCCCATACCCATGCCGGCGCCCATAGTAGAGCCTGCGCCGGGGTTTTTAGCGGCGGCGAGCATAGCGTCCGCCTGAGCCTTCTGCATATAGACGTTCATATTCTTTCCAAGAATACCGAGCGACGCGCTCTGGTCGAGCGCCTTTTCAAGCTCTTCGGGCATAGAGAAGTTTTCAAAGTTAAAGCGAGTAAGTTTTAAGCCTATTTCATTGAACGCTTCGCCAAGCTTTTCCTGTACGATTTGCCCGAATTCCACGAGATTGCCAGCCATATCCAAAACGGGTATTTTGCTTTCGCCGACGATATCGGAAACTCTCGTCACGACCAAGCTTCTCAGCCAGTCGTTTATATCCTGCGTCTTAAAGGATGAGTTGGTACCTGAAAGCTCGGTCAAGAAGACGTACGGGTCGTCAACCCTGTAGGAATAAGTGCCGTAAGCCCTTACGCGTACCGCGCCGTAGTCTGCGTCGCGTATGATTATGGGGTTAGCCGTTCCCCATTTGCACCCCGTAAACTGCTTAGTGTTTACGAAATAAACGTCCGACTTGAAGGGGCTTTCAAAGCCGTACTTCCAGCTCATAAGCTTGGTTAAGATAGGTACGTTGTCCGTAGACAGCTTATAATAACCGGGCAGGAAAACGTCTGCCATTCTGCCTTTATCGCAGAAAACGGCGGCTTGGCTTTCACGCACGGTCAAGGTTGAACCTTTGGTAATATAATCTTTTTTAAGGTCGATTTTATAAACCAAAGTATCTCTCGTATCGTCTTTCCATTCAATAACTTTTAACATTCCCATAGTAGAATTACCTCGCTTGCGGTAAATAAAACACCGCATTATTGTATAAATATTATATCATAATTCAATATGATAGTCAATTGTTAAAAATATATTGTTATAAATGTGATTATAGGTAGAATTTATCTAAGTTTCCCTTGAAATAGGCGGAAAGTGGTGGTAAAATCATACTACAAAGCTATTATTAAACGCAAAAATTTGTCTGCGTTTCGGAATAAATATACGGTCAGTTACTAAATTTATGAATATTTTTAAAGCAATACTTAACGCTATCTTTCCGCAAAACTACGCCTGTCTTTTGTGCGGAAGGGAAATTTTTGACGGCAGCGACCTATGCCCTGAATGTGAAAAGACCATAACCTTTAACGACGGTATAACCTGCCCCGTCTGCGGAAGGAAGACGGCGCTTGACCAAATCTGTCTGGAATGTAAGGCGCAAGCGCCGCTGTTTGATAAAGGCGCGTCGGCTATGGTCTACGAAGGCGGCGCGAGAAATCTTATCTTAAAGTTTAAAAACGACAACGCCTATTTAAAAGACTATCTCGCTAAGAAATTGTTTGAAAAGTGTTTGTCTTTCACCGATGCCGAAGCCGTCTGTTTTGTGCCTATGACTAAAAAGGACTGCCGTAAAAGGGGATATAATCAAGCGGAACTGCTCGCAGACGAGCTTTCAAAATTGCTCTCGCTGCCCGTACTTAAAAACGCAATCGAAAAGGTTAAGTCAAGCATTGCGCAAAAGAGTTTAACGCGCGCTCAGCGTTTGGAAAACTTACGCGGCTGTTTTAAAGCAAAAAGGGAAGAGATTAAGGATAAGACGTTAATCGTAGTGGACGACGTTTTAACTACGGGCGCCACGGCAGACGCCGTCTGTAAGGAACTCAAAAAAATGGGTGCGAAAAAGCTTTACTACTTAACCGTCGCTTCAGTCGAATACAAGGAGCAATTAACATAAAAACAAAGCCCGAAGAGATAATCTTCGGGCATAATTTTTCTACTATTACACTTTAAGAATTTTGCATAGCTTTAGCTATATATTCGGCATACGCCTTAGCAACGTTTAATCCGGTCGCGCTTTCAAATCCGTAGAAAAAGGCATTTGAATTGACTTCGCAGATATACGGCGTATCGTCTTTACCGAATAAGACGTCTATTCCGCAGTAGTCTAACCCCAAAACGCAAGCGCACTTTTGGCATAGGGCGGAAAGCTTATCGTCTACGGGGTAGGGGGTTGCGCTGCCGCCGAGCGCCACGTTAGAGCGGAAGTCGCCATTCGACTGTCTTAACATACCGCCTAAGACCTTTCCGCCGATTACAATCACTCTCAAATCTTTTCCGAAGCTTTCGGGGATAAACTTTTGGAACAAGTGGGGTATCATCTTCATTTTGTCCATAATTTCAATGAGTTGCGTTCTGTCTTTTATAAGATAAACGCCCGTCCCGCGTGAGCCGTAGCTGCTTTTAACGATAAGGGGGTAGCCAAGCTTTTTTTCAATTTGCTCTGATTGACTTTCGCTTACGTCAACTTTGCTGTCGTAACACAGTACGCCGGGTATGGTCAACGGCATATCTATGCCGTTTCCGCTCAAACATAAGTAGGTTGCCATCTTATCGTCGCAAACTTCAATTGCTTCAAAACTGTTAAAGGTGCGCACGCCCGATTTTTCAAGCGCTTTTAAAAGGTATTTGTCCTTGTCGAGATACACGCAGAAGTCATAGCC
>JBJEVB010000057.1:0-1987 GCA_051884155.1 Candidatus Coproplasma sp. | reverse complement strand
GTTGTCATATGATATAATGACAAAAGTTTTAATCATAAGTTAAAGGAGCTTTCAATGGCTATTGATTTATTCAAAAAGTGCGAACAGATGGATGCGGTAAATTTGTTGCGTAAAAGAGAGATTTATCCCTATTTTAGGGAATTGCAGTCCAGGCAGGACGTAGAAGTTATTATGGAAGGCAAGCGCAGAATTATGCTTGGTTCCAACAACTATCTCGGACTCACGACCAATCCCAACGTAATAGAAGCAGGCGTAAAGGCTTTGGAAAAGTACGGAAGCGGTTGCTCGGGTTCAAGGTTTTTAAACGGCACGTTAGAGTTGCACACTCAGCTTGAAAGAGAGCTTGCAGAGTTTGTCGGCAAAGAAGGATGCATGACGCTTTCAACGGGCTTCCAGTCCAATCTCGGCATAATATCCGCAATCTGCGGCAGGGGCGATTACATAATCTGCGATAGAGAAAACCACGCAAGTATCTACGACGGCTGTAAATTGAGCTATGCTAAAATGCTTCGTTTCCGCCATTCGGATATGGAAGATTTAGAGCGTCAGCTTAAAAACGTACCCGACGAAGCAGGTTGCCTTATAATCACCGACGGCGTATTCTCTATGAGTGGCGACATCTGTAAACTTCCCGAAATCGTAGCGCTTGCTAAAAAGTACGGCGCAAGAGTTATGGTGGACGACGCTCACGGTTTAGGCGTTTTGGGTAACGGCGGTAGGGGTACGGCTGATTACTTCGGACTTACCGACAGCGTTGATATCATTATGGGTACTTTCTCAAAGTCGCTCGCGTCTATCGGCGGTTTCGTTGCGGCGGATAATAAGGTTTTGGATTACGTTCGCCATTGTTCCCGTCCTTTCATCTTCTGCGCGTCCATTCCCCCTGCAAACTGCGCAACCGCAATCGCGGCTTTAAACGAGCTCAAGAAAAATCCTGCCCTTCCTGCAAGGCTTTTACAGCTTGCCGACTACTATCGCAGCGGCTTAAAGGAAAGGGGCGTTAAGATTATAGGCAGTAAAACGCCGATTGTAGCAATCTATACATACGATACGGTTAAAACTTTCGAAGTGACCGAAAAGATTTATCAGGCAGGCGTATACGTAAACGCCGCCGTTCCCCCTTCGACGCCCGAAGGCGAAGCGCTTATAAGGACGAGCCTTATGGCAACCCATACCGAACCAATTTTGGACGAAGCTATGGATACTATTGCGTCCGTGCTTAAACAGTATCCCGAAATTTACGGCGAAAATTAATACTGATGAAAAAGAGTAAATCAAGCGGAAAGGTTGCGTTAGTTACGGGCGGCTCTTCGGGTATAGGCAAAGCCGTGTGCGAAAAGCTGGCTAAAGAAGGGTATACCGTATACGAATTTTCACGCAGGGAAAGAGAAAAACAACCTGATATAAGGCATATAAGCTGTGACGTCACCGACGAAAACGCGGTAAAGTCAAGTGTAAAGCAGATAATAAGCGAATGCGGTCGTATCGATTTGCTCGTCAACAATGCAGGAAGCGGCATATCGGGCGCGGTCGAATTCACCGAGTTGGATGAAGCGAAAAGGCTCTTTAACGTAAACTTTTTCGGGAACGTAGCCCTAACTTCCGCCGTAGTGCCCTATATGCGCAAAGCAGGGTGCGGCAAGATAATTAATATCAGCTCGGTTGCAGGCGATTTGTCTATTCCCTATCAATCGTTCTATTCGGCAGGTAAGGCGGCGATAAATTCGCTTACGCTTGCCCTTCGCAACGAGTTAAAGGACTTTAATATAAATGTATGCGCCTTAATGCCCGGCGACGTGCACACGGGCTTTACCGAAGTGCGCAAAAAGAGCGTTGTTGGCGACGACGTCTACGGCGGTAAAATCAATCACGCCGTAGCGGCAATGGAACGCGACGAACTCAACGGAATGAAACCCGAAACGCTAGCAAAAAAGGTTTTAAAGCTTGCAAAGAAGAAGCGCGTTAAGCCCTTTTATACCTGCGGTTT
>JBJEVB010000056.1:18423-33290 GCA_051884155.1 Candidatus Coproplasma sp. | reverse complement strand
GGCAATCCCATCGGGTAAGTTGTTACTGCTTCTAATAATTATAAACCAATTAAAAATAAGGGCGGAAATGTGTAAACAGTCCGCCCTTTAATCTATGAGATTGCCACGCCGTCCGCCCCTTACGTTCCGTCTGTCTCGCAATGACGGTCCTACCCAAACTCAACGATTAAACGGTTCGCCTTTTTGGCGGGCTTTTTTTTACTCGTTTTTTAGAGTATAAATATTTTCATAGCAGGCAATAAACTTTTGCGTAAAGGAGATGGAACGGCTATGGCAAAAAAAATACGCATAACTTTTTTTCTATTATTCATAATAATTGCAACGGTACTTTTAGCACTTCCCGTAAAGGGTGAAAGCGCAAATTCAAATACGGACTATCTGCGCATTCATATAAGGGCTAATTCAAACTTGGATTGCGACCAACAGGTAAAGTATTTAGTTAAGGAAAAGGTTGTCGAGTTTATTACGCCGCACATAAAAGAGTGCGTATCCAAACGAGAATCTATAACCGTTATGCAAAGCTTGACCGAAGATATAGTTAAGGTATGCGAAAAAGAATTAAAGGCGCAGGGCTTTAACTACGGCGCAAGGGCTGAAGTAAAGAGCGAAAAATTCCCCACGAGAGTGTACGGTCAATTGACCCTGAAAGAAGACGTTTACGACGCTTTGATTATAGAGCTCGGCACGGGCAAAGGGGATAATTGGTGGTGCGTAATCTACCCCCCGCTTTGCTTTACTTCGGCAAGTCAGGATATTGAGTACCGCAGTTTTATCTACGACATAATTAATAAATTTATGAATAAGTAGCCTCGATTTTGTGCAACCAACTTTGTGCTGCGGGGCAAGGAGGTTAAATGAAAAAAGCACTTATAACGGGTATAGCCGCCGCAATGCTGTGTTCGGCTATAACTTGCGGCGCAGGGGCTTTACAACACACCGCAACTGCCGGTGCGGAAGAGATAGCCTTAACCGCAGTAACTACCGCCGTGCTAAAGCAGGGCTCGAAGGGCGGCGAAGTCAAAGAAGTACAAAGGCGATTAAAAGAATGGGGTTATTATAACGGCGCAGTCGACGGCATCTTCGGTGCGGCAACGGCAGAAGCAGTTAAAAAATTCCAGAGTAAAAACGGGTTGACCGCAGACGGTATCGTCGGCAAGGCAACCTACGCCGCACTCGGTATGAACGATAGCGTAAACGTATTGCAGGGTAATTCTTCAAGCTCTACCTACACCAGCTCGGATTTGTACCTTTTGGCAAAATGTATCTACGCGGAAGCAAGGGGCGAAAGCTATACGGGGCAGGTAGCTGTCGGCGCGGTTATTTTAAACAGAGTACGCTCTTCTTCCTTCCCCAACACCATCTCGGGCGTAATCTATCAAAAGGGTGCGTTCACGGCGGTTGACGACGGACAGATTAACTTAGAGCCTGACCAAACCGCATTGAACGCCGCAAGCGACGCCATTAACGGTTGGGACCCGACTTACGGTTGTCTTTACTACTACAATCCCGCCGTTGCTACGAGCAGTTGGATTTTCGGCAGACAGACTGTTACCACTATAGGTAAACACGTCTTTGCAATTTAAGGCAGGGGGGGTAAAATTTATGGCAGAAAAGAAAAATATTTCAAGCGGTGCTGAAAAGAGCGAAAAGCTTGCTAAATCTAAAAGCGTTAAATCAAGCGAAAATAAAGAGCTTGAAAACCTTTCGTCTAACGCAGACGGCGCTTCTAAAAAGAGCGCTTCTCAATCGCCTAAAAAGACGGGCGCTAAAAAGACAAGCTCTGGCGCAAAAAAGAGCAATACGGGCGTAAAGCAGACTAAGCGCTCTTCTTCAAAGCGTGCAGATAAGGCAGAGCGAAAAAGACGTGCGGAAGAAAAGAAAGAACAAAAAATTATAAAAAGACAGGAAAGAAAGCTTGCTAAAAAGAAGCTTGCCGCCGAGAAAAAGCAAAAGCGGTTAGAGCGCAAGCTTGAGCATAAAGAGAAAATTCAGGCGCATAGAGCCGAGCTTAAAAAAAGGCGTGACAAGATTAAAGCCGAAAAGCAAAAGCGCAAGCAGGCTTTAAAGAGCGAGACTAAGGAAAAGAGAGCAAAGCGCATTGCCGAAGAAAAGAAGGCTAAGCGTTTAGCCGCCCAAAAAAGGCGCGAAAAGAAGTTGGAAGAAAGGCGCTTAAAGCGCGAACAGCGTCAAGCGGCAAAAAGGGAAAAGCGCAATCAAAGGAACAGTCAGCGCTCTCAAAAGCAAAGGCAGCGCACACCCGGCTTCGGCGGTTGGCTTGCCGCAGTCATATCCTTGGGCGTAACCACCCTTGCTCTCGCCACAATCGTCACCTTCGGTTGGGTGACTATGGGCGATATGCAGGCGAGCATGGCAGGCGGCTACACTCAGTCGCTGTACGAGCTTAACGCAATCGTCGACGATTTAGATGCCAACCTTGCAAGGGCGAAGGTCTCTTCTTCTCCCTACGACAGGGTAAGGGTGTTTACCGATATAGCCGTCGACAGCGAGAACGCAGAACTCATTTTGGAAAGGTTCCCCCTTGAAATGCAGTCCACCGAAAGGCTGACCGACTTTTTAAACGGCATGGGCAGAGATGCAAGGGGAATGTTATTCACCGTTGCGAACGGCGGCGAGCTAAGCGCTAATCAGGTTCAGGCGCTTGAGTATTTATACGACACTAACGCAAAGGTCAAGGCGGAAATAAATAAGTTGATTGAAAGCACTTGTCAAAAGGATATGCTTGCGGCAATGCGCGGCGGCGACTGTGCGCTAAGGGACGGCTTTACTAAGATACAAAACAGCGTCTTTGACGAAGAAACCCATGCAAAGCCCCACAAGCCTAAGGCGCCTGCATATCTTGAAGGCGAAGAAGAGATTACCGCCGCCAAAGCCGAGAGTATTGCAAAGAACTTGTTTTCAGACTACAAGGTTTCCGACGCAAAATGCACGGGCGAAGCGTTGGGAAGAATAGCTATGTACAACGTAAATTTAACCGTACCTGACGGCGAAATGCTCGTACAGATTAGTAAGGCAGGCGGTAAGGTGGTTGGCTTTGACAGCTTTAAGGAATGTAGGGAAGAAAACTTCTCCGTCGACCGCTGTGTGACTATTGCCCAAGACTTTCTTGAAAAGATGGGCTATAACGGCTTGAAACCCGTATGGGCGAGCGTAAACGGCACTACCTGCAATTTGCACTTTGCAACAACACAGGACGGCGTTATAATCTATTCCGACTTAATTAAAATTAAGGTGTGCGAAGAAAGGGGTATCGTTACGGGTATGGACGCAAGCGGCTATATCCTAAGGCACCGCGATAGACAGATTGAAAGCGCAAGCCTTTCCGAAGAGCAGGCAAAGTCTGCAATCAACGGCAATATCCAAGTCTCTTCCACTCGCCTTGCATTAATTCCTGTAAACGGGCATGACCGCTTATGCTATGAATTCTTCGGCGAAATGGGCGGCGTTGAATATTACGTCTACGTCGATGCCAACACCGGCGAAGAGTTGGAAGTGAGGACTGTAATTAACACAGCTCAAGGCAAAGTTATTAGGTAACGCTTTTTTCGGGGGCTTTGCGTATATACTTCGCAATAGTTCGTCGCCCTTACGTTTTGGCTCAGTCATTTACACTTAAGTAAACTCCTGTCGCCAAAGCCGCAGGCTCCTGCTCTTGCTCGTATCTCCGCAAAGCCGTTTACCCGAATAAGGTGAAGAATATTTTATAAAAAAATAATCACCAAATTTATTCTTTCTTCTTTATTCTTTGAAAAATAAGGAACATACCCGAATAAGGTGAACAGTTATTAAAAAACCGCGTCATTGCGAACGAGCCGCAGGCGAAGTGCGGCAATCCCAATGGGTAAGTTATTACTGCTTCTAATAATTTTAAACCAAATAAATAATAAGGGCGGAATTGTGTAAACAGTCCGCCCTTTTATCTATGAGATTGCCACGCCGTCCTTAATCTTGCTTTCTCTAAAGAATAGGGCTGGGGTAAACGCGTACCCACTTGGCTTCCCTAAAGAATAGGGAAGCTGTCCCGTAGGGACTGAAGAGTTTGATATTTCTTCTAATACGGTCAAAAAAATACCCCGCATCAGTCACGTAAACGTGACAGCTTCTCCCCAAAGGGGCGAAGCCGAGAGTCCGCCCTTAAGTCTATGAGATTGCCACGTCGTTCCCTTCGGTCACTTCTCGCAATGACGGTGGTTTGATTGTGGTCGCACCACCTTTGACGGGAATTGAGTTAGTCAAGCGTTTAAGTAATTAAGACACTTCGCTGTGGTCGCATCACCTTTTATCAACAATAGACTTATCAACAATGTAGACAAATCTGTCAATAACTTTTTGCGTTATTTTGTCGAAAAAAGCACCTAAACAAAACAAAACGACCCAACTCGGGGTCGTTTGTTGATAACTTTAAATTTTGGTCACACTTTTTTATTGTTTGTCGATAATATCCAAAATCTCGGAAATTCTGTCTAAATCGTCGCGCGAATAGTAGTCGATATAAATTCTGCCCTTTTGGTCGTTGCCGATAAGGCTGACCTTAGTGCGGAAAGCAAATCTCATTCTCTCGACCAAAGTCTTAAGCTCTACAGAAGCAAGTGCGCGCTTCTTTTTCTTCTTCTCTTCCAAAAGCTCGGGCGAGATATTGTAGGCACGAACCTTCTTTTCAAGCTCTCTTACGGACATACCGCTTTTAACTGCGTCGGAAGCAAACTGCAACTGGTCGTCGGAAGCTAAGGGAACGAGCGTCCTTGCGTGGCCTGCCGAAAGCTTGCCTTCTGCAACGAGCTGCATAACTTCAGGCGTGAGCGAAAGCAGTCTCAAGGTGTTTGCAATTGCAGGGCGAGATTTACCTATACGCTCTGCAAGCTCGTCTTGCGTGAGCTTGTACTCTACCATCAACTGCTTCATTGCCGCCGCCGCTTCAATGGGGTTTAAGTCTTCTCTCTGTAGGTTCTCGATTAAGGAAATTTCTTTAATCTCCCTTTCCGAGTAATTGCGAATGACTACGGGTATGCTCTTGAGCCCTGCTATCTTAGAAGCCCTAAAGCGGCGTTCACCGGCGATTATCATATACTTGCCCTGCTTGTCCGCATTTACGACGATGGGCATTATCACGCCGTGCTTTTTAATCGAATCGGCAAGCTCTCTTAAAGCCTGTTCGTCAAAGTTTTTTCTGGGCTGGTTGGGGTTTGCGTATATTTCAGTAAGCGGCATTTCTTCCGCGTTTTTGCGTTCTTCTTCCGTATAGGTGAAAACGTCTTTACCTTCGTATACGTTACCAAAAGCGTTGTCGGTATCTTCAAGCAGTGATGCGAACGAACGCCCTAAACCTCTCTCTTCCTTCTTTGCCATAATTAATTTCTCCTTTACTTTCTGCGTATACTAAGCTAAAAAATTTACTTTTGTTTGGATAAAAACTCTTCGGTCAACGCCTTATAAGCCCTTGCACCTACGCACTTGGGGTCGTATAGAAGTATGGGCTTGCCGTGGCTGGGTGCTTCGGAAAGGCGAACGTTTCTGGGGATAATAATTTCGTATAAAAGCTTTTTGAAAAACCTTTTAATTTCAGCCGCAATCTGGCGTGAAATAACCGCCCTGCCGTCGTACATCGTTATAACCACGCCTTCGATATGTAGGTTGGGGTTAAGGTGGTTTTTAACGAGCGATATGGTGTTCATAAGCTGGCTGACGCCTTCCATTGCGTAATATTCCGACTGCAACGGAATTATAACCGATTGAGAAGCCACCCAAGCGTTTATAGTTAAAAGCCCAAGCGACGGCGGGCAGTCTATAAATACGTAGTCGTACTTGTCCTGCACGTCCTTTAAAGCGTTCTTTAAAATTTGTTCCCTGTTACGCTTATACACAAGGTCTACTTCCGCCCCCGTCAAATCGACGTTGGCAGGCAGTATGTCCAAAAGGGGAACTTCGGTGGGAAGAATATTCTGTGCGATTGATTCTTCTTCTATAAGTACGCCGTACACCGATTTTTTAAGTGCGCTTTTAGAAAAGCCCAAACCCGTAGTGGCGTTGCCCTGACTGTCCAAGTCGATTAAAAGCACTTTCTTGCCCAAGTCTGCGCAGTATGCCGCCATATTCACGACGGTAGTCGTCTTGCCGACGCCGCCTTTTTTATTTGTAAACGAAATTACTTTTGCCATATTTATACTCTCTACTCTTTTGCCTATCTGCATAATTTATGCAGGTAAAATTGTTTCCCGTGAAACATTAAGGGTGGGCGTAACAATCTCTACCCATATTTGTTACGCCTACGCTTTAAACCGCTTACGCCCGATATTTTGTACTAAAAATTTTTAAGCTTACGCCATATCAAGCCTTAAGCGGTTTTAAAACGCCAATAAGTTGAACCAACTTTTTCCGCCTAAAGATAGGCAGAATTTTTTTAACACAATGCCCGTAAAACTAAAGCCTAAAGCAATTAGTTTTCGTACTTTTTGAAGGGGTTATCCGAAAGCTTATCGTGGTTATCCATATATTCAATAACTTCGGAATACGACTTGCCTTCTAAGAGCATATCCACTTCTTCGGTGTAGATGGTCTCTCTTTCTATAAGCACCCTTGCCATATTGTCGAGCACAGCCCTGTTTTCGGAGAGAAGCTTTCTCGCTCTCTCGTGCTGGGTTGAAACTATTTCGCGAACCTCGTCGTCGATGAGCTTTGCGGTCTCTTCGCTGTAGCTGTTGTGTGCCGCCATATCTCTGCCGATAAACATAGGCTGCGAATCGTCGCTGTAGCTGATTAGCCCAAGCTTTTCGCTCATACCGAGCTCTGCAACCATCAATCTTGCAAACTTCGTTGCCTGCTTAATATCGCCGGACGCGCCTGAAGAAATGTCCTTAATAACAAGCTCTTCAGCGACCCTGCCGCCGAGACACATACAGATTTCGTCGAGCATATATTTTCTTGAGTAGTACGAACGGTCGTTTTCAGGTCTGGTCATAGTAAAGCCGCCTGCACTGCCCCTGGGGATTATGGTTACTTCGTGAACGGGGTCGCAATTTTCGCACAGCTTTGCAAGTATGCAGTGACCCGATTCGTGATATGCGGTAAGGCGTTTATCCGATTCGGTTACTACCTTACTCTTCTTTGCAGGACCCATCGTAACCTTATCGATACTCTCAAAGAGCTCTGCGTTGGTAATAAATTTCTTATCTGCACGAGCCGCAAGTATTGCCGCTTCGTTTAAAACGTTAGCAAGGTCTGCACCGGAGAAACCTGCCGTAAGCCTTGCCACCGTCTTAAAGTTGACGTCGGGTGCTACGGGTTTATTACGCGCGTGTACCTTTAATATCTGTTCTCTGCCCTTGACGTCGGGAAGGTTGACGTAAACCTGTCTGTCAAATCTGCCCGGTCTTGTCAATGCCGGGTCAAGAATGTCCGAACGGTTAGTTGCCGCAATTACGACTACGCCGTCGTTGCCTTCAAAGCCGTCCATTTGAACGAGAATCTGGTTCAAGGTCTGCTCTCTTTCGTCGTTGCCGCCGCCTAAGCCTGCGCCACGGTGTCTGCCCACTGCGTCGATTTCGTCGATGAAGATTATGCAGGGCTGATTTTTCTTAGCAACTTCAAACAAATCCCTTACTCTCGAAGCACCCACGCCGACGTACATTTCAACGAAGTCCGAACCAGATACCGAGAAGAAGGGCACGCCTGCTTCGCCTGCAACGGCTTTAGCAAACAGCGTCTTACCCGTACCCGGAGGACCTATTAAGAGAACGCCCTTAGGTATTCTTGCGCCCAAATCGGAGAACTTTTTGGGTTGCTTTAAAAATTCTACGACTTCTGCAAGCTCGACCTTCTCTTCTTCCGCGCCTGCAACGTCGTCGAAGCGCACTTTAATATTAGTGGAAACGCGAGCCTTAGTCTTTGCAAAGCTCATTCCGCCCTTGCCGCCGCCGTTCATTGCCGAACGCATTATAAAGAAGAATACTACGCACACGAGCACGAGCCCGCCGATTGACATTACCGACGACCAAACGCTGCCCGAGTTAGGGTCGGAAAAATCCGTCGTAACGCCTAAAGCTTGCCACTTTAAAAGAAGGTCGCCTTCTTGGGGCGCACTATAAAACGAAGGTCCGTAGCTGTAATAGGTATTGATGAGCTTTCCGTCGTCGCGAATTATAGCGCCCGTAAATTTGTAGGTCGAAACGTAGACCGTCTTAATTACGGGTACTTTAACCCACTTTTCGGTTCCGTCGGTTGCAGTCTCTTTCTTTTCAAGCACGCCCTTTGCGGTAAAGCGATAACCTTCTACCACCACTTGAGTGCCTGTACCGTCGTCTTTGGTTACGAATTTATAATCGCTTCCGCCGATAGTTTGGTTGCCTGCCGCACCCTCTTTGTACACGTTGTTATCTACATACTGGCAGAACACGTCGAATGAAATCTTGGTTCCCGTGTTGCGCAGCGAGAAAAACAGTACGAGTCCCGTTGCGACTAAAAGCAAAGCCAGCAAAACGTAAACTAAAGTTTTGTTCTTCTTATTCAATTTATACCTCGCTATTCGTGCAGATATCTGCACAGTTAATTTTTCTATTTTCAACCGCTTAAATTTTTAAGCGAATTAAACAATCTGTCGGCTTGAAAATTCCTTTTCGCCGCTATATACCTTGCATAAACACCGTCGCAAAATGCCGTCGGCTTAAATTTATTTTCAACCTTAAATAATATTCTATTATTTATTTTGCCTATCGTGTGTAATTCTATCATATAATTGCGCTCTTTTCAAGTGTTTAATTGTAGAATTTTAAGCTTTCACCGTTTTTTTGTTGTTTTTTCACTCAATTTTCTAAGTTTCAATTTAATTGATGAAATTAATTTATATGTTAATATAAACAAATTATTATTAAAGAACGGTTTGCGCTATTGTGATTTTTCTACCAAAAATGTTTCATGTGAAACACTCACCTAAATTTTTTGAATAATTTAATGTTCCACGTGAAACATATACCGCTACAAAATAGCCTAATTTATCAACAATTTGTGGATAACCATAGTGAATTGTGGATAACTTTTTTCAAAGTTATCCACACAGTATAGCTCTTTCTTAAGCGCAAAATAAGCTTGGCGCGGTCAAAATTTTAATAGCGCAATAAGATTTATCCGCTGAATACTCTACTATTAATACATAAAAGAATTGTGGAGATTTTGTAAAATTGTTCAATATAACCACTATATATGGTAAATGTAGGTCAGCGTAATAACAGTATGGGCAATTTAAGCATATTAATAAATTACGCACCTATCCCTTTAAAATTGTATGTTCAAACGGGAATAATAAACTGTACGATTGTCAATAACATTTCGGAAAATATTTATAATAAATCCGAAAATAAGGTGGTAAAACCCTGCGCTAAGCTTAAGTTGGCGTGAAATAATGCCTAATATAGCCTTAATGTAGCCTAAATTGTAGCCTTAATTAATGCGCTATGATTATAAGCTTCACGCTGAGTGCTAAACAAAGCTCAATTGCAGGGTATTGATAATTATGGAATACTCATTCAATTTATATAATTCGCTTGCGCCGGGCGGCGTGTTCACTGTTTTAAAGAAAATAATATCTACAACAGACAAAGCTCCCGTTATTGTGTGCGTGGGCAGCGATTTGTCCGTCGGCGATTCGCTCGGTCCTGTGACGGGTACTTTGCTTTTAGAAAAGCTTAAGGGGCTTAACGTCTACGTCTACGGAACTCTTGCAAAGCCCATCACCGCGCACGAAGTTAAGTATATGTCCGCGTTCCTTTCTCATACGCACCCAAATAGTCCCGTCATTGCAATCGACGCCGCGGTGGGCGTTGCCGGCGATATCGGGCTAATTAAGCTTGCGAACCGCCCCCTTGCGCCAGGGAGCGGAGCAAACAAGCGCCTAAATAAAATCGGCGACGTTTCGGTTTTGGGCATCGTTGCGGAAAAATCGCTCTTTAATTATTCGCTGTTCTCCGCCACGCGCCTTAACGTTATTTATAAGATGGCGGAGATTATTTCAGAAGGCGTCTCTATGTACGTTCACGACTGCGTTCAGGCGATAGCGCTAAATTGCAAGCTGTCTTGCAGGGGAAAACTTGCCACTTGAGTTAAATTTTTGCTTAAATTTTGCTGTGTGCGTATGCTTGACGGCTTAATTTAGTTTGGTCAGGTTATTTGCTTTGTTGCATAAAATAAAATAAAAACCTGAGTAACGCAAATTAATTAAGGCGAATATACTATATATTGGGTGTCGGCGGTATAAAGAAATACAAGAAAATAAATTTCAAAAAAAATTGAAAAATTCATTAAAAATTGCTTGCGTTTTCAATGCGGATTTGTTATAGTATTAAAGCGTTCGGGAGCTTAGCTCAGTTGGGAGAGCAACTGCCCTACAAGCAGTGGGTCACAGGTTCGAGCCCTGTAGCTCCCACCAGAACAGTGCGGAAGTTAATTTTATGCGGGAATGGCTCAGTGGTAGAGCGTCACCTTGCCAAGGTGAATGTCGCGGGTTCGAATCTCGTTTCCCGCTCCAATAAAACTTTCCGCACTGTTTTTTTATGGCGCTATAGCCAAGTGGTAAGGCAAGGGTCTGCAAAACCCTGATTCCCCAGTTCAAATCTGGGTGGCGCCTCCAAAGAATAACCACCCGTTTAGGGTGGTTATTTCATTTAAACGCCACCCATTGTTTTTTATTTGCCCACGTTTCAATTGATACGGGGGCAAATTTTTTTTACCGCCATTATAGCAAAGAATTGCTTTATTTATAAAAATTAAGTATAATAATTCTAAAGATGGTATGCGCAAGGCGCGCAATTTTTAGTTAGGTGTTAAAGATGAAAAGCAGTCTACTAAAAAATGTAAGGATATTTATTGTATTTATAATTTGTATTATGACGGTTTTTGCAGTGGCAGGGTGGTCATCGCCAAAAAATGATATTGTTTCTCTTGAAAAGCAGCTTATGGACGTTGAAGGGATAGAAAATGCGAGACAGCTCGGCGGCTATTTAGCCGCTGACGGACGCAGGGTCAAGGACGGACTTTTATTAAGAACGGGCGGAATTTCCAACATTTCCGACGAGACCGCAAATGCGCTTTCTAAGGACTTTAACGTTAAATACGTCGTCGATTTGCGCATGGAATTTGAAAGGAAGAATTCACCTGACAAGGCGATAGAAGGGGCGGAAAATATAGGTATAAGCGTTTACGACACGGATATGTCCGACCCCGAAGTTGTGGAGCTTATGAAAAAGCTTCAGGCGGCGGCTGGCGACGATATACAGCAGGGCATAGAGTGCTCTAAGGCGGGAACGTATTCAAAGCAATACGGCAAAATTTTGATGAATAAGAAGGGTCAGGACGGCTTTGCGCAGTTCTTCGATATCCTTCTAAAAAATAAAGGCGAAGGCGCGGTTTTATGGCACTGCGCCTACGGCAAGGATAGGACGGGTATAGCCGCCGCACTCGTTTTATATGCGCTCGGCGTGAGCGAAGATATTATTTTACAGGACTTCTTATTGACCAACGCGGCGAATAAGGATAAGATAGCTTACGTAGAAACCGAGCTTAAAAACAGGGACTGTGAAGAGTCCGTAATTAGGGACGCGCTCTCTATGGGCGGAGTAGACGGCGATTATTTCAAGGCGGCTTTCGACGAAGTGAAGAGCGTATACGGCTCTGTCGACAGCTATATTAAAGACTGTCTCGGCGTTTCCGACGAAGAAAAAGAGCAGCTTAAAAATATGTACCTTGAGTAATTTATGGGTATTGAAAATAGTAAGAAACACCCCCGACGCAAAGCGTTTTGCGTCGGGGGTGTATTAACTTAGTGAAATTGCGTTAGTTGGGGCATATTGCCGCACCTTTTGCGGTTGAGTGGGGGATATGTGCCAATTAAATGGTTAAACTGCGTTAGTTGGGGCATATTATGCCACCTTTTAAAGTTGGATAGGGGATATGTGCCAACTATTTACCTACGTTTAAGCTCTTATTAAGCTGCGGCGCACTCTTTTCCTGATGGGGCTGACTCTTTTCGCTCTCAACTGCGCTGTCGTTTGCTTCGAACACGGAAAGGCTTTCTCTGTCCAAGTCGTCTACAAAGTCGTTCTCAAGCCCGTTTTGCTGCGCTTGTATTTCGTTGCCGTCAAGCTCGTTAACTTCGCTATCAAGGTCGTCTTCAAAGGCTCTATTTATTCTATTAGCTTCTTCAGAGATTCTATTAGCTTCGTTTTCAAGTTCCCGATTTTCCAACTCGGTACGTTCCCTTTCGGCGTTTGCCCTGTCAAGGGCTTCTGCATTGGTCTCTAAGGGGTTGACCCTAAGCTCGTTTAACTGCGAAGGCAGAATGTTTGTGCCTGCTCGTTCAGCTTCCAGCCAGCCGACCTTAAGCTCTTGATTGCCTATAGCGTCAATCATGTCCTGCGTGAAACGCTGTTCGATAGCGGCTCGCATATCCCTTATAGCGCTCTTTTCGCGGTAATTGTCTATAGGGTGGAAGAATTTCCAAAGCCCGCTGCGCTCGGCGTGCATACTCTCTACTGCACGCAGCTGAACGACTGCGTCAACGCACTTTTTAAACTTGTTTCCGCCCGTACTGCGGCAGATATTGTCTACCGCGTTTCGGGCGTTTGAAACGGCTTGTTTTACGCTCGGCTCTTTACCCGTCTGCGGATTTTTGCCGTAAAGATTGAACTTAGCTACGTCGATTTTATTATACTGATACTGTTCGAGAAAATCTTGTTGCCATTGGTCAACTTCGCTGTCGATAATGTCTGCGGAAGGGATATTGCCCACGCCCTTTTGCGCAAGCAGGGCGTTTATACCGCTCATATATTCCTTAAATTCCTGCGTGACGTGCGTCATATCTTCGTTTAATCGCATTCCCTTACAGCGGAACTCTATATTTCTCTTCCAGGCTTCTTTTAAAGCGTCTTCGCAGAAATTGAGATACGTAGAGTGAAAGACGGTCTCTGCAGTAATTTTCGTATTTTCGTTATCTAAATTGTGCGAACTGTTTGAACTTTCCGAAGAGACAGAGTGTCCGAAATTTTGCATAGCGGAAGAGCCGTCCGATTCAAAAGAGACGTTAGCCCTTTGCGCTTCTTCTAACGCCGCTTCTCTCGCTTCTTCAGCTTCTAATTCAGCGACCCAGCGCGGCTTATCTATCCATTCGTCTCTCTCAACGTCGTATTTGCTGAAATACTCGTCGTGTTTACTCTTTAAACCGGCTACGTCTTTTTTTACTTCTTTCCAGGCGGCTTTCGCATTCTTTGCGCCGAACAGCTTTAAATAGCTATCCGTCATCATGGGATTAGGCATATATTTTCTCCTTTAAATTAATTATTTTGACGAAGATGAAGAGTTCTGCGCATACGCAACAATCTGCAAAACTCTGTATATAAGTTCGAGAAGTGCGATGACCATATCGTTTACGTATTCGATATTATACAGCCTGAACAGCTTTTTGCAATCTTCAAGCTCTTCTTTCGTAGCAAGCCCGTCCGCTTTTAAAAGCGCCAAAGCCCTTTTCTGCGCCTTCTTTTCCGTCTTTAAAACGAGAATGGACATAACGAAGGAAAGTAGGTAAATTGCGGTGGCAATACAAGTGAGAACGAAGGTGCATATGCCGTTGCCGCTTGTGAACACTAATATATCGAGCAGTGCGCCGATTACGACCAAAGGAACGAACATAACCGGTCCGAAGTAGATAATAGGCGTTAAGCGTATACGCGTCTTCATATCCTTGTCGCCTTCCTTATCAAGCACGGCAAGGGCGGACTTCTGCGCCGCCATAGCAAGCGAAGTTACGCTGTTCTTTTTCCAGGTCAATCTACGAAGCCTGACCTTTTTGAAATAGTGGCTGTAGCTGTTGCCGAAAAGAATCGAGCCCGTAGAAGAGACCTTGATTCTTTCAAGACCGTTTCTATCAAGGATATCCCTTGCAACTTCTTGACCCGACTTTCCGCAGCTGTTCTTCTTTTTGTTGTAGATAACGTATTTTACGGCAAGGTATATTGAAATACCAAAGGCGAATATTGACGCAATTATCAAAAGACCTGCCACGATGCTCATTGCTATGATTATGGGTGCGGAAACGCCGTCGAACGCACCGCCCGATAATTCGCGAACCCAATTAATGAAATTATCCATTTTTATCACACTCCAAATATTTTACTCGTTTATTATTCATATTTTATGGAAGATAAGAGATACAGATAAGTATTTAACTCGCCCGAGCCGTTATCTATCCTACGGCTGCCGCCTACGAAGTATCCGTACTCATCTACGCTGAACGTCATAATATGATTTTCATTTTGAGCGTTTGTGAAATGTATTGTTGTGGTAAGTTGACCGACTGTGCTGCTAAGGCGGTAAATTTCGGAAGTAACGGTTACGCCGTTTAAAATGCTGCTTTCAAACCACTCGGCGGTAATTACCATGCGGACGCTGTAGCTTCCAACCGTTATTCCGCCGTTTTCTATCGTTGAAGTAAAGCTCTGCGAGCTTGCGCCGTCTATTTTTGCTTTATAGGAAACCGTCGTTCTCGCTATGCCGTCCGTAACTGCGCTTGCAGCGCATTTTTCAAGCTCGCTTATAAACCAAGCTCTGTCGTACGCATTCTCCTTAATCCAGCGCGCATAGAGCGAAATATTAGAAGTTATGGGCGTATTGTCGATATCAAAGTCCTGCGTCAGCTCTTCGTCCGTACACCAGCAGTCTAATGTATATCCCGATTTAGTCATAACGTCAGGAACTTTATCGGCAGCCGTTTTACCGCTTTCAACGCTTTTTTTAGTGACGTCTTTATTATCTCCAAATATGTTAGCGTAGAAAGTCACCGTATAATAGGTCGCTTTAGGGTCGTCTTTGCC
>JBJEVB010000056.1:0-18323 GCA_051884155.1 Candidatus Coproplasma sp. | reverse complement strand
GAGAAATTCGGTAAGTCCGTACGCGCTATCGCCGCCCCAATTATAGGTGTAGCCCAGCCTCGTCCAAGGGTATTGCCCCCAAGAAGAGAAGTAGGAGCTTAGAATATTAGAATTGAACCATTCTTCATACTCACCCAGTGAAGAGCCGTTTAAATCGCTTGCGGTAAGCTGCTTAGTGGGGTCGGGCTGATATGCAGGGCGAATGACGCTATTTACGTCCACCCATACTGCGGATACGTGGGTGTTGGCAGAGCTTAAGGGCATACCCAAAAGCTGATTAAATGCCACCGACCAGTCGACCACCGTATCGCCGTATTTTGCGAACCAAGCAATCATTTCCTTGTCGGTAACCGTCCACATATACCAGTCTCCCGTTGTAAACGTGCTTTCTTCAACGTAGCTAGAAGGGTATTTATGGAAGGTTAAAAGCAGAACCTTGCCGTCTTTCCAGCTTACCATCTCGTCGTTTTCCGTCAGCGTTACTAACTCTTTAATTTCGCTCTCTTCTGCAATCATTGCGTCTTCTACCGCAGTTTTATAGGCTTGGTCGTAATGCTTATTCTCGCCTAAGTAAATAATAGGGTTTTCGTTGCTTGCGATAAAAGAGACGATATCGTCTATCGGGTTGGTGCAGGACGGGTTTTCAAAAAGTGCGTATTGCTTTTCTTCCCCGTTGTAAACAACAAAATCGGACTCGTCGGCTATCGTATATTCCGTGCGCTTTTCGCCTGCCGTGCCTGCATTGCGTACGACTGAAAAACTTAACTTGTTTTCGGCGTTTATATGTGCGTTGTAAGCCGTCATCGCAGGGGTGTAGTCCGAACAGCCGTACTCGTAGGTCGCTTCGGCGGTAGATTTCGCGCTCGAATAGGACGTTGCCATTTCAGTTTGAGAAGTCAGCCTTTCTATAAGCAACGTTTGGGTATTGAAATAGTAGGTCTTTTTCTCGGAATAATTAAGCAACGTATATTCAAACGTAGATTCGACTACGATTTTTCCGTCCTTGACTTCGGGGGCTTTTACCGTTTCGTTTGCGGCTAAATTATAAATCGAACCAACGTAGCCGCTATACGCGTCGTCCGCAAAGACGGTTGCGTAAAATATGTCGCTTGTAGAATTCTTAATTCGCACATACATCATTCCGTTCATTATCGTACAGGAATAATATTCGCTTCCTTCCGATTTCTCGTCCAGATAATCCATTGCCAAGCCGTAATCGTTGGCGTAAAATAAAGAGTTTGCCGTAAAGCTTGAGCCGGACTCGTACTCGGTGGTTTCCGTAACGTGCAGATTGCCGTATTCTTCAATGACTTTCTGCCTGTCGTTTGCCGCAATTAGCTGGTCAACCGTTACCGTAGGATTTTTGGGCTTGTTGGCGCACGCCGCAACGCCGCAGGCACACAGCGCCGCCGCACCGCAGAGTAAAATGATTTTAAAAGACTTTTTCATAATTTATGCCTTCTTAAATTTTTTAACGTGATTTTCTCACGCCTGATAATATTCTATCATACAAACCGTTACCCGACCGTTACAGACCGCAAAAAAAGTAAAAAAGGTAAGCTTTCGTGGGCAAATTTGCGCAAAAGCCTATTGATTTTTTTAAATTTAGGGTGTACAATGCCCTTAAATTAAGCTTAAAAAACCTAAAGGGGAATTAACAAATGAAAGAAATTGCTAAAAAGACGGATTTCAAAATAATAATCTATTTTGAGTTTGCAATCGGTATTTTGTGCTATCTTCTCATTGCGGCGGTCACGGGGCTTTTAATTTACTATGCGGTGACGGGCGGTTTGGCAACTGTGGATACGGCGATATTAATTGCAGTATTCGTAGTGTTCTATCTCTTCTTCTTATTCGGCGGTTGGTGGCTTATTGACCGCTTTATCCTTTACAGAAAAATACCTAAAACGCTGATATGGGCGGACGAAGAAAACCTGTATTTCTATTCTAAAAAGGAACATAAGGTTGCTCTTTCCGACGTTCAGTTCGTCTTTGCCGCACCCGAAACGCTGTTTATCCACATCTTCGGCGGCGGTTACGGCATAGTTCAAATCACGGTCAACGGCAAGAAGTATAAGGTGTATTTCGTGGACAAGGCAAATCAAGTTCCCGACGAGATTGCGGCTTTAACGGGCGCAACCATTGCGGAAATTTAAAAAACTTTATAAAGATAAGCGCCCCGAAAGCACTTTCGGGGCGCATAAATTTTTAAGGCGTAAACCTTTATTTAAAAAATTAAACTTCGGGGAACAATTCCCTATCTACGACGGCAAAGTCGGCGGATATTTGGTCGGTATCCACAAAGACTTCCGCCTTAACGGATTCTATAAGCTCTTTAGTACTCAACGGGCTCATACACAAAAAGGGCAGCCTGCGGACGGCGGCAATCCACTTCAACAGGCGATTGAATGAAGGTTTAGCTTCTTCGCTCATCTCGCCGAAGTAGTAGCGGCAGAATTTATCCCAGACCTTCATAGCCCTATCTTTAGGCATGCCGATTACTCGGTCGGAAAAGACTGCGTGGCTGCAATATACGCATGCAAGCTCTACCATAGGGTGACCCTGACTGATATCGCCCATATCTATCATCTCAAGCTCGCCGTCGCGGACGAGTACGTTTTTCTCGTGATAGTCGCCGTGAATAAGCGTGTTGCGCTTGGGGATAATATCGATTAATGCGTCGTAGCGAGCAATCTCATCCTGCGTCAGCCACTTGCCCATAGGCGCCATAGAGCTTCTAAAAATTTCGGAAGCGGGTTGCAACGTGCCGACGGGTTGAGATATGCTGTGAATGGTCTTTGCAAGCTCTGCATATTTTTTAATATATAAATCTTCGTCGTCGGGGTTATTGATAATAAGCGAAGCAAGGTTGTCGGCGTCCATTAGCTCGTACATAACTCCGTAGCAATCGCCCACTTTAACGACGTCGAAGGAAATGGCGGTGGGGAGTCCGCACTTGAACGCCGCCTGCGAGCAAGCCCTTTCTCTCTCTATGTATTCCATAGTAATTTCAGGGCGGTAAACCTTAATAATCGTCTCGGGGTCGTAGCGGTAGATTTTGCCCACGCCGCCCTGACCTATAAGCTTGCACCCGTCGATGGAAAAGTGACGAAGCCTTCTGCTGATATTAATAATGTCGGTAAAGCCCGTCATTTCAAAAATTTCGTAGACGTCGTTGTTTACGTTTACAATCTCGCAGTCGGGTTTTAACTTCTTTAATTTTAAAATAACTCTTAAGCCAGCAGAAGAGATGTACTCTAAATTTTCAGCGTCTAAAACCACCTTATCGCAGGGGTTGGCGTCGATAAGACCTAAAATTTCGCTTTCAAGGGTGGGGGCGTTGGTCGAGTCAACCCTGCCTTCTATCCGTACGGTAAGGCAATTTCCGCCAGCCGTACCCGTAACTTTTAAACTCATTTTTATCTCCTTAATTTAAACGATATATCATTTTTGACTATTATATAACGCTGCCGCCGTATAATATTACAGATATATTATCACGTTTTTACTAATTTGTAAAACAGGTTGTGGTGGGCATTGAATATAAAAAATAACGTTATTTTCAAAAAAAAGTTTAATTAAACGCCATTAAAACGTATCTTAAAATAAAAAAGAAGCTGTTAAATGCGTTACAACGGCAAAAAAAAATGATATAATAACGGCGAAGGGGGATAATAAAACTTCTATTCCCATTCAACGAAAACAAGGGTGAAATTATGACCATTATTAAAAATTGCGAAGGCGACCGCCTTACGATAGAGCTTTCGGGCAGGTTGGATACAAGCACTTCGACCGAGCTTGAAGAAGAGCTGTCAAACTTGAACGGCGTTAAGGACTTAACGCTTGATTTCAAGGGGATAGACTACGTTTCTTCCGCAGGCTTAAGGGTGCTATTGCAGGCTCAGAAAATTATGAATAGGCAGGGCAGTATGCGCCTTTTAAACGTAAATAGCAGCGTAATGGAAATTTTCGAAATTACGGGCTTTGCGGATATTTTAACGTTGGAATAAATTATGGGTTATTTTAAACTTACGCTTGCGGCGCTGTTTCCCGTAGCGTTTACCGTACTGTTTGCCCTGCTTGAGAAAAAGACTAAGTTCGGCAAACTGAAATATTATTTAAGACAGGGCATAATCGGGGTTGTATTCGGCGGTTTTGCAATTCTTTCGACCGAATTCAGCATAGACCTTAACGGCGCGATGATAAACGCGCGCGACGCGGCGCCCCTTGCGGCAGGGCTGTTGTTCGGCGCTCCTGCAGGCATGCTTGCAGGCGTTATCGGCGGACTTTACCGCTTTTTTGCCGTATATTGGGGGGCAGGTACCTTTACGCAGATAGGCTGCTCGGTCGCCTGTTTGGTCGCAGGCGTTTCGGGCGGACTTTGCCGTAAGTTTATGTTCGGCAACAAAAACGCGACTTGGTATTACGCCTTAGCGCTCGGTATAGTTACCGAAGTTCTGCATATGCTTATAGTGTTCTTAACCAATATGCAGCAGCTGTATATGGCGTTCACGTTCGTCAAAATGTGTACGGTTCCTATGATAGTCGCCAACGCCGTTTCGGTAACGCTTTCCACCGTTGCGGCAAACGTGATAGATAGGTGGAGCTTTAAAATTCCCCCTATGGGCAAAAAGCTCGTGCAGAAATTTCAGCTATGGCTTTTAATCTGCGTCGCCGTCGCGTTCGGCGCAACGAGCGTGTTTACCTACTTCCTTGAAACGGGAATATCAAATTCCAACGCCGATTCGCTTATACAGCTCAATATCGACGACGTGCGCATCGATATTTTGGACGCAACGAGCGAAGAAGAGCTTACGTCGGTTGCAAACAACAGGCATATAGGCAAGGACGGCGGTATAATAATCTGTAATTCGGACGGAATAATCGTCAGCGATAAACAGGGACATAGGGGAGAAAATATATTCTCTTCCGGCATTTTCGATAGCTATAAGGAACGCACGCAGTTAGTGCGCTTTAGCGCAACCGTATACGGCGTGGAATCCTACTGCATCTACGACTTCTGCGAAGGCTATTACATAATCGGCATACTGCCCGTAAGCGAAGCCGAGTTCACAAGGGACATAACGGTTTACGTTTCCATGTTTATGGAAATACTTATCTATGCCGCACTGTTCGTTCACCTTTATTTCCTGATTAAAAAGCTGGTTGCAAATAAGATTGATAAGGTCAACCAATCGCTTGCCGCAATCACGGGCGGTAATTTGGAAGAAAGGGTAGACGTTCGGTCAAGTGAAGAGTTCTCGTCCCTTTCCGACTACGTAAATTCCACCGTCGATACTTTGAAAACGTATATTAAGGAAGCGGAAGAGAGAATAGATAAAGAGCTTGAGTTTGCAAGGCAGATTCAGCTCTCTGCATTGCCTTCGATGTTCCCCCCTTATCCCCACCGCAAGGACTTTGAAATCTATGCGTCTATGGATGCGGCTAAGGAAGTGGGCGGCGACTTCTACGACTTCTATATGCTCGGCAGAGACCACGTCGCCATAACCGTTGCCGACGTTTCGGGCAAGGGTATTCCTGCGGCAATGTTTATGATGAGAGCAAAGACTTTAATAAAAAGCTTTGTCGAGAGCGGTCACCCCATCGACGAGACCTTCAGCCGCACTAACGAAAGCCTGTGCGAAAATAATACGGCAGGTATGTTTTTAACCGCTTGGTTCGGCATACTTGACTTAAATAACGGCGAATTATCCTTTGTAAACGCGGGTCATAATCCGCCCCTTATCAAGCGTGCAGACGGACAGTTTGAATACTTAAAGGTTCGCCCTAACTTCGTGCTTGCAGGTATGGAAGGGGCAAAATACCGCAAAAATACCATTACCTTAAACCCTGGCGACAGCCTGTTCATATACACCGACGGCGTTACCGAAGCTATGACGAGCGACGGCTCTCTCTTCGGTGAAGAAAGGCTTAAGGACGTGCTCAACTCTTGCGGGGAAGAAAATTGCGAAGCTCTCTGCAAGGCAACGCTTAATTCCATAGTAAGCTATGCCGACGGAGCGCCTCAATCGGACGATATAACTATGTTATCATTGAAATATATCTATCGTAACAACGGGGAAGGGATAGAGATGTATCCCGACCGCCAATCAATTGAAACCGTTCGCTCGTTTGCCGAAAAATTTATAGAAGATAATAATATTCCCGTTTCGGTTGCGAATAAGCTGTATATCGCTATAGACGAGATTTATTCCAACATAGTATATTACAGCGGCGCAACTAAGGCGGAAATGGGAATGAGTTTAAAAGGCGGCAAGGTAACGCTTTCGTTCAAGGACAACGGCAAGCCTTTTAATCCTTTAAATGCACCCGAACCCGATATAACGCTCTCTTCCGAAGAAAGAGAGCTGGGCGGTTTAGGCATATTTATGGTTAAAAAGACGTGTAAAGAGTTAAAGTATTCTTACGAAAACGATAGCAACGTCGTGGTCGTCGTATACGAAATTAAATGATTTATAAACTGAACAGACGGGAGTCCGTGTTGATTCCCGTCTTTACTGATAAAAAATTGTTACAAAAATGCTTGACTAAACATTGCCGATTTACTATAATAATTAAGCTTTATTAAGATTAGGCAAAACATAATAACACGATTGTGTGGTGGAATAGGCAGACGCGCGTCACGGCAAACGCCGCTAAAAGCAATTTACCTGTCGGCAAATTTCAAAAACGCTCTGTTGCCGTTCCTTTTCCCACAAAATCTTTGCTTTTGGCAAATCTTATGCGGGAGCTCTAAGGGGCAAGTCCCTTGCTTATTCAGCCAGGAGAAAGATTTTTCTTAAAAACTAAATAATAATCATCACGCTTGTGTGGTGGAATAGGCAGACGCAAGGGACTTAAAATTTTTGGCAGAAAGAAATTAACACATTTCTTAACAAATAAACTGAAAACTTAACAAAAACATATGCTGGTGTGGTGGAATAGGCAGACGCAAGGGACTTAAAATCTGCTGCATATAAGTTTTTATAACTTTTGTGCATAATCAAGGGATTTTTTGAAGGAATGTCCCCAAAGTTAAAAGGTGAAAAAATCACCAAAAACTAAGCAAAAACAATCAAAAATTAAATAAAAAGGTGCTTGCCGCTGTGGCGGAATAGGCAGACGCAAGGGACTTAAAATCCCTCGGGGGAGACTCCGTATCGGTTCAAATCCGATCAGCGGCACCAAAAATATAGGCTTTTTTGACAATTAAAAGCCTATATTTTTTGCTATTGGGGACACATTGGGGACAAAATCACCACATTTCTGCTCTTAAACCCAAATTTTTATTCATTCCCCATACATTTATACACTCCCTTTTGGGGACATAACTTTGGGGACATAACAATCATCAGTTTTAAATGCAAAGCTTAAGGACGGGGAAACCCGTCCTTAATTCTTTATTCAAAGTCTGATATGTTTAATGATAAATTCTTAACTCCGTTTTTCTCAAGCTCTTCTTCGTATAAACTTTCCATTTCATAATGACGGTTGAATGATTCTTCGTCGCTATCTTTAATTGGAAAGTACTTTTCCGCTAATAACCGTGAAAGCGTAATCGGCATAGCGGCGGTTTCGTATTCACGAATCAACTCATCCACGTTATCAATTATTTCTTCGCAGAGTTCGTCGTATCCGTAATCTTCTTCATGGGTTTCTTTAGTTTCTTCGAGATAGCAAGAAAAAATATAGTCCATAACTCTATCGTATTCAGATAACCGTTCATAGTCCTTTCTATTTGCGTTTGCCATGTAAACACCCATATATATGGTATTGACAAGTGTAATCAAATCTTCTTTATCTATTTTTATTACCATTTTAATTTCTCCTTTTTGTTTTTAGATTTGTTTATTACATTCATTTAACCGGAGTCTATCATTTTTTTGCCTCACATATAAAAGTTATAATTTAAAAATAGAGTGGCGTGATATTCTATCTTTTATTGCTTAAAAAAATCGTATCCTTAATAGGTACGAAAGTCTTGATAATCTATCTTTTTATAAAATAGGTTGTCGTGTTATTCTATGTCTGTATTTATATTTTAGCATATCTGTATTACATATGGAAAGAATAACACCTTGGGAAGTTTCGTCGGATTATGGGAGGTTTTGGCGAGATATGTCTAAGGTTAATTCAGAAATAGAAAGTCGGGTATCCGTTGCGTTTCAAAAACGAATTTTGGAAATAATGGAAGAGGAAGAAATGACAAAACGGCGTTTTGCTGAATATGTAGGCGTAAGTAAAGACGTTATTATCCGAGCTACCCTATACGGTATCATTCCCTGCATGCAAACACTTATTAAGATTGCAGACGTATTGGAAGTGTCTTTGGATTATTTGCTTGGCACAACGAATGATAAAGATTTTGATAAATCACTCAAACCTGCCTCTTTTCAGGAACGCCTGAATGCCTTAGCGCAGGAAAAGGGAGAAAAGTTTTCAAAAATCGCTCACAGTATGCCATTCCCCGAAAACTATTTCTATGATTGGAAAAGGCAAAACCTCTTGCCGTCTTTAGATTATTTAAAAGCCCTCGCCACCTATTTCAATGTAAGTATTGATTATTTAATTGGCAGAACAGATTTTAAAAATTGAACTATGATTTAATAAGAAAGTAGCCCGTCGGGACGGTCAGTCCCGACGGGTGTTTTGCTTTACAACTCGTAATTTACTTTCTCGATTTCAACGAAGTAAAATTCGTCGTAATACTTTCAGTGATAAGCTTTAAAATAGATTTATGATAATGTACGCAATTTTGAATTTGCACTAATTTCATCGTTTAGAGAAATCAATTTTTCTTGTCCTTATTTTGTTCCGAATTTTTTAAATTTTTAGTCAGTTTCAAAATCAATTCTTTGTTCTCCGTATCGAGCTTACGGAAGTTTTTTAATAAAGCCTGTTCGGATTGCAAAATTTCTACGGGAATAAGGGTATTATTCCAATCGTCTTGTCGTCCCATTAAATAGTCTACCGAACAATTAAAAAAGTCTGCAATCTTGATTAAAGCTGCATAATCAGGCAGACGGTTATGCGCCGTCCAGCCGATAATTGTGGTGTAAGGTATGCCGCTCTTTTCCGCAAACTGCTTTCTGTTAAGTTCTTTTTCGTCCAACAAATCGTTAAAAATATCAATAAACATAATTTACCTTACTATAAGTTTGCCATAAATATCTAATTAGATACTTGACATACCTAAATACATAATTTATAATTATAAATGCCTAATTAGGTAGATTTATGTAAAGAGGTAAATATTTATGAAAAAAGGGCTGACTGCCTTAACGAGCGTAGTTTTGGCAATAATAACGTCTTTTTCTATGCTTTTAGCGGGTTGTTTTGGTGGTAATTCAAACGATAAAGATACGACTCCTAAAGAATATATAATTCAATACGCGGATGACGTTGGAACGCATCAACTTACAGTCACGGCAGGTATGCCTTACTCGATTGAGAGTGTCCCTGTTAAAAACGGTTATGAATTTTTAGGGCTTTTCGACGCTGAAGTGGGCGGAACGCAATACGTTTCGGCTAACGGTTCTTCTTTGTCTGCTTTCACTGACGGAAAGAATATGGTTTTATTCCCTCAGTTTAAAGCCGTAGAATATACGGTAATTCTCGACTATCAGGGCGCAGATATCACCGGCAGTCGTCAGTATAACGTTTCATATGGTTCAAGCTTGCCTGAACTTCCCAAAAACGTCACTCTTGATCACAGCGTATTTGCTGGTTGGTATACACAACCTAATTGCGGCGGCGTTCAGGTTGCGGACAAGTACGGTCTTGTTCCTGTAATTTCCGTTCTCAATGAAAAGAATTTCGATTTGAGCGGAGAATACGTCTATCTTTATGCCGGTTTTGAAACCGAAAAGTTTACGGTAACTTTCTGTTTTGAATCGGGTATGAATACGGAAGACGTGCAGGTTGAATACAACACACCTATAAGCGAAGTCGTGCCTGCAACTCGTGTTGACGGAAAAGCGGTACTTACCTGGTCGAAGTCGCAAGGCGGCGAAGTCTGGAACGGTAAGGTTACGGACAATATCGTTCTGTATGCCGTGGAATATGCCCCTATAATCGATTTTGACAGCAACGGCGGCGATGAGATTACTCCCGTGGTTGCAAGAGCTGGCTCTACGGTCTCCCTGCCTACGCCTACCAAAGATTTGGCAAAGTTCCTGTATTGGGAAGATATGAGCGGAAATAAATATACTGCTACGACTATGCCGTCAGCAAGCATTTCGCTCAAAGCCGTATGGCAGGCTAAAATCGTATTCGACGAAAACGGCGGCTCCGACGTAAGCGATATATCTGTTGCAACAGATAATACTATAACTCTGCCCACGCCAGAAAAGGAAGGCTATATATTTGCAGGTTGGTACACTGCGGAAAAAGAGCAGTACACTTCCACAAAAATGCCCACGGCAGGTATCGCCTTGAAAGCAGGTTGGTATAAATTAAATGAAGCTCTAATTGTTCAGTGTAGCGCAGATAATCGTTTAGGTGGATATGATGAAACATCAACTACGATGAAAAATGGGCTAACCATAGATTTTTCAAAGTACTTGTCTGATGATTTTTATGGCACAATAAAACTTGAAGCACAATTCAAGGCATACCATTCCGATGCTACATTAGCAAACCAAAAATGGATTAATTTGTATTTTTATTCGACAAGTACGCTTAGTGATAGCTATAAATTATGGGAGGAAAACTTTATTATAACTTCCAAATCTTATGAAAGTTTTTCTTATTCATTAACGACTGCAATAAATGGGAATAAACTTTATGGGGCAATTAAAGTTAGTACATATTATGGAAATGCTTATATCAGCGATTATAGAATAAATCTTACCTACCCCGACACTTCATATCTCTATATATAATTTTAATTCACGAGGTAAAAAATGAAAAGGAAATGGATGTTTTTAAGTGTTTTAATATTTACGCTTATGCTGTTTTCTTTAATGCTGTTCGGGTGCTCGTCAGATGGCGATAATCCTGCGATTGAGGAAAAGGAATATACCATTATGTATTCCGATGGCGATAGTATACATACCTTGACTGTCAAATACGGCGAACTTTACACGATAGAAAAGCCTTTACCGGAAAAGGAAGGCTACGTTTTTGCAGGACTTTTTGATGCGGAAGTAGGCGGCTCGCAATACGTTACTTCTACAGGCATCTCCGTTTCTCCTTTCTACGACAATAAAAATATCGTTTTATATCCGCAATTTACGGCAAGTAGCTTTACGATAACACTTGATTATGGTGAGGCGAGCGTAACGGGGTCGCAAACGCTTACTGTGCAATACGGGGAACAGTTCCCTGTTTTGCCTGTCAACCTTACCGTGCCCGATAAATTTTATATGATATTCGACGGTTGGTATACTGCATCGAATTGCGGCGGAGAGCAAATTGCCGACAAAACGGGTTTTTCTACAAAAAAATTAGATAAATCCATTGCCGATTTGGCTGATTCAAACGGCAACTTAACGCTTTACGCCGGATTCAGATTGCAGACGTATACCGTTTCATTCTATGAACAGGGTGGAGCTTCGCTTATAAAAAAGGTTGAAGCCGAACACGGCACGGAAATTTCGGCAATAATGCCTGCAACGACGGCAGAGAATAAAAAAATTCTCACCTGGACTTCTGGTAACGGTTCGATATATTCGGAAACTACGGTAAAAAGCGATATTTCGCTATACGTTCTCTCCTATGCATGCAATATTGTTTATGACTATGCGTATGACGGCAAAAAGGAAACTGTAACGGTTGCTAACAGTAATTTGTACAATCTTTTACAGCCTGTCCGCGAAGGATATAGTTTTATCGGTTGGTACAATAACAACGAGCAACTGCCCCTGACGATATCTATTAACGATGATTTGCAGTTGACGGCTAAGTGGAAAGCAAATAATTATTTAATAACGTATTCGGTAAATAATGCCGAAGGTACGATAGAGGATACGGAAATTGAATTGACTTATGGAACCAGTTTTAATTTAGCAGTTCCCGAAAGTAACAGAACCGAATATGATTTTGACGGTTGGTATACTCAGGATGGAATAGGCCTGACAGATTCAAACGGGAAGTCTGTGTCTTTATGGAGTATTGCGGAAGATACCGTTATATATGCTCATTGGAAATTGATCACTTATACTGTAACGCTTAATGCAAACGGTGGAACAAATGGTGGAAACTCAATTGTAAATCGTGGTTCTGACTTTACAGTTCCGATTTCTTCAAAGACTGGTTATACGTTCGGTGGTTGGTATGATGATACTACAGGCGTAAAATATACAGATAGCTTTATTGTAACGAAAAACATCTCGATGACGGCTAAATGGACGGCAAAAACTTATATTATAACTCTGGATACTCAAGGAGGAACCGTCAGTACTGATACTGTTTTAGTAAAGTATAATAGCTTATATAACTTGCCTGTTCCTTCGCGCGGAACTGACGTTTTTATCGGCTGGTTTACGCTGGCTACAGGAGGAACACAACTGACAACGGATACGGGCAGCGCAAATAACGTATGGAATAAAGATGAAAACATCTCCGTTTATGCACATTGGCGACAGCTTCGTACAATAAACCTTGATTCAGCTTCTCCTTATACAATAACTATTGGTAACGAAGATGGTATTGTCCTTAAAGGAACTGAAGGAAAAACATATACCGGGTTCAACGTGGAAATTTGTGATAGTGCAATTGCCGCATATATTTATCTTGAAAATGCAAATATAGTCGGCAATTCGCCAAACGGTACCATTTATAGCGTTAACGGAAATAGTAGAACAGTAACTATTATAAGTACCGGAACGGAAAACGCTATAACAGGATACAGCGGAGCCGATGGGATAAATGTATACAAGTTACTCATTAACGGTTCTGCACCCTTAACTGTTATTGGTGGGGAAGGGGCTACGGCAAATACGGCAGGAGGAAACGGATCGGACGGCGGCGCCGGCATTCGTGCTCAATTCCTCGATATTCAAATAAACTCCGAATTGACGGTTAAAGGCGGAAACGGCGGCAACGGAGCAGACGGTCTTTCGGGAATAAACTATACTACTACAGCGGCTGACGGTAAAGATGGGGCTGATGGTGGCAAAGGCAACAGTGGCGGAATCGGAGGCAATGGTAGCCACGCAATTATTGCATATTCAATAGAGATTAGCGGTAATTCAACTAAAGCCAACTTTGTGGGCGGTAATGGCGGCAACGGTGGGTTTGGTGGTGATGGCGGACAAGGTCAACGAGGCGGATATGTTGGACCTGCATTCGTATATGGCAACACCAGAAAATCAGGAATAGGTGGTGAAGGCGGCACCGGAGGCAATGGAGGCAAAGGCGGGAACGCTGTTTATGTTGAATCATCCTTTGTTTTATCGTCAGGTAACTGTTCCTTGACAGGTGGCACCGGAGGTACCGGTGGCAATGGAGGAAATGGCGGAAAAGGCGGTAAAGGTGCTGAAAATGGTTGGAATGCTGCCGGCAAAGGAAAAGGAGCCAACGGTGGTAACGGCGGTAACGGCGGCGATGGCGGCAATGCCGGATTAAGTTGTAATAAAACAATTACAAAAGCTTCAATTGCTATTCTTAAACAAATCAACGGAAGTTTAGGATGTTATGGTTTAGGTGGTGAAGGCGGTGCCGGAGGTGAAGGATGTACAACTTCACAGGCGCAAGGTTACTCTGGAAACTCAGGGGATAACGGACAGGGGTCTCAACCGTAAAAATAACAAAAAAAAGGAGAAAAACTATGAAAAGAAAGATATGCTTATTTTTATTGTCAATATTGGCTATAATAGCGGGTGCGTTTGCTGTTTCTGCTTGCAGCAAAGTAGACGATATGTTATTTACTCCGAAAAATATCGTCTATGACGGACAATATATAACTTGGGACAAAGTAGAACTTGCCGATTATTATTACGTTACCATCAACGGCGGCGAAAAGGCGCGTTCTAATTCCACTACATACGCCTATCAATCGGGTGATACGTTCGAGGTTACAGTAAGCTCGGTGTCTAACGGCGAAGAAAAAGCATCTACTTCTCAAACGTTTAAACCACTTGCAAAAATTAATGAGGTCTTTGTTAATGATAACGGTGAGATAAGTTGGGATGCGGTCGCCGGGGCAAATGCTTATACGGTCAGCGTCAATGGAGCTACTCAAACTGTAACCGATACTCGCATTTCCACTTTGCCCGTGGGAAGCAATCGTGTCAAGGTAAAGCCTATTGTTTCAGGGGATAACACTTACTATTCGATGTTCAGTCAGGAAGTAAATGTTTATATTTACAGCGTGCCGACAAATCTGAAATACGATGGCACAGCTTTAACTTGGACGGGCAATTCGGCGTCCTACGAGGTGAAAATTAACGGCTCTACGCAGGTGGTTTCGGGTAATAGTCTGACCTTCAATTCGGAGAATAAGGACTTTACCGTCGAGGTCAAGTCTCTCGGAAATCACACGAGCACCTACGACAGCAAAAGCGTTTCCGACGAATTCCATTACTTGGATGCGGTTACTCAATTAACCGTTGAAAACGGTATTTTAAAGTGGAACGCTATAAACGGCGCCGAGGGATACAAAATCAAAATTGGCGGCGTGGTACAAAATGCTACCGTTTCTACAACGCAATATGAAAAACTTGCTTCCGGCAGGTCGCAGGACGTGGCGGTTATGCCCTATAACAATTCGGGCAACTACTTCTCTTCTTGGTCTGCCGAAAAGAGTATATACATATTAGATACGCCGACCGTTTCCTGGAATAACGATTTGGAACTCGACGGCGAAGCGAACAATAATTTGACCTGGAATCCTGTGAGTGTTGCAGACGGATATACGGTGCGGGTTACGAAAGACGGACTGGTTGAGGAAAGTTCGTTATCCAACGTGCAGTTGGCTTTCGCTTCGGCGTATGCTGAAACAGGCGTTTATCAGGTCGAGGTAAAGGCTAACGCTTCGGGAACAAGCGCGGACTATTATGATTCAAAATATTCCGCGCCTATCACTATTGAAAGACTTGCCGCGCCTAAGGCGGCAGACAGCAACTTTATAGTCAGCGATAAGGACAACCTGTCTGTAGGATTTACCGTTAACTTTGTGCAAGTGAACGGAGCGAGCGGTTATCAGCTCTATAAAGACGGCGTTCTGTTGAACGGTAAATATACTACGTCTTCCGCGCTTACGGATAATAACGTGGCGGACAGTGCAAATATATCCGAGCAGCATTATACCTATACGGTCCGTAGTATGGGTGGCGTTAAGACGGTATCAGGTAATACTTACGTCACCTTGCCTTGCTTAACCAGTCAGGCGTTATCTTTCGATATAACCGTGCAGGCTACGCCGCAGAATCCTACGATGAGCGGATACAACTTATCATGGGAAGCGGTTGCCGGAAATAACGGCTATACCGTCGCATATGCGGGTACGAACGCTACCGCTCAGGCGGAACATTATGACCTGTCTTCACTTAAAGCAGGCAGCTATACGGTTACGGTTAAGGCAAGGGGGAACGGTAGTAACGTTCTTGCCTCCAACGTATCTGCGCCCGTAGCTATTCAGCGTCTGCAAGCTCCTACAAACATAAAAATCAGTGCTGACGGAAGTTATACTTCAGAAAGCGGCGATACGGTTCAGGTCAGCGGAACAGGCGTCTTGCAATGGGACGACGTCTCTAACGCGAAGAGCTATGAAACTTATCTCAATTTATCCAAAACGCCCATAGCGGAAACTGCTTACGGCAATATGTATGAGTATATCCAAACCAACGGAACAACTTTGAATATGGTCGCCGTTGCAAACTATTATAATGATTTGGGTACAATATATTATATGACGAGCGAAGCGTCGCCCACGCAGCAATTTATACGTCTTGCCACGCCTACGTTCCCCGAAGGCGCACTGGCAAACAGCATCGAGCTTTTGTGGAATGCGCCGAGCAATATCAATACGGCTGAATATACTCCGACCTATAAAGTTTTCTCGGCAATCGGTGAACAAATCGGAGGCGGAGCGCAGAACGCTACGAAGTTCAATATTGAATATCTTGAAGGCGGCAGGACTTATACTTTCTATATCAAAGCAATCGGTAACGATACGAAGTATCTTGACAGCGAATATTCGGCTGTAATTACGGCTTATAAGATAGCAACGCCTGAATTCAGCCTTGAAAACGGACAGTATGTATGGAACGCAATGACCAATGCAAGCTCGTATTATCTTGAAATAGACGGACAGAAGGTTAGCGACGATTATCACGTTTCGGGAACTCAGTATTCCTATACGCCGAGATTTACCACCGAAGGCGACCATATAGTTAAGTTAAAGGCTTTGGGCGATGGTCGCGGAAATCTTGACAGCGCATATTACGTTTATACGCAGAAAGCGCGCATACTTACCGCTCCGACAATATCTTCAGCATATTCGGCAGAAGCTTATGAAACAAACGGAAGTATAGTTGTCAATATTACCACGTCTTCTGCAAATTGCTCGGGATATCAGTACGAGATAGCAGGGCAGACGATAACTTCCGCAGAGCTTTCGTGCAGTAAAATCATTCAGAATCCTGGAACGTTCGCCATAAAAGTCAAGGCGTTAGGCGGTTCGTTCGACAGCGAAGGCGTTTACTACATTGATTCTCAATATGCTGTCGGAACGAGCATTACGATTCTTGCGTCGCCTGCATCATCGTCGTTTGTAATAACTTCTGACGGCGTAATAAAATGGGGCGCTATATCCGGAGCGTTTGGTTATGAATATCAGATTTCGTATAACGGCGGCGAATTTGAAGATTTAGTGCAGACGGGATATAACGTAGTAAATATCACCAATTATAAGCAGTACAATTCCATAACCATTAAAGTTCGTGCAAAAGGCAACGGGGATAAAACCGTAACTTCTGGATGGGTAACGTGGACCTGGACTAATGCGAATCCCGTCTAATATATGATACAAAATATATTATTAGCTTACTTGTTGCAGATAGCGACAACAATCGGGATAATCGTATTATTCGGTTTTTTGATTGCTCTCTGCAACAAGAAGTTTTATGAAATTGCAGGTACTAAAAGCAAGTTGCTTTGTTACGTTACGGGCTGTATAGGAACTCCCGTGCACGAGCTTTCACATGCTTTTTTTTGCTTGATTTTCGGGCATAAAATAAATGAAATCAAACTGTTTCAGATCAACTCTGCAGACGGAACGCTCGGTTACGTAAACCATAGCTATAACAAAAAGAATATATATCAGCGGATAGGTAACTTTTTTATCGGTATTGCGCCGATTATCGTTATTTCATCGTTGTTGTATTTACTTGCATATTTGTTGCTGCCAAATTTCGTGAAGGTTATTGACGCAAGCTTTGAAATAAGCGACTTTATAAACGATTTTGGCAATGTATTCATTAGCATATTCGTAGTGCTACAATCGTTCTTTGAATGTGCGTTTTCTTGGCAATGGTGGGTATACGTTGTCGTGGGAATATTTCTTGCATTGCATATGAATTTAAGCAAAGCGGATATAAAGGGTGCAATGAGCGGACTAATATTTACGCTCGTTGCAGTAATGATTGTTGATGTAATTCTCGGGATTGTAAGCTTAGATTTACTCAACGGATTTACGCAGATAGTATTGAGTATAGCAAGTTACCTTTTGTGTGTTCTCATACTTGCGCTAATGATTTCGGTAATTGCATTGCTTGCTTCTTTTATATTCAAAGTATCAAAAAAGAAAATAAATAAGTTTTAAAAACAAATAACCGAGAGGTAGAGATACCGCTCGGTTATTTGTTATCTTTTCATAATAAAAACTAGTGGGAAAGAGTTATAACCTCATCTTGCCGATTTAATCATAGCTCGTAATCCACTTTCTTTATTTCGCCGAAGTAGTATTAGTCGGTGTACTTGGTGTAGCCACGGTCAACTTTCGAGGTCTTGACGTCGGAGTCAAATTCGTGTCCGTCCCACTCCATAACAAGCTCCAAATTACAACCTGCCTCTTTGCAACGGCTGATGAAGGTGTAGCGCAGTTCGTGAACGTGCCTTTCGGGAAAGACTCTCTTCAACGTATCCGATATAGTTTTCTTGGCGGCGTTGACGGCATTATCCAAATCGATATACGGCAAAACCTTCTCCATCATAGGCGAAATGGGAATTCGTCTCCGTTTCTCGCCGTACCCTAAACGGGTTTTCTCCGTAGTGCATTCAAAGTAGCGGTAGCCGTCCTTCTCCTCTAAAGTCAACGACTGCAATTCGCCAACTCTCAACCCCGTATAGGTCAACACGAGCAACGAAGATACCCCGTA
>JBJEVB010000055.1:0-34559 GCA_051884155.1 Candidatus Coproplasma sp. | reverse complement strand
GTAAATTAAAATGAAATAAAATCATTTTTTGTGTCTACTTTTCTTGACTAGTACATCTGCTTGATATGGCTTTAGAAGATATTTTAAACACTTTAAATAAAAGCTACGGACTAAATTATGTAGAGATTTTTAACCGTATGGCTGAGATGAAAAAGGTAATGAAGGTGCAGGAAGAATGCTGAAAATCAGGTTACACGGCGAGAGCGCCGAAATTGAGACTATGGTAGAGCATATCTGCAACAATATGCCAAACGTGCGTGTTCTCTCGGTGAGTGGTCATTATAAAGACCGTGGCGCAAGCGTTTACGAGCGTTGCTATCTCGACGTTGTGTTGAACGAGCAACAGCCTTCGGACACTACTAAACAAATTTCAATATCTACAAAATCTTAAATAAGCCTATGTCAAATTCAATTATTAAGGGTAAGAATACTGCACAGCGGATAGTGATATTTTTTATCGCTATCTTTTGTGCAGTATTTTTTCTTATAATCGGGGGGGGGTGCAATAACTAAAATATGGCAAAAAGTAAAAGTGCAAAGATTATTGCAGGCGCATTAGCTCTGGTGGCTTGCAGTGTTAGCTTGCTTGGTTGCACTTCAAAAGATAACGGCTTCCATTGGGCGGATAATAACAGCAATATAACTGCCGACAATTACGAACACAACGCTATAGTAAACGACGTTGAAAACAACGGTATGTTGATGGTATCAAAGGCGATTCCTTTAAATTCTTATGAAGAGTACGACGTGTCTGCGCTTGCACTAAATGCGTACAGTTTAAGTGTTACATACACGCCATCGAGCACGACACGGCAGGAAACAACCTATTCTATCGCTTTTAAAGACGGTAGTAGCTGTTCTTCATATGCAACAATCAGCCAGAGTTCTGCAGGTTCCAAAACTGCAACCTTAACCATTTTAAAGCCGTTTACAAAGCAAATCATCGTTACGGCAACTTGCAACGCAAATACTGCGATTAAAGCTACCACTACAGTAGATTACGTATGCGATACGTTAAATATTACGTTACCTAATCAATCTGTATACGTCGACGACGATATAAGCTTTGTCTATAACGGTTGGTCAAACGGTACTTTGACGCCTTCCAACGATAAAACCATAACGTTCGTATATAAAGTAGAGCCTTACTTTGTTTATAAAGCTACGGCGGCAGGCTTTACGGTTAAAGAATATTATACTCAAACTTTAAGTGCAGCTCAACTTGCTGTAGGTATGAGTTTTGAAGTTTCGGGAATTACGAGTATTTATCCAGCGATTTTGATAAGCGGCAACTCAACTTCATACAACACTTTTATGTACAGTTACTTTTCAACCTATGTTAGTGACGGCGACAGTTGTGGTATGTATGCCTTTTCATATAACCGTATTTATAACGGTGTGACTTACAGTACTTACGACGTTACGCAAGATAGCAGTGCAGAATGGTACGATTACGACCGCGGCGTTGGTTGGGAAGATTATTTTAGTTAAATCTATTTTATAAGGAGATATAAAAAATATGGCAAAAAGTAAAAGTATTGCAGGAAAGATTGTGGCTGGCGCTTTAGCGCTGGCGGTTGCGGCAGGCGGCGTGAGCTTGATAGGTTATACGACGAGAGATACTAACGGTAATTGGTTCGGAAGTTTTCATTGGGCGGACAATAACATTACTGCAGACGGCGGCGACAACACTATCGTAAATGACGGTGAAAACAACGGTATGTTAATGGTTTCAAAAGCTATTCCCTTGAACAGCTACGAAGAATACGGCGTATCTGCTTTAGCGGAAAATGCATACAGTTTAAGCGTTACATATACGCCGTCGAATACAACATATCAAGAAACGACTTATTCAATGAAATTTGCCGACGGTTCCGATTGTTCGGCTTATGCAAGCTTAAGCCAAACTTCGGTGGGTTCCAAAACTGCGACGTTTTCAATTTTAAAGCCTTTTTCTAAGCAAATTATAATTACGGCGTCATGTAACCGTAACACAGCAATCAAAGCTACCACTACAGTAGATTACGTCGGTGCTTGGAATGTCAATTTATATCAAGTTACTATCGGTTCGCTTGATAGCGATATTGAAGTTATCTGTAATAATATGGCATACGGCACTATTTCACCCGACAAAACTAACGCATTTACGTTGACGTTCAACCTTGGTTCATTTCAAACACAAATGAAGGCTAAAGGTTATAATTTACCTTCAACTATTTCGTATACGTGTACTATTGATGAAATTGGTTCAAGTTTTAGTGTCTGCACTTTGTATGATGTCATTTTTGCAGCAAACGGATTAACCTATGCTGATAGAAATACGACTGAAGGGAAAGCCTACTGGGAAGCTGCAAGCGCTGTTATGCTTAACGGTAAAACACCTGAAGAAATAGGTTCAGGCGAAATATTTACCTACTCTATTAGTACGCATAGGGTATACAATGGAACAACTTATTCCGATTATAACTGCGAAAGCAACGAAGCTATAACGCTAAGCAGCTATTATGGCTTTGAAGTTCCTGCACAGTCTATGACTACAAACACGCCTTCAATAATTACAGGTTAAGGAGATATAAACAATGGCAAAACGTTATAAAAATAACAACAATCTTTTAACGGTTATAGTTGCAATACTCGTTGTAATCTTCCTTGGTGTAGCCGTACTCATAATCGGCTACGTCAGCCGTGACGATAACGGCAAGTGGTTTTCAAATTCCGACCTTGCTTCCTGGCATTGGGCAGACAGCAAGCCCAACGCAGACAATAACGGCGGAAACGGCGGCAACAACGGCGGCAATAATGGCGGCGGCGACGTTACCGAAAAAACGCAAAGCAACGTTATTATTTCGGAATCTTCAAATAGCGGCGTATCCGTTTATAGCGCCGTTCTTCCCCGTTCGGCTTATGCCGCAAACGGTATAAGCGAAACTGCAGACACGGCAATCAAGCTCACGGCTACTATTAAGCCCGACTACGCCTATAATAAAAAGGTTACGTGGGCTATCAAATGGAAGAACGCTTCAGCGGCTTGGGCGCAAGGAAAGACGGTAACGGACTACGTAGATATAGTCACGCTTGGCGACCTTGAAGCTAACGTTGTTTGCAAGCAGGCGTTCGGCGAACCCGTCGAAATAACCTGCACTATCGAAGGTACCGAAATTAAAGCTACCTGCACGGCAGATTATCTTAAGAAGGTTACCGATATTAACGTTGTATCTGGTCTTTCCAAACAGGCAGACGGTAGCTATCTTTGGGTGTGGAATAATTACGAATTCGACTATAACATATACGGCGAATCGCCTGCACCTTCGCTCACCTTCGATACGGTTTGCGGCGGCGTTGGCACAAAAGACGCAGTATCTTCGGATACTTCTAATCAGAGCGTAAAAATCGAGTTTAGCACGGAATTAACAACGGCGTTTAGTCCTACCAAGACTTCTGAAACGTATGAAGGTTTAACGCTTGACGGTAAAGAGCTGTTCTACGTTGGTAACAGCGGCGGCAAAGGCTTCCTTTATCAGAAGAATATTATCGAGTGGTACGACTACGAAGATATTTCAATGGGTGAAGGCTACTCAACCTTTTTAACGAAATGTTTAAGCGCAGGCGTTGACTTTAACGTAACGGTTACGGCAGGCAACCTTACTAAGACGTTTAACGTAAACGTAGTTGTCGCTGCAGAGAGCGTTGATATTCCTTCCGATATAGAGTTTTAAGGTTCATTTTTATGGCGGCAAAAACGATTAAACGGATAACTTACATATTAATAGGTTTCATTTTAATTTTGTTAGGTGGACAGGCTCATCTGCCCACCTATGCCGCTGTACAAAACTATTCTAACGTATTGACCGACCTTGAAAAAGACGAGAGCTTCAACGCAGGCGACTATAAATCGGTTGCAGACGACTACAGCCTGCAGGTTATCCAGGTTGCAGAGAGTACGGACGGCGAGCTATTTATATACGTCTACCAACCGTGCCAACTTACGCAATATTTGGTTGCAACGTCGGTGAATATGGCATTAAGCGAAAGCGTGGACGGTACCGAGCTTTACACCCTTACGCTTTTAAATTCGTCTGGCGTGTTCTGTAAATACCTTGTAAACGGCGTGACAGTCGCCGCCGATGAAACACGTTATTATAACATTTCAAGCATATTCCGTGCGTGGATAGACGGCGTAGACGAACCGCCTGCAGACGGTCAGACGATTAATGAAGTATCTTTTAAAGTCGGTAAATTATTTACAGCATTTAGCGATAATGGAACGGTCAAATATTCTTGCTTGGGTCAAGAAGTAGTCGAAATCACTTCTAAATACTGCGGATTTATTAGCTATTGGGAAGGTACAAACCCTTGGACGGAATTTAAATGCGACGCTCACTTTATCGCATTTAATACCGACAAGGACATTGACAGAGTAAAAAACGCAGACGTTGAGTTTTATTGGAAGACAATAAAAGAGAATAACAACGGTTACGGTAAAGATACGGTTATTTTTGAAGGTAAAAAAACGGTTTCTCTTAATGATGTTGAAAAGGCAATCGTCACTCATCGTGGTTGGTTTCTGGGTAATGTGTATTCTTGGAAACGTATCAGAACGGTTGAACAATTTATTAAGGAAGAAAACATTACCGATAAAACTGTTTTAGATAATCTTAAGGATAAAGCGTTTGTCTTGAATTTCTTTGAAACGGAATATTCAAAGACAGGACCTTATAGCGAACTGTTAGTTGGTCATTATTATAAAAGTACATATTCAAGATTGTATGACGAAACTATATTACGTCTTGAATTTGAGAAAGACGGCAAGACTTATAATCTCGGCTGCGTCGATAATAAGCAGACAGAACCTAATGCCCCTATTAACCCGAACAAGAGCGATTTAAACTTCTTTACCTATATATGGAATTGCTTAGTCAAGCTTTTCACGGGCAAGGCTGACGTTGTTGAAACATTCGTAGCTATTTTAGTACTATTCGTCGTAGTCGCATTACTACCCGTGCTATGGTTTTTAATTAAATACCTATTTATAGGTCTGTGGTACGTAATCTCCGCCCCGTTCAGGCTTATTGCCTGGTTAGTTAATCGACGTAAGGACGGTGGCGATGGTGATTAATATAATCTTAGGTGAAGTATGAAAAATCAAGACCCTTCAAAGGCACGTAGGCGCAAAATTCGCCGCGTCGTAATAGTTGAAATAATATTTATGTCAATCGGCGTGCTATGCGTGCTGTTGCCGCTTGAGTGGCGGCTTTTAACGCTTGTTGTACTCGGCGCACGGGGGATAATTGTTAAAGCATACGCACAGCTTAAACAGCCGATAGATAATACGGGGGAATACGTAGGATATGGCAAGGAATACAAAAAAGAAAAACGCGCCGAAAAGCGCGAAGTGCGGAAGCGCGGAAAAGCGCAAAACGCAAACAAAAAAGACCAATGCAAGCAGGGGTAAGGGCGCAAAGCCCACCCTTGCTAATGCAAGGTCTAATAACGTAGTCAAAGAGAGTAGCTCGCCTTCGAAGTCAACGAGTGGGGCGAACGGTCGGAGCCAACAAGCTGCGCCGAAGAACGGTGCTAAAGCCGAACAGTCCGTTGTGCATACACAGCAACGTAGTCAGCCTTCGAAGTCAAGCACCGGAGCGAAAGTACCTGGCGAACAAGCTGCGCCGAAAGTCGAAGATGAAAGGCAAGGTATTTTAATACGTCTTATAGAAACGTTAAAACGTGTTATAGGTTATAAAAAAGGTGAACGTGATGAGTTTAGATATAACCTTGAAACTGAACACCCTAATTATATTTTTGAACAGAGCGGAAAGAAAATTAGGGCTATGGGACTAACTCATAAAAATGAAACTTTTGGTAAACCTAATATGCCGCTTAAAAATAATCCTGACCCGACGGATAAAGAAGAAGCATACATACGAAACGGTATCATTACGCAAAAAGGTAGAATGGGTAAAAAACGTCTAAAGCATTTGAAGTTTTCAGATGATGACAAATCAATAGTTAAAAGCAAAAAGAGAAATTATAGGAAAGTGCGTAAAATAGAAGCGCAAAAAAAACGGCAAGCTAAAAAGAAAAAAGGTAAGTAGCGCCGCAAACTCCCGTTTGCTCCATTGCATACTTACCTAACGCAATATTACTATTGCTACTATTATTATATGCGATTAAATCGCAAAAGTCAAGGTCAAAAGTCAATGAAATTCACGATATTTTTAACTGTATTATGTTTACTCGGCATAATAGCGAACGTTACAATGAGCTATTTTGTTGAAAGCGTGCCGCTTTTGGCGGTATATCAAAAGCCGCTGAGAATTATAAGCATAGTTACGGGCAGTATTGCAGGAATTTTCATTGTGATAAAAATAATTCAGGAATTAAGGGAGATTTTCAAAAATGGCAAAGAGTAAAACTAATAGAACGTGTAAGCCTAAGGCTAAACCTGCGGCTAAAAAACCTTATATAAATTACCGTACTATTTGGAATAGTGTCGGTGGTGGTTTTTCTAATCCTGGACAATCAAAAGTATTTAAAGTCGGCAATCATAAAGTGCTTTTAACTCGTTCTGATAAGTTAAACAGCAACGGTAATCCTATACATACCGCAACCGTCATAAATAAAGACGGAAGTCTCGGCAAACCCTATAGAAGCGATGGCTCGGCTACTCTTGTCGTGTCTGGAGCATTAAAGAATATTGGAGTTGAAACAAGACACTCCACACAAAAACCCAAAACGAATAAAAAATAATCTTATTCAAGGAGAAAAATTATGGCAAAGAGTAAAAATGCGTGCAAGCCTGTGCAGACGTCACCTAAGATGACTAAACCTACAGCCCCTGCTGCTAATTCTTCCGATAAGAAGTCTTACACGGTTAAACAGGGCAGAGAAGTCAAGACGTTTTCAACCAAAGCCGAAGCAAAGGCTTATGCGGCGCAATGTAAGAATAAGAACGTTACCATAACCGAAGGCACCAAAAAGCCGACGCACAGGGTTGTAAAATTCACAGCAAGAAAATGATTAAAGACGAAAGCTTGATTATTTTCTTTGGCGAGTGCGGAACGGGCAAGACTTCGCTTATGATGCACTTTGCAGACGAATACGTAAAAAAGTGTTGGGGCGAACGGTTAGAGCTTAACGAGTACGTTATACGCACTCTAAACGCAGAACGTGAAACGCCGTTGAGTTATCCAACGGTACCGCCGATATACTCAAACACCGAATTTATCCTACAGGATAATAAGGGTCGGACCGTCACGCCTATACATATAAGGGGCAACGATTTAGGTATTAACAAAGACGAAGAGAACAGCTATAAATATGTTTATCCTGCGTCTTTAATAATGCTTGACGAAGCGCACAACGAGTTTAACACGAAGGGCGAGCCACTCTCAAGGGGGCAGCGAGACTTTTTCAATAAGCGCAGACATAACCGCCTTAAGATAATGCTTGCAAGTCCACGTGCCGTTCTTATACATAAGGATATAAGGGGTAGTGGCGCGTACGGCGTTGAAGTGCGCCATATGGTCAACACCTACAGTCAGTTCGGCACTCTTAGGTCGTCTAAATGGTATTGCCGTGAATTCCCTGAAGAGTGCGAGCTTGAGCGTTATATTAAGTCGGACGGCGCTGAAGGGTATTACGCTAAAACAGTTTACGAGCATAAAGGCAACGTATTCGATTTGTACGACAGTTTTGCCTTTGCACCAGACTTTGCACCGCCCGAAGGGAAGGAGTACTACGGTGATGAATTTTAAAAATCAAGAGAAAGAGCAAGGGGAAACGCAAAACGCAACCCTTGCGCCTGAAGAGTTAGACGCTATAGACAACCTTATAGCGCAAAACCTTAAGACGTTTTTTAAGAAGAATAAAAAGCTGATGGGTGAAGAGCAGGAAGACTGCTACGTCTTACCTGAAGATATTAAGGATATTATAGAAGAATTCTCAGACCTTGAACGGCAGATTAAGGCGTGCGAGAATGACGCAACCGATAGCTATATCGAGCTGTTAAACGCAATAGTTGAAAGTACCGTGCGCACACGCATAAAAGAGTTATCCCGTCAACGTATGACGGAAAAGGTCAAGGAACGTGCGAGCGCAGACGCTAAGGACTACTACCAAACGCCGAGATATTACCGCCCTTGGCGCCGTTTCTTCAGGCTAACGCCTAACAGGGCTATGCAGCTTATAAACGAACAGGAAGAGCTGGTTGCAAGCCTTTTACATTTAGGTCATCAAATAAACAATGACGAACTGCGCAGGCAGTTAGAGCGTGAGCAGGAATTATATAATAACGGAATTTCGGAAGACGAAGAAGACGTTGAAACGTTGCCAGAGCGAAAAGCACGGACAAAGACTGAAGAAGAGAACGAAGAAGAACAGGGCGGACAAGCCCTTAAAATAATAAATTAATGGTAGACAACGACTATGTTAAATATGAAGTTTAAATTAGTTTGTAAAGATTGTGGCGAAAAAGCGGTATTCGAAGGAAGAACGCTGCGGCGCATTCACGACTTGGCGCGTGACGAAGGTTGGGCAATCTCGCGTGATTGCAAAAAGCAATGGTGCCCGAAGTGTGCAGTAAATCACCGTCACACGGGCAAAAAAGCAGAAGACTAAGGGGGCGTTTTATGTACGGTTGCGAATTTTTAGTAATGGATAAAACTACATACACCGAGTATTGCGCTATTAACGGCGAAGACACGAACGGCGCTGTTATGTGCGATTTCGAGTACGAACGCTGCCCCCTTCGTGCGGAAGCGCAGTCGCATAAACGGGAACAGCAGAACGCCCAAGCTTCGGGCGAGCTTATACAAACAAGCATATTCGGCAAATCAGGCGAAAAGCCTTTTAAGGTGAAATAAAATGAACGCAATTTTAAAGTATCCGGGCGCAAAGTGGCGTATAGCTGAGTGGATAATATCGCATTTTCCACCGCATAAAGTATACGTCGAACCGTTCTTTGGTTCGGGCGGAGTTTTCTTCAGTAAGCAACCGAGCTATATTGAAACAATAAACGACATAAACGGTGATATAGTTAATCTATTCCGTGTGTGCAGAGAACGCCCGGCAGAGCTTGCGGCCGCAATAGAATTTACGCCGTGGTCACGTGAAGAGTATATCAACTGTTACGCAATCGAAGGCGACGAAGTAGAACGCGCAAGGCGTTTTCTCGTTCGCCATCACCAATCGTTCGGAACGACTAACAGCAATCTAAACACCTGGCGTAATAGTCAAACGTTTAACAGTCCCCGGACGGCGGCGCAATGGAACTGCTTGCCTGAAATCGTCATGCATGCATGCGGCCGACTAAAGGACGCTCAAATCGAAAACGTAGATGCATGCACACTTATCGAACGTTATAATGACCCACAAACGCTTTTATACCTTGACCCACCCTATTTGCAGGAACTTCGGAAGAAATCAATGTATAAGCACGAAATGACAACTAAACAGCACGAAGAGCTGTTAGACCTTGTAGTTAATAGTAAATCAAAAATATGCCTTTCAGCGTACGATAATGAGCTATACAATAGCACGCTTAAAGGTTGGTATACAGACGAGATTAAAACTACGGCGCAAATGGGCAAGCACAGAACAGAAAAGCTGTATATGAACTATGCGCCCGACTTGCTTGCCTTAAGTAAGCAGAAATATAAAGGTTGATTATAATGCAATTAAAACCATTTAAACGCAACGTGCTTGCGTTCCATCGGAAGAATAGCACAACAATTTACATATCGAATTTTTGAAGAGTTAAGCAAAGGCTTAACTCTTCTCTTTTTTACCACACCACAATATAAAGTGCTTTTTAAAATTTTAAACCACAATATATTGATTTAACGACGCTAACAACCCCCGTATGTAGGGGCTAACATAAATTTATTTTTAATAATATGTTAAATTTGACAAGTAAAGTAATGCTTGCCATATTATAAACGCACCCTTTTTTCGGGTAGGCGATAAAACTCAATAGGTCTGACCGCGCGACAAGTCATTAAACTGTCGGGTACAGGCAGGCAGCCGTTGCGAGTAAAGTCGAAATGCCGCCCCTAAGCTTAGAAGGTTTCTAAGCAGGACGTGGTCTACGCACGGTTAATCGGTGGGGGACAGGTACTCATATTGAGTAGGACAAGCGTTAATGAGAGTTCCGATGGGAACGTAGTGCGGCATAGCTAAGCTATGAAGTAGCTCTCATTGGTTGGCAAATTTATTGTCAATTCAGCCTGCAGGGCTGGGCGTCTAACCTAACATAATTGTTATTATTGACATTTACCCGACTTTAGTCGGTCGCCTTTTCAAATCACCTTATCAATCACCTTTTAAATCACCCTGCAGGGTCGAATTCAAAATTATCTCTTCCACCTGAATTCTAAATATTTACAACTTCAGTTTAAGGCAAGGTGCGCAATTTTTTCGCCGCCGCGCGGCGGAAACGGTATGCAATAGTGGTTGCAATGTGCTAAAGTAGTTGACAACCACTTTCTTTAATGCGGTCTACATTATTAGAAGAAAACGCAACCGTTTTCCAACGGTTGCTTATACCAATAATATAGAAATTCGCCGTCGTACAGCCGCACTTATAAAAGTAGTTGACAACAACATTTTGTAATAAGTGCGGTGTTAAGCATTAGAAAAAACCTTTGGCTACGTTATTTAATCAAGCGTTTTGACTGCGCGCCCGAACCCAAGGCGGCGGCGCAGCTCATTGACGCCAGGCGTTGACTTCAAAGAGTGACCCAGCTTATACATATTATTAATAATACTGAAAAACGGCGGCAAAAAAGTTGGGAACGGGGTTGGGAATAACAAAAAAATATACTGTTTATTATGATAGCAAAAAGCAGTAAATGAACGAAAACTCGCACATTTACCGCTTTTTTTGCTTGTTTGGTGCGGATGACAGGAGTTGAACCTGCACGGTCGCCCACAGGAACCTGAAACCTGCGCGTCTGCCAATTTCGCCACATCCGCTCGTCGAGGCAAAACGCCTTTTTAGTGCGTTGCCTTACTCAAAAGGCAACGCAACTCTTTTGGCGTTTGCCTCTCCTCTTCCCCAAAATCTGCTTCGCATATTTTCGGGAGCCCTATTAAAATTTAATCACGCTTTGCGACTTATTACTTTAAAGCACTATAAGCCGTTAAAAACGTATCAATTATAATTAAAACAATATTTAATGTCAAGCAAAAAGGGTAAGTCGTATTTTACTCAAAAAAATAAAATTATATATTGTTAAATTTAACTTTAAATATGTGTTTATAATTTACAAAGTTTTTAAAATAATCACACTTTGCGGTCAGGTACAAAATTCGGCTTTTTAAAGGTGCAAAACGACAAAATTTTTGCTAAAATGATGATGACATAAAATATTATTCTGAAGGAGTAAATTATGGAATTCAGATTATCTTACGGTTGTTGCGACGGAGTTGAAAAACTCGAAGCAGAAATTAAAAGGGTAAGAGAAGCTCAGAAAATTTTTGCAACCTACACTCAAGAGCAGGTTGACAAGATATTTTTAGCTTGCTCTATTGCCGCTAACAAGGCGAGAATACCCCTTGCAAAGCTCGCAGTAGAAGAGACGGGTATGGGCGTGGTGGAAGATAAGGTTATCAAAAATCACTATGCATCCGAATACATCTACAACAAATATCGCGATACGAAAACTTGTGGCGTTATAGAAGAAGATAAGGCGTACGGCGTTAAAAAGATTGCCGAGCCCATCGGCGTTATTGCCGCAGTTATTCCCACGACCAACCCCACGTCTACGGCTATTTTTAAGACGCTTTTATGCTTAAAAACCCGTAACGGCTGTATAATCAGCCCCCACCCCAGGGCTAAAGGCTGTACGATTGCAGCGGCAAAAGTCGTATACGAAGCGGCTGTTGCGGCAGGTGCGCCTGAAGGTATTATAAGCTGGATAGACGTGCCTTCGCTTGAAATGACTAATCTCGTTATGAAAGAAGCGGACACCATTTTGGCAACGGGCGGTCCCGGTATGGTCAAGGCGGCGTACTCAAGCGGCAAGCCTGCGTTAGGCGTAGGCGCAGGTAACACACCTGCAATCATTGACGAAAGTGCTGATATCGTTTTAGCTGTAAGCTCTATTATTCATTCCAAGACCTTCGATAACGGTATGATTTGCGCTTCCGAACAGTCGGTAATAATTGAAGATAGTATCTACGAAAAGGTTAAAAAGGAATTTTTATACCGCGGTTGCTATATCTTAAACGAAGAAGAGCTCGATAAGGTTCGTAAGACCATTATCATTAACGGCGCACTTAACGCAAAAATCGTCGGTCAAAGTGCCTATAAGATTGCCGCACTTGCAGGCGTAACCGTTCCCGAAACGGCTAAAACTCTTATCGGTGAAGTTGAAAGCGTAGAGCTTTCCGAAGAGTTCGCCCATGAAAAACTCTCCCCCGTGCTTGCAATGTACAGGGCAAAAACCTTCGAAGATGCGGTTTCCAAAGCTGAAAAGCTCATTGCGGACGGCGGCTACGGACATACGTCGTCTATCTACTTAAACGTACCTTCTTCGGCAGAAAAGCTTGACTATTTCCAGTCAAAAATGAAGACCTGCCGTATACTTGTAAACACACCTTCTTCTCAGGGCGGTATCGGTGATTTGTACAACTTCAAGCTCAATCCTTCCTTAACGCTTGGTTGCGGTAGCTGGGGCGGTAACTCGATTTCCGAAAACGTAACTGTAAAGCACTTAATCAATATCAAGACGGTAGCTGAAAGGAGGGAGAATATGTTGTGGTTCAGGGCACCTGAAAAGGTATATTTAAAGAGAGGCTGTCTGCCCGTTGCGTTGGACGAATTAAAGACCGTAATGGGTAAGAAAAAGGCGTTTATCGTAACCGATAGCTTCCTTTACAAAAACGGTTTTACAAAGTGCATAACCGATAAGCTTGACGAAATGGGTATTTCTCACGCAACCTTCTTCGACGTTGCGCCCGACCCCACGCTTGCTTGCGCACGCGACGGCGTTGCACAGATGAGAGCGTTTGAGCCCGATACGATTATCGCGCTCGGCGGCGGTTCTGCAATGGACGCCGCAAAGATTATGTGGGTTATGTACGAACACCCCGAAGTCGATTTCCTTGATATGGCAATGCGCTTTATGGATATCAGGAAGAGAATTTACACCTTCCCCCATATGGGCGATAAGGCCTACTTCATCGCAATTCCCACTTCGGCAGGTACGGGTTCGGAAGTTACGCCCTTTGCGGTTATAACCGACGAGAGCACGGGAATTAAATATCCCTTGGCTGATTACGAGCTTTTGCCCGATATGGCGATTATTGATACCGATTTGCATATGTCTGCACCTAAGGGGCTTACGGCGGCAAGCGGTATCGATGCAGTAACTCACGCTTTGGAAGCTATCGCGTCCATAATGGCAACCGACTATACCGACGGACTTGCAAAGCAGGCGTTAAAGGTAATTTTTGAATATCTTCCCAGGGCGTACGACAACGGTCAGGTTGACTATGAAGCAAGGGAAAAGATGGCTAACGCCGCTACGATGGCAGGTATGGCTTTTGCTAACGCATTCCTTGGCGTTTGTCACTCAATGGCTCATAAGCTCGGCGCGTTCCATCATTTGCCGCACGGCGTAGCTAACGCGCTGATGATTGACGAAGTTTTGCGCTTTAACGCGGCTGAAGTGCCTACCAAGATGGGTACGTTCTCTCAGTACGACCACCCCAAGACCTTAAGGCGCTATGCAGAAGTTGCCGAATATCTCGGAATTGCGGGCAAGAACGACGAAGAAAAGCTTGAAAAACTTATCAAGGCAATCGACGAGCTTAAGGCAAAGGTTGGAATTAAAAAGACCATTAAAGAATACGGCATTGACGAAAACGACTTCTTAAGCCGTTTGGACGAAATGGTTGAACAGGCGTTCGACGACCAGTGCACGGGTGCAAATCCCCGTTATCCTTTAATGAGTGAAATTAAACAAATGTATCTCAACGCATATTACGGCGCTAAGAAATAAGGAGGAAAATAAAATGGAAAAGGAGTTAATAAAGGCATATCCCGGAAAGGAGCTTTACAAGACGAGTGAAGGCTTTGTAAAGACTTTCGATTCAAACTATTCCAAAGCCGACATTTTGAACGAAGCTTTGAATCACGCAAGAGTAGAAGAGACCGACTTGAATATGCCGAGAATCAAGGCAATCGAAGTGCTTGACGGTAAGTGGTCGATTATAATGGACTACGTTGAAGGCGAAAACCTTGCAGAGCTTATGGCGGAACACCCTGAAAAGGAAGACGAATATTTGGAATTATTCGTCGATTTACAGAGAACGGTTTTATCAAAAAAAGTGCCTATGCTCAACAGGTTGAAGGAAAAGATGCAATCAAGAATCAGCCTTGCTAAGCTTGACGCAACCACCCGTTACGACTTGCACACCCGCCTTGATTCGCTTCCCAAGCACTACAATTTATGTCACGGCGACTTCCAGCCCAGCAACGTAATAATTGCTAAGGACGGTACGCCCTATATCGTAGACTGGGCGCACGCAACTCAGGGCAATGCTTCTGCCGACGTAGCAACGACCTATCTTATGTTCTATCTCGACGGCAAGCAGAAGTTAGCGGAAAAATATTTAAAGTTGTACTGCCTTAAGAGCGATACGGCTATTCAGTACGTTCAGAAGTGGATTCCCATCGTTGCAGCTTCACGCTTGACAAAAGCAAAGGCTGAAGAAGACGAATTCCTTCGCAGATGGATAGACGTAGTCGATTACGAATAATATGGAAATAAAGCTTTCAACGGGGATAGGGGTGCCTGCCGACTTTAAGGTTGCGTACTGCGCTAAAGACGGTGCGTTTAAAGGTTATCTTAACGATTGTGTTCCCCGTTCCTGTTGTAAGGTGATTTCGGCTGATTTAAAATTAAAAGTTTATTTTTCAACCGACGGCAGCGAGTTTTTGGGATTTGAGTATAAGTGTACGCCCGAATTACTTCCTGCCGCACGCTTGACCACACCGTTTGCACCCGACGGCTATATAAAACTGCAAGAGCAACTCTATATGTTCGACGATATCAACTTCGTTGCGTTCGATAAACTTAACGCCGTGTACGACGGTGACGAGAAATTATTGATCATAGGCGAAGAAGTTGAAGACTTATCGCTTTACAAAGTTTGCAAAAATATGTCTATCGGTGTAAATAGCTGTGATAGAATAAGCTGTTTTTTAATTAATATCTAAATAATTATTAATAATTTATACATTTTTTTTCAATTCGGTCTTGAAAAATTTTATACCCTATGATAAAATTAATTAGGTATAATATGGAAAAGTGTGAAAGACTTGAGTTGTTCCATAACGGCGTTGATATGAAAGCGTACGAATTTTTCGGCTGTCACAAGATAGCGGAAGGTAAGTACGTCTTTCGCGTATGGGCGCCGCACGCCGTAAAGGTGTGCGTTATCGGCGACTTTAACGGCTATAATGAAGACGCTGCGATTATGGAAAAATTGCCCGACGGAGAGAGCTGGCAGACTGAGCTTTTTGCTAAGGAAGGCGATTGCTATCAATTCCTTATTCACACTTTCGACCAGAGAAAATTGTATAAAGCCGACCCGTATTCTTTCAGGTCGGATTTCCCCAAAAGTAAACGCTCGGTAATTTGTACCGATATACCTACCGTTACGCCTATGGCTAACACGACCGAAGGCGAACGCCCTATAAATATTTACGAAGTAAATCTTCTCGCATGGAAAAGGCATAAGGACAACTCTTATTATTCTTTTGCGGAACTCGAAAAAACTCTCGTACCGTATGTAAAGAATATGGGCTATACCCACGTAGAGCTTATGCCTATAACCGAATTTCCTTACGACGGTTCCTGGGGTTATCAGGTTACGGGTTACTTCTGTGTAACCGCAAGGCTAGGCACGCCTGCGCAGTTCGCTTCGCTCATCTCGGCTTTTCACAGGGAAGGGATAGGCGTAATACTCGACTGGGTACCTGCACATTTCCCTAAAGACGACTTTGCTCTGTACGAGTTCGACGGTCAACCACTCTATGAATGTCCGCTTTGGGACAGAATGGAACACAGGGGGTGGGGCACGAGAAAATTCGACTTCGGCAGGGGCGGTGTTGACAGCTTTTTGCTGTCGTCTGCGGCGTACTTTTTAAAGACGTTCGGGTTAGACGGCTTGCGTGTGGACGCAGTTGCAGCAATGCTCTACCTCGATTACGATATGCCGTTCGGTCAATGGACGCCCAACAAATACGGCGACAACCGCAACTTAGAAGCTATTGAGTTTATTAAAAAATTCAACTTGATGGTTCACGGGCAATTCCCTTGCGCAATAACCGTTGCCGAAGAATCTACCGCGTTTTGCGGCGTAACGACGCCCATAGAAAAAGGCGGTCTCGGTTTTGACTATAAATGGAATATGGGTTGGATGAACGACACCTTATTCTATTGCAGGCAGGACCCGTTGTACAGGCATTACCATCACCAGAAAATAACCTTTTCTATGATGTATTCTTTAAACGAAAGATACGTTCTACCGCTGTCTCACGACGAAGTGGTGCACGTTAAGGGCTCTATAGTAAACAAGATGCCGGGAAGCTTTGACGACAAGTTTTCAACCGTTCGTGCATTGCTTGGATATATGTACGCTCATCCGGGTAAAAAGCTCAACTTTATGGGTTATGAGTTCGGTCAGTTTGCTGAGTGGAACTATACTACGGGTATAGATTTTTTCTTAAAAAAATACGAAAAACACAAAAAGCTTTCGGTTTTTGTAAAAGCGATTAATAATTTTTATAAAGCTTGCCCTTTGTTGTATTCGATTGAAAACGATTGGAAGGGGTTTGAGTGGCTGGTTGTAGACGACGTTATAAACAACGTTCTCGTCTTTAACAGATACGACGGGCAGGGCGGTTGCCTTATGACGGTTATAAACTTCTCCGGTATAGACCAACCTAACTACACTTTCGGTCAACACGCAGGCAAATATAAAAAGGCGTTCGATACTGATAGCGTACGTTTTGGCGGTGAAGGTAAATTCAAAAAGAGATATCTTTCGACCAAAAAGCGTAAAAGCCACGGTAAGGATAATTCGATAACTATGGATATTCCAAAGCTGTCGTGTTTATATTTTATTAAAGAAAAATAATTTTTGGGGGATTTGAACAATGCTAAGAAAAAAAGAATGTGTTGCAATGTTGCTTGCAGGCGGACAGGGTTCGAGACTGTACGCATTGACGAGCAATATAGCAAAACCGGCGGTATCGTTCGGTGCAAAGTACAGGATTATTGACTTTCCGCTTTCGAACTGTATCAATTCGGGTATCGATACGGTAGGCGTCCTTACGCAGTATCAGCCACTCGTATTAAACGAGTATGTAGGCAACGGACAACCCTGGGATTTAGACAGAACTTTCGGCGGCGTACATATTCTTTCGCCGTATGAAGCTAAGCAGTCTACATCCTGGTATAAGGGCACTGCAAACGCAATCTACCAGAACATCCGCTTTATGAAGATGTACGACCCTGAATATGTACTTATTCTTTCAGGCGACCACATCTATAAGATGGATTACGACAAGATGCTTGCCGCACATAAGGCTGCAGGCGCAGATTGTACGATTGCCTGTATGCAAGTTCCTATGAAGGAAGCGTCCAGATTCGGTATTTTGAATACAAACCCCGACGGTACTATTTACGAATTCGAAGAGAAACCCAAGCAGCCTAAATCCGATTTGGCGTCAATGGGTATTTACATATTCACCGCATCTAAGCTCTTCAAATATCTCGAATTAGACGAACAAAACCCCGATTCCGAAAACGACTTCGGTAAAAACGTATTGCCTGCAATGCTTAACGCTGGCGAGAAGATGTATTCTTACCGTTTCGAAGGCTATTGGAAGGACGTCGGTACGATAACTTCCTTATTAGAAGCAAATATGGACTTGCTCGGCGTTGTACCCAACTTTGAGCTTCGCGATAACGACAGAGTTATCCATTCCAGAAGTCCTTTGGCGCCCCCTGCATATATCACTGGCGAAGTTTCAAATTCACTTATCGCAAACGGTTGTGAAGTAGAAGGTACCGTAATCAATTCAGTAATCGGCAGCGACTGCGTAATCGAAAAGGGTGCAGTTGTCCGCGATTGCGTGCTTATGGGAAATACCGTAATCAAAGCAGGCGCTACCGTTGATTATTCGATAATCGACGAAGAAGTAACCGTCGGCGTCAAGGCAAAAGTTGGCGATGATAAGGCGCAAGCTTGCAAAGTGGAAGGCAAGACGAACGGCATAACCGTACTTGGCAGGGGCATTACCGTTTCCGACGGCGCAAAGGTTGCTGCAGGCGAAATCGTCGATAAAAACGTATAAGGGGGATATTAAGATGACTTCAACCGTAGGTGTAATTTTTTCAAGCATTAACGATGAGCATGTATCCGAACTTACAAGGGTACGTTCTAAGGGTTCTATTCCTTATGGCGGCAGATACCGTTTAGTGGATTTCACCCTTTCAAATATGGTCAATTCCGGCATTACGACGGTAGGACTTTTAACTAAAAACAACTATCAATCTTTAATGGACCATCTCGGTTCAGGAAAAGAGTGGGATTTAGCAAGGAAGGAAGGCGGTTTAATCCTTCTTCCCCCTTACAGCGATGAGAGCGAAGTGCTTTATAGCAATAGGCTCGAAGCTTTAAAGGGAGCTTCGGCGTTCCTTAAAAAGGCTAAGGAAGACTTTGTTGTAATTGCCGACAGCGATTCTGTCTATAAGCTCGACTACAGCAAGGTAATAGAAGAACATATTGCACACAACGCAGATATTACTTTGGTATATCACGAACACGAGTGTACGGACGAAAAGTCCTATATGATGTTCAACTGCGATTCAAGCGACAGAATTACGTCAGTAGACGTAAACGTTGAAGGCGAAGGAGTAAGAAAGCACTATATCAACGTGCTCGTTGCGCGTACAACGTATCTTTTGAGCATTCTTCAAAGGGCGCAGGCAAGGGGACTTACGAGCTTTTCTAAGGACCTTGTTATACCTGCAATCAAGGAAGGCAGAATTTACGGTTATAAGCTCGACGGCTATTACAGCAATATTGATTCGCTCGCTTCTTACTACAAGTCAAATATGGACTTGCTTGATAAGAAAGTAAGGAACGAAATCTTCGGCGACAGAGACGTCTATACCAAGGTAAACGACGCACCGCCTGCAAAGATTACCGAAGACGCACACGTCGTAAATTCGCTTATTCACGACGGTTGCCTTATCGAAGGAACGGTAGAAAACTGTATTCTCTTCCGCAACGTTCACGTAGGCAAGGGTGCGCACCTTAAAAACTGTATTATTATGAGTGAAAACGACGTTGCAGAAAACTGCAATCTTTCCTACGTCGTTTCCGACAAGGATTCCAGCATCGGTAAGGGCGTAACCTTAGCAGGCTGTGAACAGAAGCCTTATTTCATCAACAAGGGTTCGCGTATATAATTTGAAATCGGGGGATAATTAAAGATGGCTGCAACAAAGAAGACTACGGCAACTACTAAGACGACGGCGGCAAAGTCTACGGCTAAAACGACTGCTACGAAGGCTACCGCTACTAAAACGGCAAGCAAAACTTGCGCAAAGTCTGCAAGCAAGACTACAACTAAAAAAGCACCTGTCGTAAAAGCGGCGGAAGTAACGGTGCAGGGTAAGAGAAACATCTTATTCGTTGCGTCCGAGTCAACGCCTTTTATTCAGACGGGCGGACTTGCAGAAGTAGTCGGTTCGCTTTCAACGGCTCTTGCCGCAACGGGCAAATTCGACGTAAGGGTAATCTTGCCCCTTTATTCTGATATTAAGAAAGAGTATAGGGAAAAATTCACTTACCTTGGCAATTTGTATGTTCATCTTGCTTGGCGTAATCAATACTGCGGCGTTTTCTCGTACGTTAAAGACGGCGTTACTTTCTACTTTGTAGATAACGAATTCTACTTCAAACGTCCCGGTTGCTACGGCTATTTCGACGACGGCGAAAGATTTGCGTTCTTCTCAAGGGCTGTATTAGAAATAATACCCTTCGTAAAATTCTATCCCGAAGTTATGCACTGCCACGATTGGCAGGCTGCGCTTGCGGCAATCTATCTTAAGACTAATTACTGCTTCAGACCTGAATATCAGTTTATACGCTGCCTGTTCACTATTCACAACATAGAGTATCAGGGGCAGTATTCTCTCGATATTCTCTCTTCGCTGTTCGATATCTACGGCAAATACCAGTATCTCGTAGAATATAATAACTCGATTAACCTTATGAAGGGCGCAATCGAAGTCAGCGAAAGGTTCTCAACCGTCAGCCCCAGATATGCGGACGAAATTAAAGACCCTTATTATGCACACGGACTCGACCCCATTATAAGGAACAATCAGTTCAAGCTTAAGGGTATTTTAAACGGCATAGACGATAAAGGATACAACAGCGAGCTTGATACTCACCTGTTTAAGAATTTCACACCCGACGACATGAGTGGTAAGGCGGTATGTAAAGAAGAGTTGCAGAAGATGTTAAATCTTCCCGTAAAACCCGATACGCCTATCATTGCAATGATTTCCCGTCTTGTTTCTCATAAGGGTCTTGACTTGGTTACCAACGTCATTGAAGAAATTTTACAGGACGACGTTCAGTTTGTGCTTTTAGGTACGGGTGATTATCAGTACGAATCTTATTTTAGAGAGCTTGCAAGAAAGTATCCCGATAAGGTCAGTGCAAATATCCAGTTTAACGGCGATTTATCAAGGAAGATATATTCAGGTTCGGATATATTCTTAATGCCCAGCAAGTCAGAGCCTTGCGGACTTTCCCAGATGATGGCTTGCCGTTACGGCACGGTACCCGTAGTAAGGGAAACGGGCGGCTTATACGACAGTATTAAGCCTCAGGTAAACGGTTATACGTTTGCAAACTATAATGCGCACGATATGCTTTACGTTGTAAGGCAGGCAGTTGCAGATTATAGAAATAAAGAAAAATGGGCAGAACTCAGGTATAGGGCAATTACTTCCGACTTCAGTTGGAATAAATCCGCAAAGGAATACGAAGCGCTGTATCTTGAAATGCTTAAATAATAATTTTACTAAATTTTAGGAGTGTATAATGAGCAATACTGCTATTACGGAAAAAGAGGTCAAGGAACTTGTTAAGGGCAAACTTGCAAGGTACTATGGTGTAAGTCGCCCTAACGAGATTACTAAAGACCAGCTTTACAAAGCTGTCGTTATGAGCGTAAGAGATATTCTCTTGCAAAAGCGTCAGCAGTTCCAAAAGCGTGTAAAAGAAAAGAAGGCAAAGAAAGTTTATTACCTTTGTATGGAATTCCTTTTAGGTCGTTCGCTTAAGAACAGCCTTTTCAACCTTAGTGCGACGGACGCGTTCTCTAAAGTAGTTTCTTCCTATGGCGTAGACCTTGAAGATTTGTACGAATTAGAGCCCGACGCAGGTTTGGGTAACGGTGGTTTAGGTAGGCTTGCCGCTTGCTTTATGGATGCTTTGGCATCTGGCGATTATCCCGCAATGGGCTATTCGCTTCGTTATGAATACGGTCTTTTTAAACAGAAGATTGTAGACGGTTGGCAGACCGAATTACCCGACGCATGGCTTCCCGGCGGCGAATGTTGGCTTACCCAGAGAACGGATAAATCATTCAAGATTCGCTTTAACGGCAGAGTTGAAGAGAAGTGGACTGAAAACGGTATGCAAATCGAATACGTTGATACCAACGATATCGAAGCCGTTGCATACGATATGATGATTTCAGGCAAGGATTCCGACGCGGTATCAGTATTGAGACTTTGGAAAGCTAAACCCGTTCAGGACTTCAATATGAAGTTGTTCTCGCAGGGCGACTATCTGCAGGCAATGCAGGCAGACGCTGATGCTGACTTGATTACTAAGGTTCTTTACCCTGCAGACAACCATATGAACGGTAAGTCTTTGAGATTAAAACAGCAGTATTTCCTTTGCTCTGCATCCATTCAGAATATTATCGACGACTACAGGCACAGATACGGTTCGTTAAAGGATTTGCCCAAACTTGCGGCTATTCACCTTAACGATACGCACCCCGCAATGGCTATTCCCGAACTTATGAGAATACTTATCGACGAGTATTACTATAGTTGGGACGACGCTTGGGCAATTACCACCGCAACCTGTGCATACACCAACCATACGGTTATGGCGGAAGCCCTTGAAACTTGGTCGGAAGACCTTATTCAAAGAACCGTACCCAGAATTCACACTATTATCTGCGAAATCAACCGCAGAATGTGCGAACAGCTTTGGGATAAATTCACCGGCGAATGGAACAAAATTTCCCGTATGTCCATTATTGAGCACGGTAGAGTTAAAATGGCAAACCTTTCGGTATACGGCGGTCACAGCGTAAACGGCGTTGCGGCACTTCACAGCGAAATCATTAAGCAGTCTATTTTCAAGGATTTCTATGATTTCACGCCCGAAAAGTTCACCAACGTAACCAACGGTATCGCTTACAGAAGATGGCTTTGCCAGGCTAACCCCGAACTTTCTTCGCTTATTTCCGACTGCATCGGCGACGGTTATATTCACGACAGCTCGCTTTTAGCAGGGCTTAAGAAGTATGATAACGACTCGAGCGTACTTAAGAGATTAGACGAGATTAAGGCTATCAAGAAAAAGCAGTTTGCAGACTATGCTTTGAAGAAGCAGGGCTTTAAAATTAACCCCGACTCTATCTTCGATACTCAGGCAAAGCGTTTGCACGAGTATAAGCGTCAGCTTTTGAACGTATTGAATATTATCGATACGTATCTCGATTTGCTTGACAATCCCGAACTTGATATTCAGCCTAAGACCTATATCTTCGGTGCAAAGGCGGCTTCCGGTTATTCAATGGCAAAGCAGACGATTAAGCTTATTAGCTATCTTTCGGAAGATATTAAAAAGCACCCCAAGATTCAGGAAAAGCTCAACGTTATATTCATGGAAGATTACAACGTTACTATGTCCGAAAAGCTTATGCCCGCAACTGAAATTTCCGAGCAGATTTCCCTTGCAGGTAAGGAAGCAAGCGGTACGGGTAATATGAAGTTTATGATTAACGGTGCGCTTACTATCGGTACGCTTGACGGCGCTAACGTTGAGATGGCTCAGGCTGTCGGCGACGAGAATATCTTTATCTTTGGCTTAAAATCCAACGAAGTTGAAGATATTTGGCGTTCCGGCTACTTCTCATCTAAGTACTACAACGAGAGCGCAAGGCTTAGAAGAATTATCGAAGCGTTGATTATCGGCTTTAACGGTCAGTCTTTCTCCGATATGGCAAACTACTTGCTTACAGGCACGCCCGTTGCCGACCCTTATATGTGCATGGCAGACTTCAATGCTTACAGCCAGACTCAACACCAGATTTCTGAATTGTACGTAAACGATAAGCGTAAGTGGAACCAGATGTCACTTCGCAATATTGCAGCTTCTGGTTACTTCTCGGCAGACAGAAGCATCAAAGAATATGCGGATAAGATTTGGAATTTAAAGAGTTTATCTAAGGATAACAAGTAAGTAAAACTAAAAATACGGACGGGAAGAATTTTTCCCGTCCGTAATTTCTATAAGAGAGATTAAAATGAACTATTTAACTGAATGGAAGGAAGAGTACGCAAAGGACTTAGCTTTAGCGTTAAATAATTTAAACGTTTTAAACAACTTAAGGGATGGACTTCCCTATCCGTATACCGAAAACGACGCGTTGGACTTTATAAAAGCAATGCTCGCCGCAGATAAAACCCAAACTTTTGCATACGCAATAGTTTATAGGGGTAGGTGTGTCGGTAGTATTGCCGCGTTCAGGCAGGGTAATATTCACTACAGGACGGCTGAAATAGGCTATTACGTCGGTGAAGAGTTTTGGGGTAAGGGAATTGCAACTGCCGCATTAAAGGAACTTAGCAACTATATCTTTGATAATACGGATATTTTAAGGCTATATGCCGAACCTTTTTCCCATAATAAAGGTTCTTGCCGAGTACTTGAAAAGGCAGGGTTTGAGCGCGAAGGCGTGTTAAAGAGTAACGCCTTTAAGTGCGGCGTAGTGCAGGATATGGTGCTTTACGCTAAGGTTAAGGTCTAATAATCACCTTAATCCATAGAAAATCTATATTGCACTTTTATGCGGTTTCAGTCATAGGACGTATTACAAAATTTTTACATTTTAATGTGTAAATTTCTTACAATCGCATATTACAATAAATAAAGTTATTAGTTTGTTGGGTGTAATATGGATAATCTAAAAAATGTCAAAGTAATTTCAATTTTTAAATTGATATTATTTTCTTTTATAGAAGTGCTTTGGTGCGTAAGCGAAAGCCGATTGAACAATTTAGCATTCATTATTATATTGGCAATATTAATTTTGAGTAATATTTTTAAAATAGTATTAACGGCTATTAATGCACCCGAACTGTATAGAACGGTAGCCCTGTTTGTCTTATGGATTACTGAACTTTGCTTAACAACTTCTTTACTTACTTTGTTATTCTATGTTAACGGCTTTGATTTAAAAGATATACTTGGTTTTATTGTTACCTGTTTAATTTTAATATTATCTGTTTTAGAAGTTGTTGAATTTGCAAAGTTCCTAAAATCATTAATAAATAACGAGAAATAAATTCAATCGTGTTATTATTAGCCGAAAACTTGAAAGGGCAAATCTTTTGCGGGAGCCCCAAAAAAACATAGCGTGTCTTTGCACACAAACCAGAAGGTTGTGGGTTCTACTCGCAATCTAATAACAAAAAGCGGTAAGGCGAAGAGTGGCACGACCTTCTGCTCCCTAACCGCGTCGCCGCAAACTTCGCTTAAAGCAATTTGTCTAAAGCCAAATTGCAAAATTGCTTCGTTGCGGCTCCTTTTCCCACAAAATCTTTGTTGTTCAAATCTTTTGTGGGAGCCCTAAAAAAAACATAGCGTGTCTTTGCACACAAACCAGAAGGTTGTGGGTTCTACTCGCAATCTAATAACAAAAAGCGGTAAGGCTTAGAAGCCTTACCGCTTTTTGTGGTTGAGGTGACGGGACTTGAACCCACGACCTTCTGGTCCCTAACCAGACGCGCTACCAAACTGCGCTACACCTCAATTCGTGACAACAATAGTATTATACTCAAAATTATAAAAAAAGCAAATTTATTTTACCACTATTTTAAAAAAATTATAATAAAAATATTTACAAGTAATAAAATAGAGTGTTATAATTTTTCTATGATTTGGAGTTTATTGGTTACTTTATTATTGACGGGCGTTTCGCTTGCCATGGATGCCTTTGCCGTGTCTATGTGCGACGGAATGGTTTATCGCGGAATATCTAAGCGTAAGGGTATTTTAATTCCTTTAACGTTCGGAATATTTCAGGCAGTTATGCCCATTATAGGCTTTTACATAGGTCTTGCCTTTCAGCAGTTTGCATTTTTCGATTCGGTAGACCATTGGATAGGCTTTGGTCTTTTGTTCATAATAGGCGCTAAGATGGTCTATGACGGCATTAAGGAATTCCGTGCTGAAGATGAGACGGAGAGCGATATTAAACCGTTGTCCGTACCTACGGTTTTATTACAGGGCGTCGCAACGAGTATAGACGCGCTTTTCGTCGGCTTTACCTTTAATACTCTTTTAAACGTTGAGTGCGTAACAAATATTCAGCTTTGGGCGTGGATAGCCGTAGGCATAATCGGCGTCGTAACCTTTATTATTTCCCTTGTTGGGCTTATAATCGGCAACCGTTTCGGTAAATTGTTCCAAAAAAAGGCATGCATCGCCGAAATTATCGGCGGCGTAGTTTTAATTCTACTCGGTGTTAAAATGATTCTCTCAGGTTACGGAATTATCAATTTTTAACTACGGATTTTATAGCGTTAATAACGTTATCAGTACCGCATTGCGTATCATCGTTACGCAGTGCGGTTTTTATTTTTTCGTCTGCAATAAGCTCGTTAATTTCGTTTTGAAGAGTATTCGGCGTTAAATTTTTTTCATTTAAGACCCTGCATAAGCCCTTTTTGTGAAAATAATTTGCATTTTCAATCTGGTCGCCGCGAGTTGCGCCGTTATCAAGCGGAATGAATAGCGTTGGAATTTTATGCGTGATAAGTTCAAACGCTGAATTTGAACCGCACCTTGCAACGGCGTAGTCCGCACAAGCATATAGACTGCCCATATCATTGCAAAATTCAAGCTGAACGTAGCCGCAAATCTTGCTTTTGATAACGTTACCTTTGCCGCAGATGTGCACGACGTTATATTTTTTGCATAACGGAAGGATTATCTTTCTTAATGCATTATTAATCGCTACCGAACCGCTGCCGCCGCCAAACACTAAAATAGTAGGTCGTAGGTCTAAACCTAAACGCTCTTTTTCTATGACGGCGCATTTCCCAAACAGGTTTTTGCGCATAGGCGAGCCCGTGCATATTGCATTAGAATACTTCTTTGCGGTTTGTGGAAAGGAAGTTAAAATCAATTGCGCTTTACGGGCGATAATTTTATTTGCAAGCCCCATAGAAATATCCGATTCGTGGGTGATTACGGGGATATTGAGCTTTGCAGCGGCAAGTGCAGGGGATAACGATGCGTAACCGCCTTTACAAAACAGAGCCGAAGGGTTAATTTTTGTTAATAGCTTTTTGCACTGCGTAACACTTTTTAGCAGCTTAAAAGGAATAAACAGGTTGCAAAAGAATTTGCCCCTTGTAAGTTTCACGCCGCAAAACTCGTAAAAGGGGATATCGTTTTTAGAACAAATTGTCTGTTCTATGCCGTTCGTGCCGATATAGCAAAAGTCAAACTGTGGGGGTAAAGATTCTATAACGGCAACGTTTGGAATGACGTGTCCTGCGCTTCCGCCGCCGCAAAAAGCAATTTTTTTCATAAAACAATATATTACGACAAATTCTTCGTTATGTCATAACCTTATAAATTGAATAGTATTCTAAAGTAACCCGTTGACAAATACGGTCAATAAGTAGTAAAATTAAAGTATGGAACCTAAGTACATTGCAATGATAGTAATCGGTAGTATTTTTGCATTATTGTTTTTACTATACGTCGGTTGCTTAATTGAACGAACAAACGAAAAATTTCATAACGATAGGGCAAGGCAGATTTACTATTCTTCCAAACACCTGACCAAAATGGAATACGACATCGCATTTCCCGGCAAGGAAAGTACGGCCGGCAAGCACGAAGAAGAGCAGGTTACTATGGATGAAGTTATCAACAAAAACGAAAAACCTGCAACCGAATTTGAAATGCCTATTTTCAGCGTGTCCGAATTTGAAGGCAGTAAAGAGATTGTAGGAAAATACAACCCCGATATAAGCGATTAATCAAAACCTGTGGCTATGGCTACGGGTTTTTTATTTAGCGTTACGATTGAAAGTTCATTAAAAGCGTTCTGCCGAGTATAGGCATACACAAGGTAAATTTGCCGTTTTCTATCTTTGCGTCCTGCTTAAATCTAAAGCCTAAAATACCCAATTCAGCGTTAAATCGGCTCGTCTTTTCGTCATAATGGTATTCGCAAACGTAGCTCTTCTTTTTGTAATTTTTGCGCTTTAGGCTTACTTCTAATTCCTTATCGTTTAAAAAGGTAATTTTTATATACTCATACTTTTCCATAATATTCTCGTTACCAAGCCTTGCCGCGGTACATTCGTAGGTCGTAATATAGGGCTTGGTCAAGCTTTTTAGCGAGCTGCTTTCGTCTATTGTAAATCCACAGAAAAGCAGAATAAGAAAAGGTATAAGTATTGCTATCTTGAATGACCTTGTCTTCATAAACCTTATTATGTGCCGTAATAAAAAAAATACCCGTCTGCGTTTAATTTACGCAAACGGGTAAATGTTTTTTATTTTAAGCCTTGCCTATGCAACCGAAGATTTCCATCTTTTCCTTAACGGTTGCCTTGATTGCGGCGGAGCCGTCAGCCAAAAGCTTTCTGGGGTCGAAGCCCTTACCGACTAAATCTTTGCCGGCTTCGATATACTTTCTGGTTGCTTCCTGGAATGCGAGTTGACATTCGGTGTTTACGTTGATTTTAGCGACGCCTAAGGAAATTGCCTTTTTAATCTGTTCGGTGGGGATACCCGTGCCGCCGTGTAATACAAGGGGCATATCGCCGACCTTTTCCTTAACTGCGGCAAGCGTTTCAAAGCTTAAGCCTTCCCAGTTAGCAGGGTATTTGCCGTGAATGTTGCCGATACCTGCGGCAAGCATAGAAACGCCGAGTTCAGCAATGCGCTTGCACTCGTTAGGGTCGGCACATTCGCCCTTGCCGATAACGCCGTCTTCTTCGCCGCCGATAGCGCCAACTTCAGCTTCAAGCGATAAACCGAGTTGAGAAGTTACTGCAACAAGTTCTTTAGTCTTAGCAACGTTTTCTTCGATGGGGAAGTGGGAACCGTCGAACATAATGGAAGAAAAACCTGCTTTAATGCACTTATAGCAGCCGTTGTATGTACCGTGGTCTAAGTGAAGCGCAACGGGTACGGTTATGTTCATCTCTTCAATCATAGCCTTGACCATATCGGCAACTACCTTAAAGCCGCACATATATTTGCCTGCACCTTCAGAAACGCCCAAAATAACGGGAGCCTGTAATTCTTGAGCAGTTTGAAGAATAGCCTTCGTCCATTCAAGATTGTTAATGTTAAACTGACCTACGGCATATTTGCCGTCTCTTGCTTTTTCAAGCATTTCTTTTGCCGATACCAACGCCATGAGAAAACCTCCGAAAAATATTATAATATAAATGTGTTTTTCAACCGTATTAAGTATAAACCATCACGATATAAATTTCAAGTATATTTTTTAAATTGTTTACAAAAATAGTTATTGAGTTAATTTATAATTGTTGACTTATCGCACGCCTTTTGCTATAATATCAGCGTTGGCAAAAAAAGTAAATTTTTTGTCGGATAAACCAAATCAGATAATTTTTTTTCGGAGGAAATATTTTTATGGCAAATGTAAGAGTTGCTATCAACGGTTTCGGTCGTATTGGTCGTCTTGCTTTCAGACAGATGTTCGACGCTGAAGGATATGAAATCGTAGCTATCAACGATTTAACAAGCCCCAAGATGCTTGCTCATCTTCTTAAGTACGATTCTGCTCAGGGCAGATATAAGTATGCAGAAGCAGTAGAAGCAGGGGAGGACAGCATCACCGTCAACGGCAAGACCATTAAAATCTATGCTGAAAAGGACGCTGCTAATCTTCCTTGGGCAGAAGTTGGTGTTGACGTAGTTTTGGAATGCACCGGTTTCTATACTTCTAAGGAAAAGGCATCTGCTCACATCACTGCAGGCGCAAAGAAAGTCGTAATTTCCGCACCCGCAGGCAACGACCTTCCCACCATCGTATACAGCGTAAACGAAGATACCTTAAAGGCAACCGATACGGTTATCTCCGCTGCAAGCTGCACCACCAACTGCCTTGCACCTATGGCAGCTGCTTTGAACAAGCTTTGCAAGATTAAGAAGGGTTATATGACCACTATCCACGCTTATACCGGCGACCAGATGGTTCTTGACGGACCTCATCGTAAGGGCGATTTGAGAAGAGCAAGGGCTGCTGCAGTTAATATCGTTCCCAACTCTACGGGCGCTGCAAAGGCTATCGGCCTCGTTATCCCCGAACTCAACGGCGTTCTTGACGGTTGCGCACAGCGCGTACCCGTTCCCACCGGTTCCTTGACCCAGCTTATCGCAGTTTGCGAAGGCGAAGTTGACGCGGTAAGCGTAAACGCTGCTATGAAGGCTGCATCTTCTGCATCCTACGGTTACACCGAAGACGAAATCGTTTCCAGCGACGTAATCGGTATCACCTACGGTTCACTCTTTGATGCAACCCAGACTAAGTGCATGAGTCTTGGCGACGGCACTACTTTGGTTAAGGTTGTTTCCTGGTACGACAACGAAAATTCCTACACTTCCCAGATGGTTAGGACTATCAAGTACTTCGCTGAACTTTAATCTTTAACTTAATTTAATCAATTGCGCTCGGTCAAGCTTTATTTGGTCGGGCGTTTTTGTTGCATTTTTTTATTTTAAATAGTTGACAAGACTATATCGCAGTGATAAAATAACAAGCGTTATATAACAATTGATATTTAAAGGAGTGAATATGCCCCCTAAAAACAAATTTACAAAAGAGCAAATAACTAACGCCGCGTTGGAAATCTTAAGGGCGGAGGGTATGACTGCGGTTACTGCCCGTTCTGTTGCGGCAAAGCTCGGCTGTTCGGTTGCGCCAATATTTTCGGTTTTTGAGAATATGGACAAACTGCAGAAGGAACTTATCAAGCAATGTAAGGCGATTTACACGAGTTACGTTGCAGTCGGTCTTAAAGATAAGGTTGCGTTTAAGGGCGTCGGCTTATCGTATTTAAAGTTTGCTATGGAAGAGCCTAATCTTTTCAGGGTGCTGTTTATGGCAAACGACGGAGTGTACGGGCTTAATAACGTGCTGTTGGGAATAGAAGACAACTACGAAGAAATTTTACAATGCGTGCAGGACTGCTATGGCTTGAGCGAAGAAGACAGTAAAAAATTATATTTGCATATGTGGATATATACGCACGGCATAGCCGTATTATGCGTAACAGGCACTTGTCTTTTCACCAATAAAGAAATCGACGGTATGCTTAGCGAAGTGTGTGCAAGCATTATAAAAGATTTAAGGAGCAAAAAATGATTAAAGCGGAGAATATAGAAAAGTTTTACGGTGTGGCGGATAGCTTCCAACAGGTATTAAAGGGTATTGATTTATCGATAGAAGACGGCGAGTACGTTGTAATTTTAGGTGCGTCTGGTTCTGGCAAATCAACGCTTTTGAATATTTTAGGCGGACTTGAAAAGGCGGATAACGGCAAGGTCTTTTATAATGATTACGAGTTGACGGCACTTTCGGACAAAGAGTTGACAAAGTTCCGCCGAGATAAGGTGGGATTTGTCTTTCAGCAATATTATCTCTTGCCCGATATGAACGTTGAAAAGAACGTTAGAATGGGTGCTGACCTTGCGGATAATAAGGATTATATAAATATAATTGAAGCTTTAGGGCTTGGCGAAAAGCTTAAAAAATACCCCAGACAGCTTTCCGGCGGCGAACAGCAAAGGGTAGCGGTTGCGCGTGCATTGGCTAAAAGAGCGCAGGTTTTGTTTATGGACGAGCCGACGGGCGCGTTGGACGAAGCAACGGGCAGACAGCTACTTGACTACGTTTTAAAACTTAGAAAACAGAACGGTTTTACCCTGATTATGGTAACCCATAACGGCAATATTGCGGAAACTGCCGAAAGGGTTATTAAAATAGGCAGCGGTAAGATAATTGAAGATTATAAAAACACAAATCCCAAGACCGCATACGAAATAGGTTGGTAAGATTATGACCGTAAGTTTAAAAGATTCGTTAAAATTTTTCGGTATAATCGCCGCAATGTGCTGTGCCGCAATCGTGTGCAATATGTTTTTAAACTACGATATCGACTTGCGTGCAATAGAAGGGCAGGTACCTGTTGAGATGAAAAAGCTGTACGATGCGTTAAAGCTTAACGATATCGCCGTCTGCGCAATTTCAGGCATTTCCTTAGTGTTGACTTCGGTCGTAATGCTGGTGTTCTATATCGGTCAATACATATCCGCACACTCGCAAAGATTCGGCATTTTAAAGGCGCTTGGCTATTCCGATTTAAAAATAGCCGTAAAATGTGTCGTGTTCGGATTTTGCGTACTTATCGGCGTGGTGTTAGGTTTAGCTATAAGCTGGGCTATTATGCCTACCTTTTATGAATTGCAAAACGCAAATCAGCAGGGCATACCCGAAGTCGTTATGCATTTTCACCCTGTTTTATTAGTACTTATTCTCGTACTTCCCGTAGTGTTATTTTCCGCACTTTCGGTTGGCGTAGCCCTGTTTAAACTTAAACTGCCTGCGCTTTCACTCATAAGGGGCGAAGGCAAGGAGAGAAAGTTAAAGAAGATAAAGGAAGTAAAAAAGGACAGAAGTTTTATTTCTCAGCTCGGTTTAAACGTTTTAAACGACAAAAAACTGCTTGCGTTTTTCGTGGCTTTCGGCGGTTTTTGCTTTTCGGCTATGATGCAGATGGGGCTTTCTATGCGTGAATATGCAAGCGATATGATGGGCTATATGATACTCATTATTGGCTTAGTCTTGGCTTTCGTATCTCTATACCTTGCAATGTCCACCGTTATAGCAGGCAATAAAAAGAAGATTGCAATGCTAAAAGTTACGGGTTATAGCCTTAAAGAGTGTGCAGTTGCCGTGTTGGGGCTGTATCATATACCTGCGTTAATAGGTTTTGCAATAGGCTCTGCTTATCAGTACGGAATATTAGTCGTTATGGTAAATATCGTCTTTGCATCGTTTGACAGCGTGCCGAGATATTCGTTTGATTGGACTTCATTCGGAATATGCCTTGCGATATTTATCGTCGTTTACGAGTTGATTAATTTAGCGTATTCGCTTATAATAAGCAAAACGAGCATTAAAGCCGTTATGAGTGAATAGAAGGAGAGAAAAGTGAAAAAAGTTATAGAGATTGAAAATCTGCATAAGAGCTTTAAAGACGTACACGCAGTGAACGGCTTAAGCTTTTCGGTTGAAGAAGGGCAGCTGTTTGCCTTTTTAGGCGTAAACGGTGCGGGTAAAAGTACGACCATTTCAATAATTTGCGGTCAGCTTACCAAAGACGAAGGCAAAGTGCTTATAGACGGTTGTGACGTAGACGGCAATTTAGACACGGCTAAAATGCACTTGGGCGTAGTATTTCAAAACTCAGTGCTCGATAAATGCTTGACCGTTTACGACAATCTGCAATACAGGGCGGCACTGTACGGAATTAGTGGTAAGGCGTTCAAGAAAAGACTTGACGAGCTGTGCGAGCTGCTTGACTTGACCCCCATTTTAAAGCGTACCTTAGGTAAACTTTCGGGCGGACAGAAGAGAAGGGTAGACGTAGCGCGTGCGTTAATTCACGAGCCCAAGATTTTGATTTTAGACGAGCCTACGACGGGACTTGACCCCCAGACGAGAAAGAATATCTGGGACGTTGTAACAAAGCTGAGAAAGGAAAAGGGCGTAACCGTACTTTTAACCACTCACTATATGGAAGAAGCGGCAGACGCCGACTACGTCGTTATAATCGACGGCGGTAAGATTGTTGCGGAAGGTACCCCGTTGGAGCTTAAAAATGCCTATACGGGCGACTTTATTACGCTTTATAATATTGAAGAAACAGCCGTACAACATCTCGGGCTTAATTACGAAAAGGTTGGAGAAGCGTTCAGGGTGGCAGTACCCGACACGGGCGAAGCTACTAAACTTATTTTAAAGCACCCCGAAATTTTTAGTGATTATGAAATTACTAAGGGTAAAATGGACGACGTATTCCTTGCCGTTACTGGTAAAAAGCTTATAGGGGGTGAATCCAAATGACAGGACTTTTAAGCCAAATAAGAAGAAACGTTAAAATGTTCTTTAAAGATAAGGGTATGTTCTTTACTTCGCTAATAACGCCTGTGATTTTGCTCGTTTTATACGTTACTTTCCTTGCAAACGTATATCGCGATTCGTTCTCTTCGGCTTTGAACGGCGTGCCCTGTCCCGATTCGCTAATCAACGGTGTGGTTGCAGGTCAGCTTATGTCGTCGTTGCTTGCAGTCAGCTGTATTACGGTTGCGTTTTGCTCGAATATGCTTATCGTGCAGGATAAAGTATCGGGCGCAAAAAACGATTTACTTATGGCACCTGCAAAAAGGTCTATGCACGCCGCTGCCTATTATCTCGCAACGCTTGTTTCAACGCTGTTAATTAGCTTCGTGGCGCTCGGTTTGTGCCTTGTTTACGTTGCTTTAAGCGGCTGGTATATGAGCGTAGGCGATGTGTTCTTATGCCTTTTGGACGTCGTATTATTGACTATGTTCGGTACTGCGCTATCTTCGGTTATAAACTTCTTTTTAACTTCGCAAGGTCAGATGTCCGCCGTCGGTACGATTGTATCGGCAGGATACGGCTTTTTGTGCGGCGCGTATATGCCCATACACAGCTTTGGTACGGGCTTGCAGAACGTGCTTTGCTTCCTGCCGGGAACATACGGCACTTCAATGATTCGTAACGCCGCTATGGGTGGAACGTTCAGGGAAATGGTTTCGCTCGGTTGGCCGCAGGACGTGGTAGAAGGGATTAAGGATTCTATTGACTGCAATCTATATTTCTTTGGAAATAAAGTAGAACTATGGGTAATGTATTTGATTACTGCTGTTTCAATTGCGATATGTATTGCCGCATACGTCCTTTGCAACGTGTTTATCTCAAAAAAGAGAAAATAATTTGATACATAAAAACGCCCCAGACGAAATAATCGTCTGGGGCGTTTTTGGTAGTCCCGGCGGGAATCGAACCCACAACGGCCCCTTAGGAGGGGGCTGTTATATCCATTTAACTACGGAACCGTATTTGCAATAAA
>JBJEVB010000054.1:0-34784 GCA_051884155.1 Candidatus Coproplasma sp. | reverse complement strand
GGCGTAAAAGTACAAAAGAGCGGAATATGTCACTACAACGTGTAATGTCATAAAAACTCTTGACAAATTCTCAGCGTTGTTTTATACTAAAAAAGCAAATTAAATTAAAATTAGGAGAAAAAATAATGTTTGATAAAATAGCTGAAATGCTTGCAGAACAGCTCGGTATTCCCCAGTCTAAGATTACTTTAGACAGCAAAATCGTAGACGACCTTGGCGCAGATTCTTTGGACGTAGTCGAGCTTTTGATGCAGCTTGAAGACGTAACGGGCAAGACCGTTCCCGACGAAGAAGTTACCAAAATCAAGACCGTCGGCGAACTCGTAGAAGTTATCGAAAAATTATAATCACGTCAAAAAATTTAAAAAGAGATGCGGTGATACGCATCTCTTTTTTTGCGCCTTATATTTCTCGCAATGACGGTGGTGCGACCACAGCGGCGTTTCTTAATTATTTTCATACTTGACCAACGCAATTTCCGTCAAGCGGTGGTGCGACTACGGCACCCCCTAACCGCGTCATTGCGAGCCGACTTTTGTCGGCGCGGCAATCCCAGACTCTCAACCGTCTAAAAAAATTCCGCCCTTACTCTCGCTTTCCCTAAAGAATAGGGAAAGTGTCACGAGCTTAAAGCTCGTGACGATAGAGTTTGACGTTTCTAATAATTCCACCATAATCAACGGCTCGCCGTTGGATTTAATTACTCAAAGAGTGGATTTAATCACGACCAAAGTCGCGCATTTTTCACCCTAAGGCAATGTCCAAAATCATCATAAGCGCAAACCCGAATATAACGCCGATTGTCGCCTTAAGTTTATCGCTTGCAAAGCTTTCTGGCACTAATTCCGAGCAGACCACCGCAATCATCGCCCCCGAAGAAAAGGCGAGCGCAAAGGGCAGTATGCCGCTGATAAACGAGACGGCAACCGCGCCTATAACCCCTGCAACTATTTCTACCGCGCCCGATAGCTGACCAATAAAAAAGCTTTTAAACCGCCCCATTCCGTTTGCACGCAGGGGGAACGCCACGCACATACCTTCGGGGAAGTTTTGAATACCTATCCCCAAGGCAAGCATTAACGCCGCCACGACGCTTGCGCCGCCGCTTTGTGCTATTGCGCCGAACGCCACGCCCACCGCCAAGCCTTCGGGTACGTTATGAACGGTCACGGCAATGCACATTACGGCGTTGCTTCTGTTCTTTTCGCCGCGCTTTTTAGTAAACAGCTTGATAAGCGTATCGCACAGGATAATGATTAAACCGCCTGCCACGAACCCTGCCGTAAGAATGATATACGAGTATTCGCCGCCCTGCTCAAGCGCAGGCAATAGCAGAGAGAAGAAGGACGATGCAAGCATAATTCCTGCCGCGCCCGAAAGCATAAAGCAAAACGCAGTCTTGCCCACGTTTTTATAGAACAGCACTAACGACGCCCCCAACGCCGTCATAAGATAGGTAAATGCCGTAGCTAAAAGCGCCTGTAAATAACCGTCAAGTGAAACAAACCAATCCAAAAGCTTTTGCCCCTGTAAAATAATTAGCCGAAATATGGCTATGCCCTATATACTATGCAAAAGGTGCAGGCTTCGGTGCACAGATTAATAGTTGTCCGTGTATAATTTTTTACGCGTTTACCAAACTATGGGTATGGAAAATAAGAATAAAACAAAAGCCGTACGCCCGTCGGTCGTGGTCGTGGGCGGAAGCTCGGGCATAGGCTATGAAACCTGTAACCGCTTAGTAAACCGCGGTTGGGCAGTTACCAACATTTCACGCACGCCCTGCAAAAATGCAAAGGTGAACAATATTACGGCAGACGTCGCTTACGGGGCGGAAGCGTTCGACGCAATAGGCGCAACTGCCAAAAAATTCGGCTTGACCGCACTCGTGTACTGTGCAGGCTTTTCTATGGCGGCGCCCATAGAACACGCCAAAGAGAACGACTATAAATACCTTTTCGAAGTCAACTATTTCGGCGCGTTAAAGGCTATGCAGGCGGCTATTCCGCATATGAAAAAACGCGGCGGCAAGATAGTTTTAGTCGGCTCGTTGGGCGGCGACGTCCCAATCGTTTTCGACGCCTTTTATTCGTGCAGTAAGGCGGCGCTCGAAATGCTTGCCCGTTCGGCTAATTTAGAGCTATCGCCCTACCGTATTTCAACTACGGCGCTGCTTCCCGGCGGCACTTCCACCAACTTTTCGTTCAAGAGAAAGGTGTATTCGGAAGAAGAAAACGGTTCGTATTCCAAACCCGTCAACAGGGCGGTTGCCGCGCTTGCTAATATGGAACAAAGCGGTATGAAGCCCTGCAGAGTGGCGGAAGATATCTACAATATCTTAATTGAAGAAAATCCGCCCATCATAAAGACGTGCGGCGCGAAAAATACCGTTAAAAGGTTTGCAACAAGGGTTATGCCCGAAAAGTTTACGGCGTATATAAATTCTAAAATGTTTAAGCAATAGTCGGGGGTATATCGTGAGAAAAGAATACGATTTATCCCGCCGCGACGAGAGAGAAACGCTGTATAAAGGCGTAAAGCAAACGGGGCAGAAATATGACGGGAAAGCATAGGGACAATTATAACGCCAACTATTTAAACTACGTAAACGCGCAGGACCCGCCCACGAAGCATTTTAAAAACTGCCTTGCGGCATTCGGCGTCGGCGGATTAATCTGCTGTATCGGTCAGTTTTTCCGCTATATGTTGGAATTTGCAGGGCTATCGGGCGACGTGCTTGCAGGCTCAGTCTCGGCAATACTGATATTTTTAGGCTGTCTTTTGACGGGCGTAGGGGTATACGACAGGATAGGCAGGTACGCAGGCGCAGGCTCAATCGTGCCAATTACGGGCTTTGCAAATTCGGTCGCGTCCCCCGCAATCGAGTTTAAAACCGAAGGTTGGATATACGGTATGGCGGCGAAAATGTTCACCGTCGCAGGTGCGATAATCGTCTTTGGCGTCTTTTCGGGCGTTCTCGTAGGGGTTATATATTCTTTGATATAGCAAAATATGTACTTTAACATACCAAACCACAATATGTTGTGTATTGTCAAAATTTTTCAATCAACATTTTGAAATAAAACTATTGACAATATAAATAGCAGTGTGCTATAATCAAATCACAAATCAAGGGTGCGCCATAACTGACGAAGATAGAAGCGGAAGTTACCGCAGGGGAGTGGCGTAGGGTGAAATGGTAAATTTTTCCTTTAGCGCCTTTAAAGCCGTTCGTCTGGGCACATTTACTTAAATCTTTTAAGTAGATTGCCCTGTTTTTTTTCAGGGCGGCAAAAAGGGGGATGTATGACGGGGCGTATTCATTCGTTTGAATCGTTTGGCACTGTAGACGGACCTGGTATTCGGTTCGTCGTGTTTATGCAGGGCTGCCCTATGCGCTGTAAATACTGTCACAATCCCGACACTTGGGCGTTTAGCGGCGGTACGGAATATTCTGCCGAGCAGGTTGCAAAAAACGCCCTTCGCTATAAAAACTATTTTGCGAACGGGGGCGGCGTAACCGTCTCCGGCGGCGAACCGCTTTTGCAGGCAGAGTTCGTAAAAGAGCTGTTTACGATTTTAAAATCAAACGGCGTTCACACCGCTTTAGATACTTCGGGCGCGTTATTTTCTAAAGACGATAAAGGTAAATTCGACGGGCTTTTAGCCGTTACCGACCTTGTGCTTTTGGATATTAAACATATCAATCCCGAAGAGCATAAAAAGCTCACGGCTCGACCCAACGATAATATTTTGGAATTTGCTAAGTATCTTTCTCAAATAGGCAAGCCTATGTGGATAAGGCACGTTTTGGTGCCGCAAATTACCGACAGCGACGAGTATTTAAAAGAGCTTGCAGCCTTTATAGACGGCTTGAAAACGGTTGAAAAAGTCGAAGTTCTGCCCTACCATACGATGGGCGCGGTCAAGTATAAAAAACTCGGGATAGAGTATCCGCTTGAAGGGTTAGACCCCCCTTCCGCAGAAAGGGTTAAAAACGCAAGGCAAATACTTTGCAATAGGTGATGAATTGAAAGAATTAAAAGGAAAGTGTTTAATCGAAATCGGCGGAGACAGCTGTGTTGGTTGCCTTGCGGTTATGCCTAATTGCAGGCAGGTCGCCGAAGAGTTCGATTTAAACTTTGTCAAGCTCGACGTAAAAGACGACGCGCAGCAGGTTAAAGATTTTAGTTTCGACCGTATTCCCACCATAATATTGTGGGACGAAGGCAAAATTTTGGCGCAATGTTCGGGTTATCAGCCGCAGGAGATTTTGGAGCTGTGGGTTGAAGCAAAGCTAAGCTGACCGCCGCAAAAAATTTACAGAAAAACTATAGATAAGAGGATATAAAGATGCAGTTTGAACAATGGGAGGGCTTCGTACCCGGCAAGTGGTGCGACGACGAAGTAAACGTAAGGGACTTTATTCAGCATAACTACACCCCTTACGAAGGCGACGGAAGCTTTTTGGAAGACGCAACCGAAGCAACTAAAAAACTGTGGGCAGAGGTTATGGACCTTACCAAAAAGGAAAGGGAAGCGGGCGGCGTATTGAAAGCCGACGTAAGAACCATCTCTACGCTCACGAGTCACGGCGCAGGCTATATCGATAAGGACTTAGAAAAAATCGTAGGGCTTCAAACCGACGAGCCCTTTAAGCGCGCCCTGCAGCCCTTTGGCGGCATAAAGATGAGCGAGCAGGCGCTCAATATGTACGGCTACGAGCTCGACAGCGAAGTCAAGGATATTTTCACCAAATACCGTAAAACTCACAACGACGGCGTGTACGACGCGTACACCCCCGAAATGCGCCGTGCCCGTACTGCACATATTCTCACGGGTCTGCCCGACACCTACGGCAGGGGCAGAATCGTCGGCGATTACAGAAGAGTCGCTTTATACGGCGTGGACTACCTTATCGAACACAAACAGCGCGATAAGGATTTAATGCTCGGCGATATGACGCCCGATAGAGTAAGGGACAGGGAAGAGCTTTCCGACCAGATTAAAGCCCTTAACGCCTTAAAGCAGATGGCGCAAATCTACGGCATGGATATTTCCAAGCCTGCACGCACCGCGCAGGAAGCAATACAAGCCCTTTACTTTGGCTATCTCGGCGCGGTAAAGGACCAGAACGGCGCGGCGATGTCTATCGGCAGAAATTCTACCTTCCTTGATATCTATATCGAACGCGACCTTAAAAACGGCACTTTAACCGAAAAGGAAGCGCAGGAGCTTATCGACCACTTCGTTATGAAGCTGCGCATCGTTAAGTTTATGCGTATCAAGGACTATAACGAATTATTCTCGGGCGACCCTACCTGGGTAACCGAATCTATCGGCGGTATGGGTATGGACGGCAGAACGCTCGTAACCAAGAGTTCGTTCAGAATTTTGCACACCTTAAAGAACTTAGGTCCCGCACCCGAACCCAACCTTACCGTACTCTGGTCAAAAAATCTGCCTGCGGCGTTCAAAAAATTCTGCGCAGAGACGTCTATCGAAACTTCCGCAATTCAGTACGAAAGCGACGATTTAATGAGACCGGAGATGGGCGACGACTATTGCATTGCTTGTTGCGTAAGCTGTATGAGAGTGGGCAAGGATATGCAGTTTTTCGGCGCAAGAGCCAACCTTGCAAAGTGCCTTTTGTACGCAATAAACGGCGGCGCGGACGAGCTTACGAAGGATAAGAAAACGGGCAAACCCCTGCAAGTATCCCCTAAATACGCCCCTATTATCGGCGACGGCGCACTCGATTATAAGGAAGTTATCGAAAAGTACGAGCAGATGATGGATTGGCTTGCAGGGCTGTACGTAAACACCTTGAATCTCATTCACTATATGCACGATAAATATTCCTACGAAGCGCTTGAAATGGCTTTGCACGATACCAACGTTCGCCGTTTCTTCGCAACGGGTATTGCAGGCTTAAGCTGTGCGGTGGACTCGCTTTCGGCAATCAAGTACGCTAAGGTGTATCCTGTTCGCAACGAAGAAGGTTTAGTGGTAGATTTCAAGACGGAAGGCGACTTCCCCAAGTACGGCAACAACGACGATAGGGCGGACGACATCGCGGTATGGCTCGTAAAGACGTTTATGAACAAAATACGCAGCCACTACACCTACCGCAACAGTATCCCCACGACTTCCATTTTGACCATAACTTCTAACGTGGTCTACGGCAAAAAGACGGGCAACACCCCCGACGGCAGAAGGGCAGGAACACCCTTAGCACCCGGTGCAAACCCCATGCACGGCAGGGATACCAACGGCGCGTTGGCGTCGTTAGAGTCGGTTGCAAAGCTCCCCTACGAGTACAGCAGAGACGGCATTTCCAACACCTTCTCGGTTACGCCCGCAAGCTTAGGTAAGGACGAGTAATCGTCCGTAAAGGTCAAATAAAATCAACGCAAAAGGAGAAAAAATATTATGTCAAGAGCAGATAATTTAGTAACGATGTTAGACGCGTACGTGGCGGACGGCGGTCACCACTTAAACGTAAACGTTTTCAACCGCGATACGCTGTTGGACGCACAGGCTCACCCCGAAAAATACCCCCAGCTCACGATAAGGGTATCGGGCTATGCGGTAAACTTTAATAAGCTTACTAAGGAACAGCAGGACGAAGTAATCTCTCGTACCATTCACGAAAGCTTATAATTGTGTATAAAGATTAAATTTTTTCATATAAATGCACACACCGTTCGTAATTTTTCGTTCGGTGTGTCTTTTTTTATTAAAAAAGACCTTTTTAGCGTTTACTTTTAAATTGCTATATGCTATAATTACACTTACCAAATTATATAGTTTGGCGTAAAAATCCCCATCACTCATTGTGGGCAAAAAGCTTCATTCAAGAAAATAGTGGTAGAGATTGTTATGCCTATTAAAAAAACGGGGTAATGATATGGCTGAAATTATCAACGGATTGCGTATCGAAAAAGCGACGGTTTTAAGGTATACGGGCAAGGCGGCGGAAATCGTTTTGCCTAAGGACGTATTGCGTATCGCGCCTTTCGCGTTTGCAGGCTGTAAAACTTTAAGAAAGGTGGTTATGCCCTATAAGCTGTGCTCTATAGGCAAGGGTGCGTTTTTCGGCTGCGACAATTTAGAAGAAGTCACCCTTCCCGGCAAGCTCTATCTAAGGGCAAAGGGCGGCAAGGTGTTTCCCAAAGACGCAAATATTTTCTTCCGCTTTTACGCGTCCCCCGATATCCCTTCGGAAGATAGCGACTACTCCGACTACTTCGATACGCTCGACGCATATTTAGCGTCTGGTATCAAGGACGAAGATATGTTCGACGCTATCGGTCGTTTCGGCGGCTACGTTATTATCAACAACGCCCCCGCGCCCCAAGCTAAACAGCTTGGCTTTACCCCCGAACAGGAAGAAGAGCCTAAAAAGGAAGAGTTTAAAAAGGAAGAGTTTAAACCTGAAACGCAGCCCGAAAAGGAAAGCAAAGGCGAGCCTGAAGCGGTCGTTGAACAGGAGATAGAAGAGCCCGCCCAAGAGCCTGAGCCCGAAGTCCCTGCAGGCGAGCCTGAAAAAGAAGAGCCCATTCAGGAAGAAGCCGAAGAGATAGAAGACGACGAAGAAGAGACCGAACCCCACGAAGATATCACTTTAGACGATAGCGACGAAGAAGAGAGCTTAAACGACAAAATGGACGCAATCATTCCTGCGGATGAAAAGGTCGTCTCTTCCGTAACGCATAAAGACCTTATCAACGATAACGACTACCTTATCGAAGGCGACAGGGTAATAAAATATATCGGTTCGGCAGCCGTAACCAAAGTCCCCGAATACGTCAAATCTATCGGCGAGAACGCGTTCTCAAACTGCGCGGTGGAAGCGGTTGAACTGCCCGAACAGCTTACATCAATCGGCAAAAACGCCTTCGCTTGGTGCGATAAGCTTACGCAAATCAACCTTCCCGAAGGGTTAAAGCTAATCGACGACGGCGCGTTTGCTTCCTGCCGTTCGCTTGAAAATATCGTTCTGCCCGAAACGCTCGTATTTATCGGCGCAGACGCGTTCCGCGCGTGCAGTGCGCTAAAGGTGCTTATACTTCCCCAAAGCTTAAAAACTATAAGCCGCAGGGCGTTCGACTTCTGCATTTCGATTGAAACGGTCATACTTCCCGATAATATCACGACGCTTGCGGAAGGCGTGTTCTCTCACTGCGAAGCCTTACAAAAGGTCGTGTTACCACAAGGCTTAACTTCAATTGGCGAATGGGCGTTTGCGGACTGCTACGAGCTTAGGGAGATTAACTTCCCCGACGGCTTGACGGATATAGGCGACGTAGCGTTTTTAAACTGCCGTTCGCTCGTTGCGTTCGACTTGCCCGTATCGGTAAGGCGTATAGGCAGACAGGCGTTCGTAGGCTGCTCGTCTTTGCACCTTGTGAATTTGCCTAATCACCTTGAAAGGCAGTTAAAGCCCCAAAAGGCTTTCTACAAGCTTCCTTCTCTCCGCCTTGAGTTCTTTGACGAAGGCGGCTCTTCGCCTGAGAATACTTAATAATCGGGTAGAGAATTTTGAACGGCAAAAGAAAAAGACGCAAGCTTACGCGGTCGGCGTTAGTTGCAATAATAATTTCTGCGGTTGCGGCGTTTGCCGTAATTGCGCTTATAATATTAAACGCGTTTATTCCCGTAAGATATCTCTCTGCGTACGCCGTTAAGTCGGCTCAAAACACGCAGGGTCAGCTCAGGGTAACTTTTATCGACGTCGGGTTTGGCGACAGCACCTTAATTGAGCTTCCCGACGGCAAGGTTGCGCTCATAGACGGCGGCGACGGCAGTTATCCCAACCAACTAAAGCTTATAAAAACGCTCAACGCTCACGGGATAGATTATATCGACTACCTTATCTGCTCTTCGGTCAAAAAGGAGCATTGCGGCGGTTTGGCGGAAATTTTAGAGCTGAAAGGGGTAGGTACGGCGTTCATTCCCTACTGCCTTAACGAAAGGATAACCGACGAGTACTTCGCCTTTACTTCGGCGCTTAAGGCTCAAGAAATTAATAGCAAGATTGCTAACGTTTCCGAAGGGTTTGCAGGCGAAGATTATTTCTTCACGTTTCTGTCGCCGTCAAGCTATCAAAACCCGAATTCGGAATATGCGGATTTGAATTCCAACCCCGACAAGGAAAATATAGACGACGCTTCGGCTGTGGGCTGGTTAGAGTGTTTTGGCAAGAAATTCGCCTTTTGTTCGGACGTGCGTAGCGGCGCGCTTGAAAGGGCAATGGCCGACTATAGCGTTCAAAAGGCGCTCGGCGGCGTCTACTGTCCGTTTGACGGAAAAGGGGTAGAGCTTGAAAATTGCGACGTTATAACCGTAGCCGCACACGGCGGAGAGAAAAACGCGTGTGCCGCTTGGTACAGCCTTTTAAAACCCAAATACGCGGTGGTAAGCGTCGGTCAGAATTACGGCGGTTATCCTTCGGCAATCGCGCTCTCTAACCCGACGGGCGTAGGCGCGGAAGTCTATTTAACGAGCGAGAGTGGCAATATTGAGTTTTGCGTAAATTCGCAGGGCTTAAACGTGACTTAAGCACGCAAGTAAAACTTTAAGGAGATATGCTAAAAATGAAATTGACTACGGCAGGAGAATCTCACGGAAAAATGCTTTTGGGCATAATCGAAGGCTTACCTTCTAATATGTCCGTCGATATAGACGAAATCAATAAATATCTCGCACTGCGTCAAAGCGGATACGGCAGGGGCGGCAGACAGAAGATTGAAACCGACAAGGTGGAAATTCTTTCGGGCGTCCGCAACAAATTAACGCTTGGCAGTCCGCTATCGTTCTGCGTAAAGAACGCCGACTACGCCAATTGGCAAGGCGTTATGGCTCCTGAAGGAGCAGACGTATCTAAAAGGGCGTTAACGCGCGTTCGACCCGGTCACGCCGACCTTACGGGTATGATAAAGTATGCTCATACCGACGCAAGGAACGTACTCGAAAGGGCAAGCGCAAGGGAAACGTGCGTAAGGGTTGCAGGCGGCACTATCGCAAGGCAGTACCTTCGTGCGCTCGGCGTCGAAGTGTCGGGCTACGTTGAGTGCGTCTGCGGAATAGAAGACAGCGCTTATCACGCCTTTGAAGAGTTAGAAAAGGCAAAGTCACAGCCCTTGTTTATGCTCGACAGCGACAAGCAGGCACAGGCAATGGAGCTTATCGACAGCCTTAAGGTGCAGGGCGATACCGCAGGCGGAATCGTTCAGGTGCGCATTAAGGGGCTTAAAAGCGGCTTCGGCAGCTGTATGACCTATGCGGAAAAGTTAGACGCAATTTTGTGCGGCGCGCTTATGAGCGTTCAGGCGATTAAGGGCGTAGAAGTCGGTATGGGCTTTGAGACGGGCAAGCTTCCCGGCAGTAAGGTTCACGACGAAATAGTTTTAGAAAACGGCAAATATAGGCGCACTACGAACAACGCAGGCGGCATAGAAGGCGGTATGTCCAACGGCGAAGAGATTGTCCTTCGCGCCGTTATGAAGCCCATTCCCACGCTTATGAAGGGGCTTAGGACGGTTGATACGGCTACGGGTCAAGCCACGACGGCGGCAGGCGAACGCAGCGACGTTGCGGCAATCTGCGCTTGCGAAATCATATTAGAAAGTGTAGTCTGTACGGCTCTTGCCGAAGTGGTTGCAAAGCGTCTCGGCGGCGATAATATGGGGGAGGTAATAGGGCGTTATTCGCTCTTGGATTGATATGCAGGATATAATAATCGACACACCCACTCAAAAAAGCGTTATTCACTGCGGCAAGGGTTCGTTCGAGCAGTTTGCAAAGGGTTCAGACGGCAAAAAGTTATTCGTCGTAACCGATTCGAACGTCTATAGAATTTATAGAGATTTAATCGAAAAAACTTTTAAAGACGCACCCGTTCACGTTATTAAAGCCGGCGAAGCGAGCAAGACGTATAATACGCTTATCGGCATATTAAAGCATATGCTTGAAAGCGGTGCGACCCGTGCCTATACGGTCGTTGCGCTCGGCGGCGGCGTGGTCGGCGATATTGCAGGGCTTGCGGCGTGCCTGTTTATGCGCGGCGTAAAGCTTGTGCAAATTCCCACGACCTTGCTCTCTCAGGTGGATAGCTCTGTGGGCGGCAAGACGGCGGTGGACTTATCAAACGTCAAAAACGCAATCGGCGCATTCTATCAGCCCGGCGAAGTCATCGTCGACCCTACGTTCCTTGCAACGCTGCCTAAGCGAGAGATAAGGTGCGGCTTGGGCGAGATTGTCAAGTACGGCGCGTTGGATAAAGGTATTTACCAAACGCTGTGCGCAAATCGCGACAGGCTCTTTGATATGGAATTTTTAGAGAGCATAACCGCCCCCTGCATACAGCACAAGGCAAACGTGGTCGCAGGGGATGAGAAGGATTTGAACGGCTTGAGAAAGACCTTGAATTTAGGTCATACCACGGGTCACGCGTTCGAGCTGTTCTATAAACGCAAATCACACGGCGAGTTCGTTTTAATCGGTACTTATTACGAGTTGGAAATTGCCAAAATGCAGGGTGTATGCGGCGGCGAATATGCGGATAATTTAAAAATGCTCATAGGCAAAGTAATCAAAATGCCCGTCTACGACAACGCGCAAAAAGCGGCGCTTGCGGCTAAATTCGATAAAAAGAACGCCGAACAGTCGACGGTATCAATGATTGTCCCTGCAGTTGAAGGCAGGTGTGCAGAGATTAAAATGCCTTTAGACGAGTATGTAAAAACCATCGGCAGTATTGCCGCAAAGATAAAGGAGAAAAAATGATTAAGCTTGCAGTAGTGGGCAAGGACGTATCGCAATCGGCAAGTCCGCAGATACATCTTTTCATTGCAAAAAATTTAGGCGTGGAAATAACCTACGATAAGGTTTCCATTCCCGAAGAGCAGTTTGAAGACAGGGTGGAAGGGCTTTTAAAAGAGTACGACGGTATGAATTTCACCATACCCTATAAGCTGACCGTAATACCCCACCTTAATAAAATTTGCGGCGATGCAGACGTTTTCGGCGCGGTCAACACGGTAGTAAGCTCAACGAAGACGGGCTATAACACGGACGGCTTAGGCTTTATGCAGATGCTGAGCGCGGCAGGCGTCTTAGTTAAGGGTAAAAAGGTTATGCTCTTAGGCGCAGGCGGCGCAGGCAGAAGCGTAGCTAAAAAGCTTTTAGACGGCGGTGCGCAGGTTGAAATCTACGACAGGTTTAATCAAAACGCGCAAAACGTTGCAAAGGAGTTCGGCGGCATTACCGTGCTCGACGACGTCAAGCCCCATAAGGTGGATATAATCGTAAACGCAACGGGCGTTGGTATGCACAAGACTGAAGGTATTTCCCCCGTCGGCGAAGATATAATTAAGCTTTGCGATACGGCGGTTGATTTAATCTACGTGCCTGCGCAAAGCGAATTTTTGCGCATAGCGGCGTCTCTTGGCAAAAAGACGGTAAACGGCGCGTCAATGCTCTTTTATCAGGCGTACTATTCCGATTGTTACTACTTTGGCTTAACGCCCGACCCTGCGGTTGCGGCAAAGTTATACGAAGAGTACGCAAAAATTTATTAAGCAAGGGGAAAAAGGAATATGAAATTTTTATTCGTTAACGGCGTAAATCTCAATATGACGGGTATTCGCGAAAAGGGCGTTTACGGCACTGAAACTTTAGAAGAGATAAATAAGTATATCGCCGAAAAATTATCGGGCGACGAGTGCGAGTTCTATCAAAGCAATATAGAAGGCGAAATCTGCTCTGCAATTCAAAACGCCAAGGCAGACGCAATTATCTTAAACGCAGGTGCGTTCACTCACTACAGCTATGCCATTCGCGACGCGATTGCAAGCATAAAAATTCCCGTCGTGGAAGTGCATATGTCCAACGTACACGCAAGGGAAGAGTTTAGGCGCAATTCCGTATTGACCCCCGTATGCAAGGGCGAAATACTCGGCTTCGGTAAAAACAGCTACGTATTAGCGGCGGAGAGTTTCAAAAAGTGAACGTAGTACTCTGCGGTATGATGGGCTGCGGCAAAACGGCGGTTGCCGCGGCGTATACTCGGCTTTTTGGCGTAAAGTCGGTCGATACCGACGCAATCATAGTTGAAAGACACGGCGAAATTAACGCCATTTTCTCTCGCTTCGGCGAAGAGTATTTCCGCGATATAGAGACGGCTGTCTGCAAGGAAGTTGCAAGCACGCTCGATAACGCCGTAATAGCGCTCGGCGGCGGCTGCGTTCTGCGCAGTCAAAACGTACAAGCCTTAAAAAAAACGGGTAAAATTTTCTACCTTCGCACCAAGGCGGAGACGATAATTCAAAGGTTAAAGGGCGATTCTACCCGTCCGCTTTTGCAGGGCGGTTTAGAAGAGAGAGTAAATTCAATTCTTTCAAAGCGCGCGTCGATTTACGAAGGCGCGGCGGATATTATCATAGACACCGACGGCAGAACGCCTGAAGAGATTGCAAAGGTAATAAGGGAAAAAGTTTTATGAAAACCGTGCTTATAACGGGCGGAACTAAGGGCATAGGCAAGGCGATTGCTCAGGAATTTCTGCAAAGCGGATACGAAGTTATTTTAAACTACTGCCACGACGAAGAAGCGGCGCTTACCACTCAGGCAGAGTTTAACAATCAGGGCTACTGCCCCGTGTTAATGCGTGCAGACGTCTCCGACGAAGGTCAGGTCAAGGAGATGTTCAAGGAAATATTCCGCATCTACGGCAAGATAGACGTGCTGATAAATAACGCAGGCATTTCAAAAATCCGCGTAATACAGGAAACTTCGCTGTACGACTTTAACCAGATTTTCGACGTAAACGTAAAAGGCGTGTTCCTCTGCAGTAAAGAAGTGGTGGATAGTATGATTTGCGCAGGCGGCGGCACGATTATAAATATATCGTCCATCTGGGGTGAAGTCGGCGCAAGCTGCGAAGTTGCGTATTCCGCGTCAAAGGGCGCGGTCATCGCGTTTAGCAAGGCGCTCGCTAAAGAGCTTGCCCCGTCCCACGTTACGGTCAACAGCGTTTCGCCGGGCGTAATAGATACCGAAATGAATGCTCACCTTTCCGAAGTGGAGACGGAAGAGCTTATATCCGAAATACCTATAGGGCGAATGGGTACGGGTCAAGACGTGGCGAAAGCCTGTATCTTCCTTGCGGAAAATTCCTACGTCACGGGCGAAGTTATATCCGTCGGCGGCGGCTTTGCAAAATAAAACCGTCCCGTTTAAGCAAAATAAAGCCGTTCTATTTTCGGTGCGTTTAATTAAATAAAATAGCTTTATCACAGATTATTTCACAAAAATTAAAAAAATTTTGCAAAAAATAAAGGAAAACGGAAAAGTTTTTCGTATATATTAAGTGAAAATGGATAAATTTAATTCTATAATTCAAAATCGGTACGACTTAGAGAATAAGTATCTTTCGCCCTTTGCCGCAAAATCGGCTGACACCAAGGGTCGTTCTCGCCCCGAACCCCCGTGTGAAATGCGCACGGATTATCAGCGTGACCGCGATAGAATTATTTACAGTAAAGCGTTTATCCGTTTAAAGAATAAAACTCAAGTCTTTTTCTCGCCCGAAGGCGACCACTACGTAACCCGTCTTACGCACACGTTGGACGTGTCGCAGATAGCGCGCTCGCTGGCAAGGGCTTTAAGCTTGAACGAAGATTTAGCCGAAGCCATCGCCTACGGTCACGATTTGGGTCATACCCCGTTCGGTCACAGCGGCGAAAGAATACTTGCCAAGCTCTCGCCTACGGGCTTTAAGCATAACGAACAGTCCGTAAGGGTAGTAGAAGTGTTGGAAAAGGACGGCAAGGGTCTCAACTTAACCTACGAAGTTAAGGACGGCATTTTAAACCATAAAAAGGGGTTAAAGCCCGCCACGCTTGAAGGTATGTGCGTAAACATAGCCGACAGAGTTGCCTACATAAATCACGATTTAAACGACGCAATCAGGGCAGGCATTTTAAGGCTTGAAGATATCCCCAAGGACGTTATAGAAGTTTTGGGCGCAACTTCCCGTGAAAGAATTAACACGGCGGTTACTTCCGCATACGAGACGAGCGTAGGCAAGCCCTTCGTCTCTTTAGGAAAAGACGTGGAAAGGGCAAGCGATATACTTCGCGCCTTTATGTTTGAAAACGTATACCTAACCAAGTTTGCGCAGGGTGAAGAAGAAAAGGCGGAGAGAATGCTGTCCGCCCTGTACGAATATTACGAAAAGCACCCCGAAGACTTGCCTGAAACCTTTATTAAATTAATGGATAATTACAAAAAGGAACAGGTCATCTGCGATTACCTTTCTTCTATGACGGACAGGTACGCGGTGTACACGTTTAACCGCATATTCGTTCCGCGCGGTTGGAATTTTACAGACGAACAAAATTAATTTATACGATATATAGATGAGTGGGATTGATAAAGAGTTCATACGGACTTTAAAAGAAAAAGTTAATATCGTAGAGATTGCGGAAAGCTACTTTTCAATGGAAAAGAAGGGCGCAAGCTTTTGGGCGTGCTGTCCCTTCCATCACGAAAAGACGCCGTCGTTTGCAATAAACGAAGTCGGGCAGTATTTTCACTGTTTCGGCTGCGGCGAATCGGGCGACGTAATCCGTCTCGTCTCCGAAATGGAATCGCTCGATTTTATGGGCGCGGTAAAAATGCTTGCCGATAGGGCTCAGCTCCCCCTGCCCGAGCTTGCAGAAGACGACGGTCGGGCGGCGGCGCTTAAAAAGAAAAAGGAAACCTTACTTAAAATATTAAACGATTGCGCACACTTTTATTTGAACAACCTATCGTCAGGTAAGGCGGACGCGCATGTAAACTATATCTTAAACAGGCAAATTCCCGCAAATATGGTGCGAACGTTTGGTTTGGGTGCAAGCTTGAATTACGACGATTTGCCTAAATACCTGCTTTCAAAGGGCTATTCGCGGCAGGATATTATTGAAAGCGGAACGGTAAACGAAGCAAACGGAAGGCTTTCCGACGCTCAGGGCGGAAGATTGATTTTCCCCATAATCAACTCGTACGGCGAAGTAATCGCATTCGGCGGCAGGGTGTTGCAAAAGACCAAATTCGGTAAATACGTCAACACCAAAGATACTCTCGTGTTTACCAAGCGCAATAACCTTTATAATATAAACCTTGTAAAAAAATTAAAGCGCACTACGGCGGTTAAAGAGATAATTATGGTAGAAGGCTATATGGACGTAATTTCGCTGTATAGCGCAGGGTTTAAAAACGTAGTCGCAAGTATGGGAACTGCCCTAACGCAGGAACAGGCAAGGCTTTTAAAAAGGTATGTAGATACGGTTTATATCAGCTACGACGGCGACGCCGCAGGGCAGAAAGCCAACCTTAAGGGTATGGATATTCTAAAGGACGAAGGCTTGAACGTAAAGGTCGTTCCCCTGCCCGAAGGGCTTGACCCCGACGACGTTATAAAGCAGCAGGGTACGGAAGGTTATCAAAAATGCCTTGATAGCGCAATGCCGCTTATCGACTATAAGCTAAAGGTTTTAAAGAAAGGCTTTGACGTAAGCAAGACAGAAGAAAAGCGTAAATTCGTTGCCGAAGCGCTTGAAATCGTCCGCACTTCCGAAACGGCAACCGAGCAGGAAGAGCTGTTAAAACAACTTCGCGTAGAAACGGGCGTATCGCTTGACGCGTTGAAAAACGATTTAGCGGCAAAGCGACCCGAAAAGCCCGTTCAAAAGATAGAGCAGCCCACGCAGAGAAAGGACACGGCAGACGCAACCCAAAAGGCGTCGCGGTTCGTTATTGCAGGCTTGCTGTTCGGCGAAGACTATGCAAAGGACGTGGATATATCTTCCATTAAGTTCGTGTGCGACGCCCATATAATCATAGCGAAGTATATCCGCAGTAAACGGCTTATGGAAGAGCCCGTGCGTCTATCCGAACTCTTTGAATTTTTCGACGAGCATACGCCCGAATTTGAAGAGCTCAACAAGATTTTGGACTATGCGGACGGAAGCGGTTTAGACGGCGAAGTAGGCGAAAAGTATTTTAACGACTGTTTGACAAAGCTTAAACTCAACGGCATAGACGAAGAAATCAGCGCATTGACCAAGAGCCTTAGCGGAATAACCGACTTAATCGACAGGGCAAAGGTCGCCCAAAAAATCAACGAATTAGCAAAACTAAAAGAGAAAATCAAAACAGGAAAAAGCCTTTAAGGCATAGGTGAAAAGTATGAGTATATCGGACCAGAAACTTAACGAGATTTTAAAGCAGATTATCGACACGCACTCTTTCAAGGGCGCGATAACGACCAACGCTCTGTGCGACGTGCTTGAAAAGTACGACACGACCCCCGCACAGGTCGACTACGTCTATAAGTCGATTGCGGAAGTCGGTATTCAGATTATCGACGAAGCCGAAAGGGATAAAGAGCTCTACGAACAAGCTCTTTCCGACATCAGCTTGGACGACCCTGTCAAGATGTATTTAAAGGACATCGGCGAAGTTCCCCTTCTCTCTGCTGACGACGAAATCGATTTGGCAAAGCGTATACAAGAAGGCGACGAAGAAGCTAAGAAAAAGCTTTCGGAAGCAAACTTAAGGCTCGTCGTATCAATCGCAAAGCGCTACGTCGGCAGGGGTATGCTCTTTTTGGACTTAATTCAGGAAGGCAACATAGGTCTTATGAAGGCGGTTGAAAAGTTCGACTACGAAAAGGGCTTTAAATTCTCAACCTATGCAACTTGGTGGATAAGACAAGCTATCACAAGGGCTATTGCAGACCAGGCAAGAACCATTCGTATCCCCGTGCATATGGTCGAAACAATCAATAAACTCACCCGTGTTTCAAGGGTTTTATTGCAGACCTTAGGGCGCGAACCCAGCCCTGCGGAAATCGCCGCTGAGATGGGCGTGTCCGAAGAGAGAGTACGCGAAATTCAAAAGATTGCTCAAGACCCCGTATCTTTGGAAACGCCTATCGGTGAAGAAGAAGATTCCCACCTTGGCGACTTTATCGAAGACGACAGGGCTGTCACCCCGTCCGACAGCGTGTCCAGCACAATGCTCAAAGAAACGCTTATCGGCGTATTAAGCACCTTGACCCCGAGAGAAGAAAAGGTCTTGCGCCTTCGCTACGGCGTGGACGACGGCAGACCCAGAACGCTTGAAGAAGTCGGCAAGGAATTTAACGTAACAAGAGAGCGTATCAGACAGATAGAAGCTAAAGCGCTTAGAAAGCTTCGTCACCCTTCGCGTTCAAAGCATTTAAAGGACTTCCTTGATACCTGATGGGCAGAATAGAAGAAATCTGTTCCTATATAGACGAGTGCGAAAGCTTCGCGGATATTGGCTGCGACCACGGCTACTGCACCTTGCACGCGCTTGAAAGCGGAAAGTGCAGTAAGGCAATAATTGCAGACGTGTCGGCAAAATCGCTTGCTAAGGCGGAAAGGCTGCTTGCAAGCTATATAGCGCAAGGCAGGTGTAAATCGGTCTGTTGCGACGGGTTGGGCGGCGTGGATAGAGAGTGCGAGCTCGTGCTTATCGCCGGTATGGGCGGTATGGAAATAATCAAGATTTTAACCGAAGGGTTTATCCCTAAAAGGTTTATCTTCCAACCGATGAAAAACTCAGAAGAGCTGAGAAGCTTCTTAATTTCAAACGGCTGTAAAATCACCGCAGACGATATTTTCTTGGACGGTAAGTATTACTTTATAATCAAGGGCGAAAGGTCTGGCGGCACGAAAGAGTACTCTAAAGAAGAGCTTGCTTTCGGAAAAGACAGCTTGCATAACCCTGTGTTTAAGCAGTTTGCACAAAAAGAGATTGACAAGCTTTCGGCGTTTGAGCTAACGCCCGCGCTTGAAGAAAAGATTAATTTTATAAAAAAGGCGGCGTCTTTACAATGAATGTCGAAGAAGTTTTACATATTTTAGAAGAACGGGTAGCTAAAGTGGCTTTATCCGACGCCTTCTGCGCACAGTATAAGATGTACGACAACAGCGGCATAATAATCAATTGCGGAAATCCCGTAACGGGCGTTTTATTCTCGCTCGACTTTTCTATAAAGGCGGTGGAAATCGCAATTGAAAAGGGGTATAACCTTATAGTCACCCATCACCCTGCAATCTACGGCGGTATTTCGCGCATTGATATAGAAAAGGATTGCAAGTCAAGGGCAATCGAAAAGTGCATTAAAAACGGCGTGTCGGTCATTTCAATGCACTTAAATTTCGACGTCGCACCACAAGGCATAGACCATTATTTAATGAAGGGCTTGGGCGGCAAAAACTGCCTTGTCTGCGCACCCGTAACAGGCGGCGGATACGGCAGGGTGTACGAAGTTGCGCCTACGCCCGTAAAGGAATTTTTAATAAATGTTTCAGCCGAGTTTAAAACGCATAGGGCGGTTTATCACGGCGACGAAAATATAATTATCAACAAGATAGGTTCGTTCTGCGGTGCGGGCTTCGACGATACGAATATGAATTTTGCCACTCAAAACGGCTGTAATCTCTTCGTTTCGTCCGACTTAAAGCACCACGAAATTTTAGAGCTTGTTGAACGCGGTATGGGAGTACTTGAGCTTACGCATTACAGCGCCGAGAGCTACGGTTTTAACCATATCTACGAAAATATAAAGGAAAGAATAAATGTGCCTTCGTCGTTTTTCTTCGACGAAAGGTTTGCATAACGGGAGGAAATATATATGTCACAAATTTCACAGCTTCTGCTCTATCAGGAAAAGGATTCCGAGCTTTTAAAGCTTGAACAGGAAGTTTCAGCATCCGACGAGCGTAAAAAATTTATGCAGACGCAGAGCTTTATGAAAAAGGCATCGGAAAAGTTAGACCAATTAGACGCAAAGAGCAACGGTTTATTATTGCACCTTGAAACTCTTGAAAACAACTATAAAGAGATTGCCGAAACCTTAAAGGATTTCGAGCACATTGACGAGCTTGTAGAAGGCGGTGCAGACCTTTCTTTCTATCAGCGCAACGTTGCCAAGATTGCAGAGAGCTTAAAGGCTTTAAAAGCTGAAATCAACGCCTTAATTTCTGCCGCAAAGGAAGCGACGGAAGAGTTCCAAGCTCTTAAGAAAAAGGTTATAGCAACGCAGAAGCAAATGCCGGAAATCGAAGCCGCATACAAGGCTTTCAAAAAGACCAAACAGGCTTCGGTAGACGCTGTTTCAGCCGAACTCAATTCTCTTGCATCTTCAATTGACCCCGAAGTATTACGCAAATACCAATCAAAACGCTCGGAAAGAATCTTTCCCATAATCTGCGAAATTAGAAACGACAGGTGCTCTCAATGCGGTATCGAACTCTCTATTGCAGACAAGGATAAGACTACGGGCGGCGGCGTGGTAGAGTGCGAAAACTGCCACAGGTTCTTATACAGAAAGGCGTAAATAATAAACGAAAAGCGTGAATAAAATGGATTACACGAATAAACTTCTTGCAGTATTCGGCGACAGCATAGCCAACGGTTCGGGCAATTCCAATTTCGGAGTTGGCGAATATTTACAAAAAGACTTAGGTTTTTCTCTTAAAAAGTACGCAATTGGCGGCGCAAGGGTGGGCTTTAAGCAGGGCAAAAGCTGGCTTGTAGAGCAGGTTAAAAAGGCGCTTGCAGAAGGTATTGAACCCGACTATATCGTCTTTAACGGCTTTACAAACGACTGCAATATATCCGAAGGCGCAACCAAGCCCGACGTGCCTTTGGGTGAGATTTCGCAAGGCTATACGGGGTTTGATATAAATAAAGTAACCAAGCAGGATACCTTCAGCTATTGCTTTGAAACGATTTTATATACATTTATGACGGCTTTCCCCAAGGCAAAAATTCTCTTTTTCCGTCCCCACAATATGGGCAGAAGGGACGATAAATTGCAAAAACTCTACGGCGAAAGGGCGATAGCTCTTTGCAAAAAGTGGGGCGTTGCATACGTCGATATCTATTCCGAAAGCGGTATGAACACCTTTTTGGAAAGCCACAGAGATTTATTCACCTTTGATAGCTACGGGTGGGGTAAGGGCGATTGCACGCACCCCAACGCACTCGGCTACGAACTCAAGTATATGCCATTAATCGAGGCTAAGATAAAGGAATTATAATTATGAAAGTTTTATTAATTAACGGCAGCACGCACGAAAAAGGCACGACGAGTGCGGCGCTCGATACAATCGTAAAGGAATTAAAGGCGCAGGGGGTTGACAGCGAAGTGGTATGCTTAGGCACCGCCGCAGTACATAGCTGTATGGGCTGTGCAAGCTGTCAAAAGACGGGCAAATGCGTATTCGACGACGACCCTGTAAACGCAATCGGACAAAAGGTTAAAGAAGCGGACGGCTATATCTTTGCCGCACCCGTTCACTACGCATCTCCTGCGGGCGCAATCGTCGCCCTTATGGACAGGCTTTTCTACGCCTACGGCAAGTATATGAAGTTCAAGCCTGCCGCAAGCGTGGTTGCCGCGCGTAGAGCAGGTACAACGGCTTCCTACGACGTACTCAACAAGTACATACAGATTAACTCAATGCTCCAAGTCCCTTCAACTTATTGGAATATGACCTTCGGCGCAAATGCCGAGCAGGCGCTTCAAGACGAAGAAGGCGTAACCATTATGAGAGCGATTGCGTCTAATATGGCTTGGCTTTTGAAACTTCTCAACTCAGCAAAGGGTACCGATTTAGAAAAACCCGTAATAATCGAAAAGGTCAAGACCAACTTTATTAGGTAGTAAAAACAGGTTAGGCGTTTGTCCGTTATTTTAAATATTAAATACCTTACTCTCGCTTTCCCTAAAGAATAGGGAAAGTGGGTCGCACCCCAAGTGCGAGCCGATAGAGTTTGATAATTCAAATTATTCAACCTAATTTATTCTTTATTCTTTATTCTTTATTCTTTAAAAACAACCGCCGTCCGAAATAAATTCGGACGGCGTTAGCTTTTATTCCGAATTGAATGGCTTAAAAAAATCAATCGCAAAACACTTGACAATAAACTGTATCTATTGTATAGTAACAGTAGAAACACTTGTCAATCGGTGAAATTAATGCACATTCTTTTAGACTTAGAAAACGGTCCCATTTACGAGCAGATAAAGGGGCAGATAAAGGAACAGATTTTAAGCGGAAGTCTATCCCCTAATCAAATGCTGCCGTCAATTCGCACGCTCGCAAAAGAGTTAAAGGTGGGGATAATAACGGCAAAGCGCGCCTACGACGACCTTGCGGCGGAAGGCTTTACCTATTCCGTGCAGGGCAAGGGCGTGTTCGTCGCAAATATCACAAGGGATAAAATAGACGAAATATCCTACCTTGAAATCGAAAAGAACTTGCACCTTGCGGTGCAGGCGGCTAAGCTTAGCGGTCTGCCTAAGGTAAAATTTACCGAAATAGTAGACAAAGTGTGCAGTGAGGAAAACTTATGAATAACGGTCTTGAAATCAAAAATCTGACGGTTGAACTTGGGGGCTTTAAGCTTGATAATATCAACCTTGAAATAAGGCAAGGCGCAATAACGGGGCTTATCGGCAAGAACGGCGCAGGTAAAACAACGCTTATAAAGACGATAATGCGCCAATATAACGCTTTAAGCGGAAAGATTTTATACAACGGCAAGAGCTTTGCCGAAAACGAAGTGGAAATACTTTCAAAAATCGCCTGTGTGTTCGATAGTCCCCATTTCAATACTTTCGTTAAACCCCAAAAGCTTGTAAACATTTATCAAAGCTTTTATCCGTCGTTCGATAAGCAGAAGTATAATCAACTTATGGAAAAATTCAACCTGCCGTCGGATAGGCGAATTGCTAAATATTCTTTGGGTATGCAGCGCAAGTACTGCCTTATTTTAGCTCTATGTCAGGGTGCGGATATACTTATTCTCGACGAGCCCACTTCGGGAATAGACCCGTATGATAGGGGAGAAGTGGTGTCGCTCATTCAGGAATTTATGCTCGACGAGAGTAAGACCGTTTTATTCTCTACCCACATCACCGAAGATTTGGACAAGATTGCCGACTATATCGTAATGATGGACGGCGGCAAGATAACGCTTAACGAAGATAAAGAAACGCTTGCAGAAAAATACCGTCTCGTGCAGACCGACGAACTCACCGAAGAGATGCAAAGATGTGCTATAGGCGTTAAAAAGAGTATGTTCGGCTATACCTTTATCACCACCGATAAAACGCTTTCGGGCGAGAATATAAAGAGTAAAATTCCAACGATAGAAGAGCTGTTCGTCCACTTGACCTACGATAAAACCAACCCATACAATGCGTTGTCGGAAGATAATGTAGACAGCAAGGATATATTCGGTATATAAAAAGGGGGTGCAATATGAAAAAGTTTATAAGTCTTACAAACAGGTCAATAATGCCTAATTCACTCGGAATATCTAAACTTGCCGCTATATTCGTTCTCTTTTTTATTATGCTTACTTTTGCGAATGGTGCCCAACCTATTTTTGAAGGGTTAGGGCTGTGCTTTGGTATAGGCGCTTTCGCCATATCATCTGCCTTTTGCGGTAAAACTACGCTTTTAAGGGTTGTGCCGATAAGCTACAAAAAAAGAGTGCTCTATTATTATCTGGGTATTTTTATATTAACTTTGATAGGTTTAATATTTTTTTGGGTTGGTCTGCTCATTACTTTCGGAATACTTGGCGGAATTGCGTTTTTAGCTACAGGCGAAAATATATTTGTTTTTGAAAGTACCAAAGCCATCGCAAACCTTACTGCAAACGCATATCTTTTTGCATTTTTCAAGTCGGTTTTAGTCTTTTCAGTACTGTCTGCAATTGCGCGTTTAGAAAAGACAAAACACTTTATAATTGCAATCGTCTCATTCATAGCCGTATATTTTGGCGGCAGCATGCTTTTGGCAAATCTCGTACAGACAGGTGTAGAAGGCATAGTTTACAATTCTAAATTTTACGAGCTGTTCGAAACCCTGCCCCTGACTTGGCTTGCAGTCGTGCTCTGCGCAATACTTGCCGTCGGTGCGGCGATAGGCTCTGTACTTTTCGTAATAAACAAGGAAAAACCTAAAGCGTTTTAAAAATAAATACGCAATAAGTTAAACCGCCGTCCGCAAAGCATTGCGGACGGCGGTAAAAGTTTTACGGTGTTTTTATAGGGCAGTTAATACCGCGCCGATAAACGCAACGTATATAACGGAAATAACGACGTTGATTATAAAAGAGACGAGAGCGCAGATTCCGCAGACCTTTGCCACGGCAGGTCTTTCCCTTTTCCATACGCAGAAGAGTATAAGCCCGACGAGTGGAATAAGGAAACTCAATATGCCCCAACCGACTTTAGAGCCGCCGTCGCTATCCGAAGCCTTATTGATTTTTACCTCGCAATGCGGGCATACGTAGGCGTTGTCGTCTATTTCTTTACCGCAGTTTTTACAAAACATATCATTTTCTCCTTTTATAAATTCGACACAATTATACATCATAAACTGATGTATGTCAAATATTTTACATCATATTGTGATATAAAATTGAATATGAATATCGCTAAAACTGTTGGGGAAAATCTTAAACAGGCAAGAAGGGACAAAAAGCTTACGCAAAAGGAAGTTGCCGGGATATTTAATATGACTCAGCAACAGTATAGTCGTTTTGAAAACGGCGTGTTCGAGTTGAACTACGGGCAGATTATAAGCCTTTGCAAGCTGTACGATATAACCCCTAACGAACTCTTCAGTTTCGATAAAAGTTAAACGTAGCAAAATTTAAGAGACGGCGCAAACGTTTGCGCCGTCTCTTTTGCGTGATGAATTAATTTCGTTAAGGTGTAACCCTGTTGATATCTCTGGGGAACATTGCGGCGTTGCGCACGTTCTTAAAGCCGAGCAGGTGCATCGTAAGCCTTTCAAGTCCCAAGCCCAAACCGCCGTGGGGGGGTGCGCCGTACTTGTGAAGCATAAGGTAGGTTTCAAATTCTTCGGGGTTCATACCTAATCTCTTCATCTTCTCAACCTGCATATTGTAGTCGTGCACACGCTGACCGCCGCTGGTAATCTCTATACCCCTGAAAAGAAGGTCGAATGAAAGTGTAACTTCGGGGTCTTCGGGGTCGTCCATCGTGTAGAAGGGGCGCTTTTTGGAAAGGTAGTGGGTGACGAACAGGAAGTCGGAATTATACTGTTGCTTAGCCCATTTGCCTAAAAACGCTTCTTCTTCGGGCTCGAAGTCCTTCATATCGGTTATGTTTTTAAGCTTCTTTACGCACAATTCCTTTGCGTCCTTAAAGCGAATGCAGGGAATGGTGGTGATTTCGGGAATATCGCATTTTAAGATATCAATCTCGTTAGCGTATTCCTTCTTAAGCAGTTCCATAATGTACTTCAAAACGCCCGTTTCCATATTCATTATGTCGGTAAAGCTGTCTATAAAGCCCATTTCAAAGTCCATAGAGATATACTCGTTAAGGTGGCGAGAAGTGTCGTGGTGCTCAGCCCTGAAAACGGGTGCAATTTCAAACACACGCTCGTAGACGGGTACTAACGCCTGCTTATACAGCTGGGGGCTCTGCGCAAGGTAGACCTGCTTTCCGAAGTAGTCAAGCTTGAATACGTTCGTGCCGCCTTCTGCGCCTGCAAAGTTAATCTTAGGCGTATGCACTTCGGTAAAGCCCTGCTGGGTCAAATATTCCCTAAATCCCCTTTGAATACCTTCCTGAATCTTGAATATTGCCCTTTCCTTGGGGTTACGAAGGGTAACGGGGCGGTAGTCAAGGTTTACGCTCAAATCGGCGTTAATCTGCTTTTTAGAGATAACGACGGGGGAAATAGCGGCAGGGGTGGAGAGAATTTCAACGTCGTGAATCTGCAATTCGTATCTTTCGCTGCCGTCACGGGTTTCGCTCTTTACGACCTTGCCCGTAACCTTGACCGAACACTGTTCCACAAGCTTTTCGTCCTTGCGGTAGTCAGAAAATTCTGGGGAATAAACGCACTGAATGGTCTCTCTTGCCGTTCTTATGATAATGAACGCAAAGTCGGACATATCCCTTATGTTATGCACTGCGCCTTTAATCGTAACCACTTCGCCTACGTGTTTTGAAAACTCGGAGTAGGGGGTGGTGTACGAATTGATGATACCCGTCATACCTTCCATATATTTTACCTCTTTTATCAAATAAATACAGCATTAACTATAAATAGTTAACTACCCTATAATTTTACGGCAATACGGCGTAAAAATCAACTAAATAAATTCAATAGGCGTAAAAATCCTAAAATAAAAAAATCCGCTTATGCCGTGTATGAAAAAGTATTAACCCGCATCTCGCAGGTGGGTGCGGCGGAGCAAAGAAAATCGGACTTTCCGAATTCAATTTCAGACCTTGCCTATTCCTGCAAACAACCGCTCCCTTAAAATAATTTAGTGGATTAAGCATCATTCATATCACGCACACAGCAGACTTATCAGCTATTAAGTTTTTTAACGGCGGCTTTAGCTCACCTTTAAATAATTATAACACTGCCCATATAAAAAATCAAGAGCCAAACAGTACTAAATTATAACAGTTTTCCATATCTTACTCTTTTCCATAAAAACCCAAAATTCGACTTAAAGTGTACTTATCCGACAGGGCGTAAACGCTATAATTTCTATTACGATGCAAATCTATATAGAGTTTGCCATAATCGAAAATTTTTGTATGGACTTTGCACTGCTTGCAACCGCAAAGGCGGCGGTAAAAAATCCTGCAGGTTATATCCGCATAGCAATTGCGTCGGCGGTAGGCGCGGCTTTTGCCGTTTGCTTTCCGCTATTGCAGCTTACAGGCGCTTTAGCGGTTGTTATAAAGGTTGGGTTGGGCTTATTGCTTGCGGCGATTGCAGGTAAATTTAACAGCATAAAGGGCTATTTAAAATTCGCCCTTGCATTTTCTGCCGCAACGTTTATAAGCGGCGGCGCATTGATTGCGGTGTTCACCTTAACGGGCGTATCGTACACCGACGGCGGCGGTTATATTCTCTCTTCCGTTCCCGTAGGTATGCCCTTTTTCGCCGTCGTGTGCGTGCTTATTGCGGTAAAGAAAATCTCCGCAAAACGGGCGCAAAGTAAGGCGGTAGATGTTAAGTGTAAAATCTGTTTAAACGGCAAAAGCGCCGTATGCAGCGCCTTTTACGACAGCGGCAATAAGGTCTATTCAGGCGGCGCGCCCGTCACTATCGCGCCAAAACACGTCGCCTTGCAGCTTACCGACTGTACGGGAATAAAAACCTTTGCGCCTATACATACTGTTGCAGGGGAAGGTAAACTGCCTATCTTTACCGCCGATAAAATAGAGATAGACGACGGCAAAAGCGTTAAAGTTATAAACAGCGTTTTAATAGGGGTGTCGCTGCAGCATATAAACAAAGTCGTACTGCACCCCGACCTTTCGGAGGCTAATTGATGTTTGAAAAGATTAAAAACTTTCTTCGCTCAATTTTGGGGCTTAACACCTTAGACTACATCTGCGGAACCGAGGCGTTGCCTATGCCCTTTTCTCAAGAAGAAGAAAAAGCTCAGCTTGCGCTTATGGAACAGGGCGACGAAGAGGCGAAATCCCAGCTCGTAGAGCATAATTTGCGCCTTGTCGTGTACATAGCAAAGAAGTTTGAAGGGGCGGGCGTAGACGGCGACGACGTGGTTTCCGTGGGGACGATAGGGCTGATTAAGGCGATTGATTCCTTCCGCACGGATAAAAACATCAAGCTTGCAACCTACGCTTCTCGCTGTATCGAAAACGAGATTTTGATGTATTTAAGAAGGGTTTCGCGCTCTAAGCAGGAAGTGTCGTTCGACGAGCCGTTAAACACCGACTGGGAAGGCAACGAACTGCTTCTATCCGACGTAATGGGTACCGATGCAGACGCCGTCTATTCAAGGGTAGAAGGGGGAGTGGAAAGAGAGCTTTTAAAAAAATCGCTCAACAATCTAAGCCCGAGAGAGCAGAAGATTATGCGTATGCGTTTCGGGCTTGACGGCGGAGAAGAGATGACCCAAAAGGACGTAGCCGACACGTTAGGCATATCCCAAAGCTACATATCAAGGTTAGAAAAAAAGATAATCGCTAAGCTTAAAAAGGAAATCAGCAAGCAAATTTAAACGCCAACTTACTTAAACGCCGATATAGACGCCGCCCCGTTTATACGCAATCCGTCAAAATTCAACCCGTCACTTGACCTAACCGCTTTTTTATCGTACATATGGAGGTAAAATTTATATGTACGACAAAGTTGTTATTTGCGGTGTAGAGACGGCAGGGTTGCCTAAGCTTACCCAAAAGGAAAGCGAAGAGCTAATGCTCAAGCTAAAGGCTGGCGACGAGATGGCAAGAGAAAAATTCATCGTCGGCAACATGCGGCTCGTGCTCTCGCTCGTCAAGCGTTTTTGGTCTAAAAAGGCGAATGCGGACGACGTGTTTCAAGTAGGGTGCGTGGGGCTTATAAAGGCGATAGACAACTTCGACGTCTCGGTCGGGGTAAAATTCTCGACCTACGCCGTGCCGATGATTTTGGGTGAAATTAAAAGATTTATCCGCGACGGAAATTCGCTTCGCGTGTCGCGTTCCATTCGCGATACGGCGTATAAGGTATTAAAGGTAAGGGAAAGGCTTGAAGAGAACGACGAAGACGTAACCTACGACAAGATTGCCGCCGAAATGAACGTGGCCGTATCCGAAGTGGCGTACGCCTTAGACGCAATTTCCGACCCCGTCTCTCTATACGACCCGGTGTACGATAAGCAGGGCGACACGCTACTTCTTATGGACCAGCTCTCCGACCCGAAGAATAATGACGAAACGTGGACGGAAAAGGCGGCGCTGTACGAAGCTTTATCCCGCCTTAACGAACGCGAAAAAAACGTACTGTTTTTGCGCTATTTCGAAGGTAAGACGCAGACGGAAATATCCGAAAGGGTGGGCATATCGCAGGCTCAGGTTTCTCGCCTTGAAAAAGCCGCCCTAAAGCGTATACGGGCAGATATGGGCTAACGAACGCCGTTCAAATAGAATTTAATAAGCATTTATAAAAAACGCCTTTCAAGGCGTTTTTTTGTTGCTTTAGGGCTATTTATTTGGTCAAATTAAGAATATTTTTGTCCTAAATTGCACTAATTTTCAATTTTACTCTTGACGGATTGACTTTTAAGGGATAATATGTATATGTATAGTATTATGCCTACCTATATTTACAAGCAAAGTTTTTAACCGACAAAATGGTGTTAGTTACGGCATATATGGGCATTAACCGCTATTTTGTACCTTTTAAAAAGGTTAGAGTTGCATAAGGGGAAGAAGTATGTTAAAAAAACTTCGGAAAAGTGTAATTGCATTTTTGGTCGCCGTGCCTGCGATATGCGCTTGCAGTGCGATAGCTTTTACCGCGTTAAATCATTTTGATAGCGGCGAAACGATTGTAGCCGAAGCGGAAAGCGGTACTGTCGTGACTGAAGTAGGCGACGTTATAAGAACATTTAACGGCACAGCCTACTACGGACCCGATAATAATAAATACTGGGTCACGAAGGTTTTGGACGGCGACGGGGCTGAGTTGGAAGAGGCGGAGATTTACGGCGTAACCCAAGTGGGTGAATACACCTTCTGCTATACGCCTAATACGGGTCAAGGCTGCGTCTGGGCGGACGGCAGCGTCGATGAAAAGAACTTCAAGGTCACCATAACTCAGGCAACCCTTTTGTGGAAGTTTATAGACAGAACGACAACCGTAGACGTGGCGGACGCGTATAAGGAGGTTAAATATACTGAAAGTCGTTCAAACTACATAAGTAAGGTCTATGCCGAGTGCAACAATCTTGCATATAACAAATCAAGCGATAGCGATTCTAAAGGTGTAACGATAGTTAAAAACGGCGAAACGACGATAAAGAAAAACGTTGTGGACGCAGGTACTTATACCTTTACCGTAGCCGAAGAAGATATAGAAAACTATAAGAACCCGACTTTCACTTTGAAGATTCTGCCTATGGAAATAGACATAGGCAAATCAGTAAATTTAAACTGGACGGTTGAAGATGCAGTTAATGAAAGCTTGGCAAACGGAAACGTCTATTGTTATACCTACAACCTAAGGGGTAGCGAAAAGGTTGTGAGCGTCTATACGACGCTAAAGTTGAGTAAAGCTCCATTCAGCAACTGGGAAAACTGGACGGAAGACGAGAGTGATAATGCTTATCTGATTGAAGGCATAGCGGCTTATAAGGAAGATAGACTGACCAAGATTAAGCTCTATCGCGACAGTGGCTCTTTACAATTGTACAACGCTGTTTACAGTGGTGAATGCTCGGCGACGGAGTCGGGTAAATACGTTGCAAAGGCGGTCATAACCCCCGTAGATAACTACGTGTTGACCTATACGCCAAGCGATACTCAAAAAAATATGACGATTATGCCGCTTGAAGACGGCGCGTACGAAATAACAAAAACCTGGTACGTTGCGTATTACGTCAACGAGTTTATGTCTCAAACGAGCTTCGAAAACGGAGCAAAAACTGAATACGCCTTCCCCCAGCAATGGACGTTTGGTGAGTTGAACGAAGAAATCACAGCACCCTGCCTTGCACACGGCGACGAAGTGAGAATGAGCCGGCTTGTGCCGGATTGCTATGCTAAGCTCGACGACGTCAGCTACGACGGCTATTATCTGGATAATCTGACAGACCATGAAAGAATACTCGTAATCAGCGGTGGAGAAATCGTTTACGGGGACGGAATGGAAGAGTGGGAGAGTGGCGAAAAGGATTTAGTCACCTTCTCGATAGTCCGTGACGACGGCACTACGGTGTGCATAAACGAGTTGCGCTCAAAGCTTTCCTACTATGTAAATACCTATATGCCTGTTGGCAAATACACGATAACCTTCAGGGCGAAAAACGTAGGAATAAACGAAACGCATCTCGACTGGTGGGACGGCAACAGGGGCAGTAACTGCGGCAACGTATACTTCGGTATAACTGCTTCGTACGACTTTGAAGTAACGGCGCAAGAGCTTAGCTATACAGACAATCTCAGTTTCTATAACAAGGCGGATAAATCGCCGATTGAGTTGAACTTAAATACTCTTTCAGGTAATCTCGACGCATTTTTCGCTCTTGCGTACGATAGGTTTGAGTACAGTGCAATCACAAAGGCCGACGTTTTAGAAAGTCAGACCTATTGGTCGACCGTCGTAGATGCGTATTATGGCGACACGATTGAACTTCGCTTTAAGCTAAAAGGCAGTGACGACGATAATTATTACTCAAAATACTCAACAGTTTGGGACAACCGTATAAGTAAATTAACGCCTGAAAGCTACTATTTGTACTATACGATTAATATGCCAAACTACGTATCCGTACCCCAAGAAAGGGATTTGGACAAGTACTACTTTGAAGTTACGGTGTTCGAAGAAGTAGAGCTGCCACGTTTAGTCTTATACGCTCTGCAATATACGGGCTCACCCCGTACGGTACAGGTTTATCAAATTGACGACCGCTATTCAATCACGGGCGGCACGAACACGGAAAAGGGAGAATATAAGGTAAAGTTTGCTTTAAGCAATCCTATTCTCAACCATTGGATGGGCGCTGAAGGTGCGGTATACGAGCTTGATTGGTCAATAGTCGATAAGCCTCAAAACGGTTGGGTAGAAGGCGGTGAACTGCATTTAGTCGACTGGTTCTGGAACGGATTTAACAGAGAAAACAACGTCATTACGGCAATCCCTAAAAGCGGTGAACCCGTATTCAGTATTACAACGGATGAAGTAGGTCAAAACTTTATAGAAGGCTTGAGTGCGTTCACAATCGACAATGCGGGGCGTATTCCGTATGATAAAGGCGTGCTTCTTGCCGCCTTGCCCGTAGGCGAGTACTATCTGTGGTCAAGTATAGTAGAGACTGAAACGCACGCGCCTTTCGTCTCAACAAGCTATAAATTTACTGTAAAACAAGCTCAAAACGCTTGGGTGAACGAGCCCAAGCTAAACAGCTGGAAGGTGGGCGAAACGCCCGATTTAAGCGGAATAAACGGCGCGTCGCCCTTATACGGCACGGCTGTGTATAAAATCGTTTCAGAATTTGATGAAGGGCAAATCTACTACGACAGCGCAAGCGGTTTGAACGATACTTCCGAAATGCCTGTGGGCAGGTACTATTTAATCGCAACGGTAGAAGGCAACGCGGCTGCATATAGCGGCTTAACGCTTAAGCAGTCCGTTTTGGTGCTTACCGAAACTTCGGACGAAACTTGGCTCATTCAGCCTGAAATAGGCAATTGGAAGCACGGCGAAACGCCTTCCGAACCTATTGCAATGTCGGCAGCAGAAGGCTCTGTGGTTGAGTACAGCTATCTTACGAAGGGCGGCGAATTGCTTGAAAGTCAGCCCACCGAAGTCGGCGAATATATTCTCGTTGCGGTCGTTTACTCGCAGAACGGTGCAGAGCTTGCGCGTTCGCAAGTCGCCTTTAAAATCACGGGCGTAAACGCATGGGTAAACGAGCCCAAGCTAAACAGCTGGAAGGTGGGCGAAACGCCCGATTTAAGCGGAATAAACGGCGCGTCGCCCTTATACGGCACGGCTGTGTATAAAATCGTTTCAGAATTTGATGAAGGGCAAATCTACTACGACAGCGCAAGCGGTTTGAACGATACTTCCGATATGCCTGTAGGCAGGTACTATTTAATCGCAACGGTAGACGGCAATGCGGACGTCTACGACGGCTTAACGCTTAAGCAGTCCGTTTTGGTGCTTAACGAAACATCGGACGAAAATTGGGTAATTCAGCCAGAAATAGCCAATTGGAAGCACGGAGAAACGCCTTCCGACCCTATTGCAATGTCGTCGGTGGCAGGCTCTACGGTTGAGTTTAGCTATCTTACAAAGAGTGGAAAACCGCTTGAAAGTCAGCCCACCGCAATAGGCGATTACATTCTTGTTGCGGTTGCGTACTCGCGGGACGGTACGGAGCTTGCGCGTTCGCAAGTCAAGTTTAAAATCACGGGCATAGACGGCGCACTGATTGCGCTAATCGTCATAATAAGCGTATTGCTTTTAGTTATCTTAGGTTTAATAATCTTCTTCGTCGTCAAGCGCAAGCTTGAAAAAGGCGGCGATAACGGCGGTGATAACGGCGGAAATAATGGCGGAGACACGCCGACCGACGGCGAAGGAAATAACCTTCCCGAAGGCGAAAACGGGCTTGCCGGAGACCAAGAAAATAACGATACACCCCCGAATATGCCCGAACTAACGCAGATTTCGGAATATAATTCATCTGACCAAATAGATAATATTTCACCTGACCAAACCGAGCTTCAGCAAAATTTAATCACGCCCAAACCCACCGCAAAAAAGGTGCGTTCTGCGGCGCAAAAGGTAAGGTCGAAAAATACCAAAATAAGGTCGGCAAACGCAAAGGTAAGGGCTAAAAAGCTCGACGGCGGCAGTCAACCGCAAGTTGGCAACCAAACGAATGTCGTTGACAATCAACCGCAAGTTGGCGATAAAACGGACGTTGACAATCAACCGTTAGCCGGCGATAAAACTGACGTTGACAATCAATCTTCAGTTGACAGCCAAACTGACGCCGTAAATAAGCAACCGCCTGCAGACGAAAATCAACCGTCCGACGAATAATCCGCAACCCATAAATTTCGGTTTCGAACAAAGATTTAACCGAGCTTGCAAGTCACTTTGCAGGCTCGGTTATTTTCTGTCCTAAAACTGCAATTCCGCCTTTTACAGTCGATAGGTAAATTTAAATTTACTTATACCTGCCATAAAAAAATATTATAGCCGCAATAAATAGTTAAAATATACAATTTCAAAGGTTAAAAATAACAATTGTGAAAAAATTTGTCAAAAATTTTAATTTTTTTTCACAAAGGGCTTGAAATATTGACAATGGCACTATATAATAAGGTTGTATAGGTGTACAGGTGTGCTCGTATACACTTTTTGCTATGTCGTCCAAACGGACGATTTAGCCATACGCGCGCACACCCGTAAGCGTGCTACGCGTACATACGCAAAGGCGCAGCGCACGCTCAATTGGCAAAAATTTCGGAATACTGAGTTTGTTTTAAAGTAGGTGAAACTATGAAGAACAAAAAGCTAAATAAAGTCAATCAAGGCAATCAAGTAGATGCAAGGTTCACGCACGGTGAAGCTATCCGTGCAGATTTACGCCGTTCCAAACTTTGGAAAGTGGTGCTTGCCTGCATTACGTTTATAACTTTGGCGGTGTCGACCGTCTTAGGATTTGTCGGTTTAAGCGGCAAGTCCCCTTTAAACGATAGCTCAATCGACCCTTCGAACGATATTGCGTACGCAGAAGATAATATATATTTTAAAAATTTTTCGTACAATAAATATTCCGTAGCGCAGACTTATGTTGAAACTTCTTATGCTTCGGCTTGGCGACAAGCGGTTACCACGAGTAGCGAAGGGAATCCCAAGACCTTCACGCTTACAAGTGACTGGGTAGCTACTCCTGTAGCGGCAGAAGAAAATTCACTTGCCTACAGCACTAGTGCTTATACAAATCTGTACAGAACTGAATTTGGTAGGGATTGGTTTGTTGAAAGTACTACAGGCTATAAAGTTTTTGTAAATTCACTTGATTCTGCCACCGTAAATTCTTATGGTGGTGCATTCGTAGATTCATATTCGTTTTATAGTAATTATACGACTATGAGTTCTAACTACTCAGGCGCATTGTTTGTGCCTAAAGGTAAGTCGGTCATAATAAAC